>NZ_JBEPLT010000001.1:0-393526 GCF_040545385.1 Bartonella japonica
TCTCAGCAACCTCTGGTGTCTCTAAGGGCACCTCTGGTGTAACCTTCTCAGCAACCTCTGGCTTCTCTAAGGGCACCTCTGGTGTAACCTTCTCAAAAATATCTTCCACTTTTGTTTTAGAGAATTCTTGTTTTTCAAAGAGTGTGGAAGATTCCTCTGGTGTTTTCTTTTCCCCTGATAGCGAAGAGGTTGTTTCAACGAGCTTTGGTTTTTCGTTTGGTTTGAAGGGTGCTATGCTATCTATCTTTCCCTCCCCAACATGATGTGCTTCTTCTTTTTCTTGTGGTTTAATTGTTGGTTTTTCTGATGGAATCGCACGCACAGGAACGTTTAACGCACCTCGTTGAGAGGCAAATTCTTGAGATAAAGGAGCAAAAGTGATCGGAATAGCTTCCAACGGTTGTGGTAAAGAAACGGAACTGGTAAAGTGAAAAGCGCCCCAAATGAGAAAAATCGCATGCACTGTAAGGGATAAAGCCAAGCCTCGTTTTATACTATGATAAGAGTCTTTGTTCATCTCCATACCTTGTGTTTTTTATTTTTGAGGACTGTTTGTTATTTTGCATGCAATATATGATAGGTTTATAATAATCTTATTGTACGAGACTTGCTAAAGCAACTTGTGAAAAACCTGCTTTTTGAAGTTCGGCAAGCAGCTGTAACACTTTTTGATATTCAACAGTTTTATCGGCACGTACAAAAATACGTTGGTTTTTTTGTTCAGGGTCTATTTCCAATTGAGCTTTAAGTTGTGCAATCAAAGCTTCAGATGTATCGTAATAATCTTGATTAATGGCCAGACGTCCCAAAGCATCAAGTGAAACTGTGAGAGGCGTGCTCTGCGCACGCACGGGTCCGGCTTGACTACTAGGCAAATCAAGAGGGACACCATTGACCAAGAGTGGAGCAGAAACCATAAAAATGATCAACAACACCAGCATAACATCAACAAATGGTGTAACATTAATCTCGCTCATCAGTTGGTTATGTGAGCGATGTCGTCTGCGTGTTTTTTTGTGAGAAGAAGTAACAGAAATTCCCATAAAATTCTTCCCTTATAATGATGGATGAGATGTACGTGTCTCATCAATACGCCGTGACACAATTGTAGAAAATTCATCAGCGAAGTTTTCTATTTGTGCAATAATTTTTGCACTTTCATTGATCAATTTGTTATAGGCAATCACTGCTGGAATTGCTGCAAATAAACCGATGGCAGTTGCTAAAAGTGCTTCAGCAATACCTGGAGCAACAACTGCAAGCGAAGTGTTTTGAGAAGCTGAAATAGAAAGGAATGACCCCATAATACCAACGACCGTTCCAAAAAGTCCGATAAAAGGTCCTGCGGATCCAAGTGTTGCAAGAAAACCTAATTGTGATTCTATTTTTGCACTTTCACGCACCAAAGTCAGATCCATAGCCTTATCAATTCTGCTCTGCAAACTGAGTGATGCATGAATTCCTTTTTGAAGGGATTTTTGCCACTCGCCCATTGCAGCCATAAAAACTGCAGATATGCTACAGGTGCGCTGTTTTTTACACGCTGCGTAAAGGTCTTCTAAAGGTCTTCCTGACCAAAATGTATGTTCAAATTGTTTTATTTCGCGCCATATTCTCCGGTAAGTAAAGATTTTATCAAAAATAATTGCCCAGCTCCATACAGATGCTAACAGCAATCCAACCATAACAACTTTAACAACCAATCCCGCTTGCATAAATAAGCGTAACATTCCAATTGCTTCTGGATTCGTTAGTTCTATATGCGGCATAATTTTTGTCTTTCTAAGTAAAAAAGTATCCTTGTAACAATTTAATAAAGCAAATTGTTTTATAGTTTCTAAATTTAAGAAAAAACTCGTTTCTCTTCAGCAAAGAGTTTATATACTATCCACTTTGTTAAACAAAGTATACTTTTTAAACGGAAATTATTGCAAAAAGTCCTTTAGGTAAACGTCGTGGTTTTCCTGTTTCATTAATAAGAGCAATTTCAACTTTTGCTGTTACCAACAAAATATCCTCACATAAAATACATTGTTCCATAAAAAAACGTGCCCCTTGAATGTGAGTAATCCGCGTTTTGAGTGTTAAAAGATTATCGATTTGTGCTGGTCGTAAAAAGTTGATCTCCATATGACGTACAACAAAAAACAGTTTTTCACCCTCAACACCGGCTACCAACATCTCGTTGTTAAAACCTATATCCCGTAAAAATTCTGAACGTCCCCGTTCAAGAAACTCCAAATAGCGCGCATGGTAAACCACACCAGAAAAGTCTGTATCAGCAACATAAACGCGTACCTGAAAATCATGAAAACTGTTTGTATGATTGCTCTTTAAAGAAGATTTTTTAGTCATCTGATGTCTCATAAAATCATTTGGTGAAGTGATTGCTCTTGAACATCGAGCAATTAACTGCATTTTTATGTTGAAATCGTGAAAAACGTAACGCTAAGTCCTAAATGGCTCTAGGCTTTTTGGATAAACATTCACTCACGCAATATTTTTTCTCTGTAAGATACAGATGATCTTTTGAAGAGGATATATCAGTTATCATCTTCCTCCCATAAAGTTGTTTGGTGGGATGAAGAGTCTTGGCTATCATATATACGTTTTTGTGCTGAAGTCGTGGAGACTGGAGCGCAAAGCCCTAAATGGCTCCAAGCCTTTTGAGTAAGCATTCTTCCACGAGCGGTACGCTGAATAAAACCTTGTTGAAGAAGATAAGGCTCAACAATATCTTCAATGGCATCACGGGGTTCTGAGAGAACCGCTGCAATTGTTTCAATCCCCACCGGTCCACCTAAGAAAGTTTCAGCAATGAGTAACAAATAGCGATGGTCAAGTGGATCAAGCCCCAGATGATCCACTTCCAAACGAGAGAGTGCTTCATCGGCAATGGTACGATCAATTTTTTTTGCCCCTTTAACCAAAGCAAAGTCACAAACCCGCCGTAAAAGCCTTCCAGCAATCCGCGGAGTCCCGCGTGCCCGACGCGCAATTTCATGGGCACCATCATCACTCATTTGTACCGAAAAAAGACGAGCATTACGCTGAACGATATATTTTAATTCCTCTATGGTATAAAAGTTTAACCGAATTGGAATACCAAAACGGTCTCGTAATGGTGTGGTCAACAGCCCTAATCGCGTCGTTGCTGCTACCAAAGTAAATTGAGCAAGATCAATCTTCACCGACCGTGCTGCAGGACCTTCACCAATGATAAGATCGAGCTGATAATCTTCCATAGCAGGATAAAGAATTTCTTCAATTGCTGGACTTAAACGATGAATTTCATCAATAAAAAGGACATCACGCTCTTCTAGATTAGTTAAAAGGGCTGCCAAATCTCCTGCTTTTGCGATAACCGGACCTGAAGTGGAACGAAAATTAACGCCTAATTCTTTGGCCATAATCTGTGAAAGCGTTGTTTTTCCCAAACCAGGTGGTCCGACAAACAAAACATGATCTAGGGCTTCTTGACGTGCTTTTGCTGCTTCAATAAATATTTTCAAATTCGCTCGCGCAGCTTCTTGACCAATAAAATCATCTAGGACTTGTGGTCTCAAAGAACGATCTGGATCGTTAGGAAGGGGAACAGCCCCCAAAAGGCGTTGATTTTCGTCTTTATGCATTATGAACTCATCCTAACTAGGAGGGGAAAGCAATTTGAGGCTATGGCGAATAAGCAGTGCTGAAGAAACATTTTCCTCTTCAAGATCTTTCATCGCTAAAGCAAGAGCACGGGCTGCTTGTTCACGCTCAAAACCAAGCTTGATCAAAGCAGAGAGTGCATCGTTATTGAGCTGATTGGCTCCCTCTACACGAGGAGTGGGAGCAATATGGATCATATTCTCATCAAATGGTAAAGTTTTGCTTTTGAGTTCACCAACAATTCTTTCACTGACTTTTTTACCAACGCCCGGAGCACGACTAATCATCGCAACATCGTTTAATGCAATTGCTTGCGCTAATTCATCTGGTGATAAAGTACCTAAAATTGCCAAGGCAACCTTCGCTCCTACACCAGGAACATTTTGCAGCAGACAAAACCACTCTTGTTCAGCACTTGTAGCAAAACCAAAAAGGCGAATGGAATCTTCACGAACATGTGTTTCAATAAAAAGACTTATACTCTCACCAAGAGCCGGTAAAGAAGGACGCAGCCGATTTGATATAAAAACGACGTACCCCACACCATGAACATCAACAAGTATATGATCATCAAAAAGATGTTCAAGAGTACCTTTTAATTTGCCAATCATGCCATAATCCTCGAACGATGAGAAATACTGCTACGGTGCGTGCTATGGCAAAGAGCAAGTGCGAGAGCATCCGCTGCATCATTGCTGTTAAATTCGGCACGTGGAAGCAGAACTTTTACCATCATATGAATTTGCTCTTTTGTGCCATGCCCAACACCAATAACCGATTTTTTTACTTTATTTGGAGCATATTCAAAAACTGGAAGGTTTGCTTGTGCTGGAACAAGCAATGCAATAGCACGCGCTTGACCAAGTTTTAAAGTTGCCGTAGCATCTTTGTTAACAAACACATGTTCTACAGCAGCTTCATGAGGCATAAATTGGTGCATAATCTGTGAAAGCCCCTTATAAAGCTGACATAACCTAGAAGCAAGATCACACCGTACATCAGAAGAAAGCGTTCCTGCTGCAATAAATTGAAGACGATTACCGGAGAGATCAATAACACCCCATCCTGTATGCCGTAATCCTGGATCAATGCCTATAATACGAATTGTCTCTGCCATAAATCAAAGTCTATCTATTTTCCCACACTTGCATAAGATTTCCCGCACTTGCATAAGAGACCGATAACACCCCATCCTTGATGCCATAATCTGAGACCAATGACTATAATACAAATTGTCTCTATCATAAAACAAGCCTATCTGTTTTTTCTGCGCTTGAACAGAGACGACGTAGCACAACAAATAAAGGAAAGAATACAAAATAACAAACCAAGGAGATAGATAAAAATTCGTTCGATAGAAGAAGCATACGGCCAAATGGAAAAGAAACAAGATCAAAATTTTCTAAGAACGCCCAAATGCTGTTTTAAGTAATTCAATTTGTTTTCCCACTGGATTATCCTCCTCCAAGACTTGAGAAGATCGCTCTTCTTTACCAGTACGCATATATTGCATACGTGCTTCCAGACGAAGTGAATGAGCAACAAAATTACGAAAAACTTCTGGCAACTCTTGCCAATGCGGGCTTTCTCGTTCCAATGTTGGTGTATGAAGCGATATTTTTGCTATTTCTTTTTGTATTTGTTCTGGTGACATTTCCCCGTCACGCTCAGCACGAAGCAGAAGCAATTGAGAGGCAATTTGCATAAGCCGCGTACTTAAATACATAGCTTCTTTTGCATAAGTTGCAGAAATCTCTGTTGAGAGAGAACGTGCTGCTAGTTTCCCTTCTGTATCGATATAGGTTGCTGTTTCTTCAATCAACGTCATCGTTTCTTCATAGAGACGATTAAAAGCAATTTCAAAAGCATTATGCTCAATCATAATGATAGGCTCATCATCATAAGGATGTTTATATACGCTCACGCTTTTATACTCCAAATACCAGCACAAAAATTATGACACTCAACGAAGTAAGGGTTAAAAAGTTTCTTTGTTCTGCTGTGTAAAATACTTTTTATTGAGTACCTCTTTTAAAACTTTTGTGCAATGTGCTTCTCACACTAAGGTTAACGTGTCAAAAGCACGAAATCACAGACTAACAGACCTCCTTCTGAGAGGGTTTCTTTGAAAAAACTGCTGAAAAAATGGACGTTTTTCATAATAATAGGCAACCCCAAACTGCGTAGCAATACCACTTATGATGAGGATGCTATCGAAAAAAAACGTCTCCACCATCACTGTTTTTACAATTTGTCCAAACATAGCAAAAAGAGTCCCTGTGATGAAGACAGGTAAAGTGTGTTTTCCTAGAATTGCTAAGGGATTCTGTTTGGAGACATGAAACAATTTATGCAAGCTAGGCAAGCAAAGGATGAATACTGATAAGGCAATGATATGCAGCAAACGTGGCACACTTAAAAAGGTTTTATTAAAATTAAACAGCGGAGAAGACCATCCAAGCCATTGCAACACCCCCCACCAATCTAAACGAACCCATAACAGAGAAAGCAAAAGATAAGCCCCTGAAAAAACAATCCAAAAAGGCTTAAAAGCGATTGTTTTTCCTTGTTTAAGAGATAAAGTGCTGATCAACCCTATGACAAATAAAAACTGCCAAGATAAAGGGTTCAAAAACCACTTCCCCTGTAAAGGATAAGAAGAGGGAGCAATTTCATAAAATCCGCAGATCAGATAGAGCATGAATGAGCTTAAAAGCAGAAGATTTTTTTGTTTACACCATAAATAAAGTGCAAAAGGTGCAAAGAGCATCAAAAAAATATAAAGCGGAAGAATATTATTATATCCTAATTGATGCCCAAAAGTTAAGGTGCTAAAGAATGCAACAAAGGGCTGTGTGAAAAATAACCCCACATTGTTCATCGATAAAAGTTCTTCTGCATTCCACAATGAGAAAGCCCCTAAAAAAAGGCTTAAAGTTGCAAAAGTTGTGAAAAGATATGCCCCATAAAGCTGAAAAGCTCTCTTCCAGAATTTGCGTACAATGAAAATAAAAGACTCCTGATGCAAACGAGCATGAAAACTGAGCCCAAGAGAAACACCTGAAAGCAAAACAAAAACTTCTGCTGAATCAGAAAAACCAAAGTTTCTATGTGTTATATTTTCGTATAACGTTCCAGGAATATGGTTGATGAAAATCGTCAATAGGGCTAAAGAACGAAAAACATCAATGCGTGTATCGCGATGAGAAAGATGTGTGTTATGATGAAGAATACCTTGGCACCCCATAAACGAACCCTCACAAATCGCAAAACGGCTATTTACCGCAGCTAAAGCGATTTTATAGGATGAAGCTTTAACTTTTAAGAGTCAAGTTTCTTTTTAAGATTCAAGGATTTTTTTATGACACCACAAAAGAATAAACCGCTTGTTTCCCATTCTTTTCCTCAATTGGTTTTAACATTTGATGTCCGACGTGTTTTATCTCCCACCTTTTTGCACCAAATTTTGCAAACGAAGTCTTTTGTCTGCGTTATCCTCTATGATTCCCAAGGGTTGAAGGATGATGGAGTTTTTTTACAACAACAAGCAAAAATTTATGGAGAAGATATTCAGCGTCATGATGCGGCCCTTCTCGTTGCTGCTGACAATCGCATTGCTGAACGGATCAAGGCTGATGGTTTTCATATAGAGAATGATCTTAACACTCTCAAATATCTTGATACTCAGAAAAAAGGACAAAAAATTATAGGCTTTGGAAATTTGCGCAATCGCCATAGTGCGATGATTGCTGGAGAAGCGAATGTTGATTATTTATTATTTGGTAAATTAGGTTTTGATAAAAAGCCACACGCTCACCCCCGCAATATCCAGCTAGCACAATGGTGGGCAGAAGTTATGGAAATTCCTGCGATTATTCAAGCAGGAAGTGATTTTGCAACTTTTGATGAGGTTGTGCAAACCGCATGTGAGTTTATAGCCGTTGAAGAAATCATTTTTGCACATGATAATCCTTTTCTTCTGCTTGAAATGATGAAAGAAAAATGTGAAAGCTTTTTCCTGTAATTAATAGAGAGAACATTCAATGATTAAAAGTTTTAGGATTCTTATTCTGGTCGTTATTTGGCTTGCAAGTCGTGTTGTAAGTTTTGCTGAAACTTCTGATGGATCCTTAAACCTTGAACGCTCTTTCAATACCATTCAAAACGATTCAAACAGTGAAGAAAATTTCCAGCCCTTACAAGCTGGACAATATGACCAAGCTTATGATTATTACCTTCAAGGTTATTATTTGAAAGCCTTTCGTGAAGCGCTCAAGCGTGCCGAAAAAAATGATCCTTTTGCACAAACTCTTGTGGCACGAATTTATATAGAAGGCTGTGCTGTTCCATCTGATGGTGCGCGCGCTGCTTTGTGGTTTGGACGAGCTGCAAAACAAGGTGAACCACAAGCACAACTACGCTATGGGCTTATGTTATTTGATGGTCATTTTATTACACAAAATCAGGAACTTGGTGAACAATTTATTCGAAAAGCTGTAGACGCTGGCGTAAAAGAAGCCTATTTCTATTATGGACGATTAGTTCTTTACAAAGCTGAACGTGAAAAACAAGTGCTTGCAGGTGTTCATTCACCAAACCGTGAAAATGAGGCAATAGAACAAGCATTAAAGTGGTTCCTCAAAGGTGCTGCTCTTGGAGATGCGGAAGCTGCTTTTTCTGCTGCAAAAATCCTTTCTTCAGGAACTTTAACACGACCAAAAGATGACCGCAATGCGCGTCGACTCATGGAAATTGCTTCTCAAAGCAACCATTATATGGCACAGATCCTTTTGGCACAATGGCTTACACAAGGGCGTGGAGGAGACACAGATTTTCAACGTGCTTTTGATTTGCTTCTGCGCAATGCCATGAATATGATTCCACACGCACAAATTTGTCTTGCGAGACTTTATCGGGATGGTATAGGCACACAAGGTGATATAATCATGGCAGCAGCTTGGTATATGCTTGCAAAAGAAGCGAAAATGCAAGCCTCTGATCTTGAAATAATGCTCCAAGGTATGGACGATACACAATTGGAAAAAGCACACAAAGAAGCAGTAAAACTTCTTCCTATTTTTTGAAAAAACGTGAAAAAAATGAAAAAAGAAATTCCACTAAAGATCCCTATACAAATCCCCACAAAAATCTTTGTGCAAATTTTTAAAATGCTTGCTTCTTAGCTTTTTTTATGATCTTGCAAAGAATTAGAAAACAAGAATAACTAAAAATTCTTTGGTGGGAATCCTTTACTGGGTTTTTCTCTTTGTTATAAGAAAACCTAACAGTGAAGACAGCTAAAGAGCATTCTGTAAAGACCAAGAGAAAATCTGCTGTAAAAACAACAAGAGAACTCATCAGCAGAAAAAATGACATAACAGAGCTCATCGCAAAGACAAAAGGAAAGCAATACAAAAAGAAAGCAGTAATTGTAAGAACAACAATAACTGTAAGAACAAAAAGAGAGATTTTTTTGTGAAAATAGAATTGGATATAAACGATGAAGATTAATGGCAATGAAATTCGACCTGGTAATGTGATCGAACACCAAGGAAGTTTATGGGTGGCTGTTAAATGCAATGCTGTAAAGCCGGGAAAAGGCGGTGCATTTAATCAAGTCGAAATGAAAAATTTGATTGATGGAACAAAGCTCAATGAACGATTTCGGGCCTCAGAAACGGTTGAGAAGGTCCGTCTTGAACAAAAAGATTTCACGTTTCTTTATGAACAAAATGATGTTTTAATCTTTATGGATTCACAATCCTATGAGCAACTTGAATTGCAAAAAGATTTTGTTGGTGAACGTGCTGCTTTTCTACAAGATGGTATGACTGTAACCGTTGAACTTTATCAAGAAAAGCCCATTGGCATATCGCTTCCTGATCAAGTTACTGTGGAAATTTCTGAAGCGGATCCTGCCATTAAGGGACAAACGGTCACAGCGTCTTACAAGCCTGCAATTCTTGAAAATGGCATTCGCATTCTTGTGCCTCCTTTTATTAATGCTGGTGAACGTGTCATTGTCGATACCAACGATTTGGTTTATTTGCGTCGTGCGAATGAAAAGGATAAATAAAGGAATAAAAGATGGCACATTCTGCAATCATGAATGTCATGGTGCAAGCTGCAATGAAAGCTGGACGCTCGCTGGTGCGTGATTATGGCGAAGTGCAAAATTTGCAAGTATCTTTGAAAGGTCCCTCCGATTACGTAAGTCAAGCGGATCGCAAAGCTGAGAAAATTATTTTCAGTGAATTGAGCAAAGCACGTCCTAAATTTGGGTTTTTGATGGAAGAATCTGAAGAAATTATTGGGGAGGATTCTCAACATCGTTTTATTGTTGATCCTTTGGATGGCACAACAAACTTTCTCCATGGTATTCCTTTTTTTGCTGTTTCCATTGCCTTAGAGAGTCAAGGAAAAATTGTTTCTGGTGTAATTTATAATCCCGTAAGTGATGAGCTCTTTACTGCTGAACGCGGTGGAGGTGCTTTTTTTAATGACAGGCGCTGTCGCGTTTCTGCCCGAAGAAGATTAGAAGATTGTGTCATTGCAACAGGTATGCCGCATTTGGGACGCCCAAATCATGGAACATATTTGATTGAATTGCGCAATGTAATGGCGGAAGTTGCTGGATTGCGCCGTTTTGGAGCTGCTGCTCTTGATTTAGCTTATGTTGCTGCTGGGAGAACAGATGGGTTCTGGGAAGATAATCTGCAAATTTGGGATATGGCTGCTGGAATATTGATGGTTCGTGAGGCGGGTGGTTTTGTGACTGATAAAGAAGGTGGCAACGATATCTTTCGCAAAAAAAATATCATTGCTAGCAATGAGCATATTCGCATGAAATTAGAAAAAACCCTCAAAAAAGGCATTTGATTTTCAAAATATGTAAGAAAGACGTTCTGAATTATCATATATGATGCGGTTTTTCTTAAAGGCTCAATTGGCTAACCTCCATAGTGGAAAAGCCCCCTTTAGCCAATAGCTCCTTAACCAATATGTTAAGTATAAATTCCAAAGAAGGGATGAATAGAAATTTCCTTTTTACATCTTCTATCGTTCCTTCTATGAGATTGATGCTTACATTCTTTCTTTTATCAATGGATAGATTTTAGAATTCAATCGCGATCAGTCCAAGATTTCATGCATTCCGATAAAAGATACCTCCAAATTTTACTGCAATTACTGCTTCAATATCTTTCACCAACACTAAACTTACAGCCTTCTCGCGAAACCACCAATCCCAAACATTCCTCCAAACATCCATTGCATATTCCATTGCAAAAGATGAGAGCACCCTTTTATGTGAAGAAATCTCAGATCTTCCACAACACTCCTTATACCTAAAAACATCTAATCTCTATAAATAAAAGCGCCTAATCTCTATTGTTAATCGCAAGTTTCTTAAACTAGGTTTTTTCACATAAGAATGCTTCTATTTATAACGATGTTTCACCATCAATGACCATCAATTATTCAGATGCAAATTGTAGTTTGGCTAAATAAGCATAGATCCCATTTCGTGCGATGAGTTCTGCATGTGTTCCCTCTTCAACAAGAACACCTTTATCCATCACAAGAATACGATCCGCTTTTAAAATTGTTGCTAAACGGTGTGCAATCACCAAAGTTGTTCGATTTTTCATCAACCCTTCTAAGGCTTCTTGCACCAACTTTTCACTGTTTGCATCTAAAGCTGATGTTGCTTCATCAAGCAGTAACAGAGGAGCATTTCTTAAAATCGCACGTGCGATACCAATGCGTTGCTTTTGCCCACCAGAAAGCATAGTACCGCGTTCTCCCACTTCAGTATCAAAGCCATTTGGTAAAGCTTTAATAAATTCGAGTGCGTTCGCTGTTTTGGCAGCAGCGATGATTTGCTCTTCATGGGTATTTTCTGTACCAAAAATAATATTATCGCGTACTGTTCCATCAAAAATAGCGACTTCTTGTGGTACATAGGAAATTGCATTCCGTAAATCTTGGAGAGAAAGGTGATCAATCTCCACACCATCAAAGCGGATTTTTCCGTTTGTTGGGTCATAAAAACGAAGGATCAAAGAAAAGAGAGTGCTTTTTCCTGCTCCAGAAGCACCAACAAAAGCCACAGTTTCGCCTGCTTTGACAGAAAAAGAAAGAGAGTGCAAAATTTTTTCTTGTGGTCTGGAAGGATAAGTAAAATCAACCTGATCAAAAACAATTTCCCCCTGAACAGGTTTTTCCATCCGTAACGGCACTTTTGGATCTAAAATAGTGGGTTGCTCTTTCAACAATTCGGCAATCCGTTCAGCTGCCCCTGCTGTTTGTATTAATTCTGCTCCCAATTCTGATAATTGAGCAAAGGTTGAAGCTCCAAAAACTGCATAAAGGACAAATTGACCTAATGTTCCGCCTGTCATAGTGCCATTCAAAACATCTCGGGATCCAATCCATAAGACAGCCACCACACTACCAAAAATCAAAAAAATTGCAAAACCAGTAAAAAAGGAACGTAAGATCACAGAATCCCGTGCTGTTTGAAAAGCACGTTCTATCAACTGTGAGAAACGCTTAGACACAAGTTTTTCCGCTGTAAAAGCCTGTACAGTGCGAATAGCACTGATCTGTTCTGTTGCCAAAGCATTGGCATCAGCTAAACGATCTTGCGCAGCGCGTGTCCGTGTCCGTACTTTGCGCCCAAAGACAACCAAGGGTATAGCCACAAAGGGAATAGAAAGCAAAACAAGCAAAGACAATTTAGCATTGGTGATAACCATCATCACGATTGCTCCAATCACCACAATCAGATGACGCAAAGCCGTCGAGGCCGTTGATCCAACAGCTAATTTTATTTGCGTTGTATCTGTTAAAAGCCGCGAAACAATTTCACCAGAATGAGATTTATCAAAAAAAGCAGGAGAAAGTTTCATGATATGTCCAAACACATCACGTCGTAAATCTGCAACCATCCGTTCTCCTAAAGTGATGACACAATAATAGCGGCAAGAAGAAGCAAGAGCGAGCAGCAAAGCTAAGACAAATAAAATACCAAAATAAAAATTGATATTGCCGTGGCTTGAAATGGAAAAACCATGATCAAGCATCTGACGAATAGCAACGGGCAAAGCCAAAGTAACAAAAGCAGCAACCAACAAGGCAAAAAAGGCAAAGATAAACAACCAACGATAACGTACAAAATAAGGACCAAACGTCGTAAATGAAGAAAATGAAAACCTTGCAGATTTTTCTGATTTTTTAAAGAGATGCATAAAATTTCGCTTATTATATTAGATTGTCTATAAAACGTAAGTTGTCTATAACAGTTAATACAACGATGTAACTTGAACACTTGTTTTTTGATGCATGCTCAGTTATAGAAAGATTACTGTAATTAATTTATCAAAAAGATAAAAGAAACGCACTTAAAAAGTGAACAAGTAGCATTTCATTTTATAGACACAAAAGGTTTGACGCATGAAAGCGAATATTCATCCCAACTATCACAAAATTACCGTTGTTATGACGGATGGGACCAAATATACAACGCGCTCCACTTGGGGAAAAGAAGGAGACGTTCTGAATCTGGATATCGATCCAAGAACTCACCCAGCGTGGACAGGTGGGTCTCAAACAATCGTCGACCGTGGTGGTCGTGTTTCTAAATTTAAGAATCGTTTTGGTGATCTTGGCTTGTAAAAATTTTCTTCTAACTAAAGATTTTTTCTAGCCGTCAAGAGCAGACATACAGTCAAGAACTGTACATTGAAAGAAATTCATCTGCTTTAGAATGGAAAGAGAATATAATTTAATGACTCTTGCCATTGAGACTTTTGATAAAAAACGCTTATAAAATGACAAATGAGATGCCCTGCTTTGAAGCGGGGTTTTTTGCGTATGGCAGAAAAATTAAAGCTGCTCACGCTTATATAAACTGTAATAACACGAAAAAAGAAGAAGCCGCAAAAAACTTCCCTCCAGAAAGAAATGCAATTCCCGGAACAGCAGCTGGGACAGTCTGTTTAAGAACCTGAACAGATCTTTCAGCCACTTCTTCAACAGAAGCGCTGCGGACATTTTTCTCATCAATCACCATATTAGGTTTTAAAATCATACCCTCCAAAAGAACACGCACCTCAAAAACAATGCTTTAAACACAGTGCTTAATACGACTTGTGTAACCTCAAAACAACGCAAAAAAGCACCTTAGAACAGCAGATAAAAGCATCTTTTATACGGCGTTTTCTCTTTTTTTAAGCGCAAGATTTCTCCTGATTTTTTGTCCATTGTCCCAAAGCAGCCAAATGGTTCATGCGTGCACGGTGACAAAAAGCATTTTGTGCAGCAGCAATATTTTCATCTTTTCCAGCCCATGCCTTCAAGGCAGCGGCTTGCAATGCCCGCCCATAAGAAAAGGTCAATTTCCAAGGCAATGCGCCCAAAGCATTCATGGCAGACAAATGCATCGTTGCTTCTTCATCAGACTGCCCTCCAGAAAGAAATGCAATTCCCGGAACAGCAGCTGGGACAGTCTGTTTAAGAACCTGAACAGATCTTTCAGCCACTTCTTCAACAGAAGCGCTGCGGGCATCTTTTCCATCAATCACCATATTAGGTTTTAAAATCATACCCTCCAAAAGAACACGCGCCTCAAACAATTCTTTAAATACAGTGCTTAATACGACTTGTGTAACCTCAAAACAACGCGCAATTGAATGTTGGCGTGATGGTCCATCCATCAACACCTCTGGTTCAACGATCGGCACAATACCTTCTTCCTGACATAAAGCAGCATAACGCGCGAGAGCTTGTGCATTTTGGTTTATAGCGCCTCTTGTTGGAAGAGTATGTTCATCAATAGCAATGACCGCACGCCATTTAGCAAAACGCGCTCCCAATGCATAATAATCTTTTAAACGTTCACGAAGTCCATCTAATCCTTCTGTGATTGTTTCTTTAGGAAAAGCTGCTAATGGTTTGGCTCCAGTATCGACTTTAATACCTGGCAAAGCACCCGCCTCACGAATAAGATCTGTCAACATTTTCCCTGTAGATGCTTTTTGACGAATAGTTTCATCAAATAAGATGACACCAGAAATGGCATTTTCCATAGCTTCTTTTGCCGTAAAAAGCATTTCACGATAGGCACGACGCGTATTTTCACTGGATTCCACACCAATACTTTCAAAACGCTTTCCAATTGTCGCAGTGCTTTCATCTGCTGCCAAAATACCTTTACCCGCATTTACCAAAGCAAGTGCTATCTCTTCAAGACGTTCATTCATAAGCAATTCCTCTTTAATTCTCTTAACTTCCAAAAGTGGACCGCACGGATGAAACACAACCTACAGACCCCACGACCCTATCATTTTTCTTTACACTTTCCCTTCAAATAAAACTTTTAAGCCTGCATGAGAGCGAGAATACCGGGCAAAACTTTGCCTTCCATCCATTCTAAAAAAGCCCCTCCTGCTGTCGAAAGATAAGTAAAATCATTGGCAACACCAGCATGATTAAGCGCAAAAACTGTATCTCCTCCTCCTGCAATGGAAACCAATTTTCCTGCTAAACTGCGTTCTGCTGCATAACGAGCAACAGCAATCGTTCCTTGATCAAAAGGGGGCATTTCAAAAACACCAAGGGGTCCATTCCACACCATAGTAGCAGCCTTATCAATCGCAGCTTTGATATGTGCAATAGAGCGTGTACCGATATCGAGAATCATCCCTCCTTCAGGAATATCTCCGATATCATAGAGACGATGTGGTGCATTTTTTTCAAAACGAAATCCAACAACCGCATCCACTGGGAGCAAAAGCGTACATTGGCATTCTTTCGCTTTTTTAATCACTTTTTTGATTGTTTCCGTAAGCGTATATTCACATAGTGACTTTCCAACCTGCACACCTTGTGCTACCAAAAAGCTATTGGCCATGCCACCACCAATTACCAAATAATCGACCTTTTCAACCAAATGATTGAGCACAAAAAGCTTCGTAGAAACCTTTGCACCTCCAACAAGCGCAATAACTGGATGTGCTGGGTTACCAAGTCCTTTTTCTAGTGCCTGCAATTCTCCCTGCAAAGAACGTCCTGCATAAGAAGGTAATAAATGTGTTATTCCTTCTACCGAAGCATGGGCACGATGAGAGACTGAAAAAGCATCATTAACATAAAGATCTCCATTATGGGCTAAAGCTTCAGAAAAGGAACTCTCATTTTTTTCTTCACCTGAATGAAAGCGGACATTTTCAAGCAATAAAACATCACCGTTTTTCAATGACTCAACCGCTATATGTGCTTCAACGCCGATACAATCTGATGCAAAAGCCACAGGCTGATTGACTATTTTTTCCAACACTTGCACAATAGGACGGAGCGAAAATTCTGGCTCTACCTGTCCTTTTGGGCGCCCACAATGAGAAAGTAAAATAAGCTTAGCACCACGACTTTGAAGTTCGAGCAGTGTTTCTTTGTGCCGTTTAAGACGTGTATCATCACACACCTTGCTGTGCGCCATTGGAACATTAAAATCCACTCGTACCAGAACACGTTTCCCAGCGACATCAACATCATCAAGTGTCCGAAACCCCATTACCGCTTCCTCTCCACTTTCTGTTGTTTCAAATAAACGCACCCACTCAACTTTTTCTCACGCAATCTTCTCTTAATCTTCCACTAAAAAGAACTTACTATGTTCTCTCATCGACCTTTATATTCTTTAACTTCCTCACCGATTTTTTTCAATTTTCATCTCATTTAAGTTTTATTTTTATACAATGAGAAAATTTGTAATATCCCCTTAAATAAAAACCCAATAAAATGCATCACGTCTCACTAAACGACATTTTTCTCACACATTGCACTACTTACCGCCATTTTTTCAAAAAGAACACATCCCTTATATCTTATAGCGCAAAATAGTTTTTGTTGTAAAAAAGAACCATAGATTCTTCTTTTTTATACTGCTTTAGCAAAAGCCACAGCCGTATCAGCCATGCGGTTTGAAAAGCCCCACTCATTATCATACCAAACCAGAACACGGCAAAGCTTGCCATCAATAACTTTTGTTTGATCATTGTGGAAAATAGCTGAATGTGGATTATGATTGAAATCACAACTCACCAGTTTTTCCTCTGTTGTGTCTAAAATTCCCTTGAGTGAACCACATGCAGCGGCAGAAATAGCTGTATTAATTTCTTCAATGGTTGTGGAACGCTGAGCGGTAAATGTAAAATCAACAACAGAAACATTTGGGGTTGGAACACGAATTGACACACCATCGAGCAATCCTTTTAATTCTGGCAAGACCAACCCGACAGCTTTTGCCGCTCCTGTTGAGGTAGGAATCATCGAAAGTGTTGCAGCACGTGCACGATAAAGATCACGATGCATTGTATCCAACACAGGCTGATCACCGGTATAAGAATGGATTGTTGTCATAAATCCCTTTTCGATGCCGATTGCGTTATGCAAAACTTGTGCAACAGGTGCCAAGCAATTGGTTGTACAAGAAGCATTTGAAACAACCTGATGTTCTTTACGCAAAGATTGATGATTCACCCCATAGACCACGGTAAGATCAGCATTTTCTGAAGGCGCAGAAACGAGGACACGCTTTGCCCCAGCATCCAAATGCGCACTTGCTTTATCACGTGCCGTAAAAATGCCTGTACATTCTAAAGCAACATCGATATCCAAAGCCTTCCAAGGCAATTGTGCTGGCTCGCGCTCTGCAAACACCTTGACCAAACCACTCCCGACCTCAATAGCATCACCAACAACCTTAACGTGACCTGGGAAACGCCCATGGACTGAATCGTAGCGCAACAAATGAGCATTGGTTTCCACTGACCCCAAATCATTAACCGCCACAACCTCAATATCTTGTCGTCTACTTTCCACGATAGCGCGCAAAATATTGCGCCCAATACGACCAAACCCATTAATTGCCACGCGAACAGTCATTTTACATTTCCTTTACATTTTTATAGCACAACAAACGGGTATCCATTTATACAATAATACTGCGTTATCCACTGTCACAATTTCAATACCTTGATCAATAATTTTTCACACATGCACACAATATTGCATTCAATATGATTACACCCATTGATTACCATACAAACAATTACTTCATATTTTTTAATAGATCTCTCTAGCACAATAAATGATCATTCATTTACAGCAATTACAAACTATCCACTGCCACAGCATCAATATTTTGATCAATCTCTCTCCACAAATGCAAATAACATTGCATTCAATATGATCACACCCATTGATTACCATACAAACAATTATTTCTTTTTAATAGATCTCTCTAGCACAATAAATGATCATTTATTTACAGCAATTACAAACTATCCACTGCCACAGCATCAATATTTTGATCAATCTCTCTCCACAAATGCAAACAACATTGCATTCAATATGATCACACCCATTGATTACCACACAAACAATTATTTCATATTTTTCTGGTGGATTTTTCCAAGTTCTTTTTCAACGGTATCAACGACATTCTCCCAAGTGATACCGAAATGCGTATAAAGCGCCTCCATTGTTCCACTTGCTCCAAATCCTTCCATACCAATAAACACACCACTACAGCCAATAAAACGTTCCCATCCTTGTTTAACAGCGGCTTCAATGGCAACTTTAATTGGTGCGTGCCCAATAAGAGCCTGCTGATAGGAAAGAGATTGCTGTGTAAAGAGTTCAAAACAAGGTACAGAAACCACACGCGTTGGGATACCTTTTTCTTCTAAGATTGTATGTGCTTTTACCGCAATTTGCACTTCTGAACCAGAAGAAAACAAAGTTACCTGCGCATCATCACTGGCTGTAAGCAATTCATAAGCACCAAGCATACACAGATTTTCATCTTCATATTCTTTACGCACAAGCGGTAAATTTTGCCGGCTCAAAACCAACGTAGAAGGTGTTTTACGTGCCTTTAAAGCCAATTGCCAACACTCCACTGTTTCTATAGCATCAGCAGGACGAAAAACGAGATGATTAGGAAGTCCACGCAAAGAAGCAAGATGCTCCACAGGCTGATGTGTGGGGCCGTCCTCACCAAGACCGATAGAATCATGGGTCATGACATAAATCACGCGCAATCCCATCAAAGAAGATAAGCGCATTGCAGGACGCATATAATCAGAAAAGCATAAAAAGGTTCCCCCATAAGGAATAAATCCACCATAAAGAGCAAGCCCATTCATCACGGCTCCCATTGCATGTTCGCGAATACCATAATGCACATAGCGCCCTGAGAAATCTTCAGCAGAAATACTGTTCATCTGGCTGCTTTTTGTATTATTAGACCCTGTTAAATCTGCAGAACCACCAATGGTTTCTATAATGGTCTCATTGATGACTTCAAGAGCCATTTCTGAAGCTTTACGCGTAGCAACAAGAGGGCGCTTTTCAATGAGTTGCTGTTTATAAGCATCAATAGCGCTATCAAACCCACCCATGAGATCGCCACGCATCAGTCTTTCAAACTCTACCCGTTCTGATACGGGACGTTTTGCCAATTTTTCTTCCCATTTTTGCCGTTTTTTAGCAGCATTAAGTCCAGCCAATCGCCAATCATCCAGCACTTCAGATGGAATAACGAAAGGCTCAGCATCCCAGCCTAAAGCTATACGGGTTTCGGCAATTTCTCGTGGACCTAAAGGAGCCCCATGCACTTTATTTGTTCCCGCTTTATTGGGTGCCCCAAAACCAATCGTTGTTTTACAAGCAATCAAAGTTGGTTTATCGGAATCTTGTGCTGCCTCAATAGCCCTTGCGATTGCGGCTTGATCATGTCCATTGACTTTGTGGGTTTCCCAACCGGATGCTTTAAAACGTGCGATCTGATCTGTACTGTCAGCAAGAGAAATCTCTCCATCGATAGAAATATTATTATCGTCCCACAACACAATCAGTTTATTGAGTTTTAAATGTCCCGCGAGAGAAATTGCTTCTTGAGAAATTCCTTCCATAAGACATCCATCCCCAACCAGCACATAAGTGTAGTGACTGACAAGATCGCCAAACCGAGCATTCTGCAAGCGTTCACCAAGCGCCATTCCCACAGCATTTGCCAATCCTTGTCCAAGAGGTCCAGTGGTTGTTTCGATTCCCGCAACGTGCCCATATTCTGGATGACCTGCAAGCTTTGATCCCAATTGGCGGAAATTTTTAATATCTTCAAGAGAGATATCTTCATAACCAGAAAGATACAGTAAAGCATAAAGCAACATAGACCCGTGCCCAGCTGATAACACAAAACGATCACGGTTAGGCCAACAAGGATTTTTAGGATCATGGGCAAGAAATTTTGTATAAAGAACAGTAGCAATATCTGCTGCTCCCATTGGCAAACCAGGATGACCAGAATTTGCTTTTTCAATTGCATCAATAGCAAGAAAACGGATAGCATGAGCCATCTGATTTTGTTGTTCAGTATTTGTCATGAATGATAGACCATTGTTAAACACGTTATTTTGTTGTTTTTCTCATATTCTCTTAATTTGTTGAGAAATACTGTTTTTAAACCCTCGCCATGAAGTTTTTATCACTCAAGGAGCAATAATATTCCCCTCACGCGTTCTTCATACAAATATTCATTTATGCCAATACTCTTTAAAAATCCAGCTTTTAATTAACATCTGTCCTCTGCTTTACTTGCTAAAACATCCTACATATTTAAAAATAAATTTCACGCAAGAAAAGAAAAAAAGTGATTCGTTTTTGCATAAAAAACTGATAAAGGCTACAATCATCCAAAGGATATACGCATCATGGAGCAAGAAACTACGGTTCTCCCCCACGCTTTAGAGCAACTAGAAAAAGCGCTAAGAACCTTAGAAGTCACTATTATAAACCGCAACGCCGTTATTGATAAAAATAACGAATGGGAAGAAGAAATTCAACGAATGAACGCTGATCGTAGCCATCTTGCCCAAGCGCTTGACAAAGCCGAAGCACATGCCGATCGGTTAGAGGCTGCGAACAAAGAAGTTTCCAAACGTTTGATCAAAGCAATGGAAATGATTCGTGTTGTAATTGATAAATAAAGGTTTGAATGTATGGAAACTGTTTCCGTCACAATTGATGGTAAAATTTATCGTATGGCTTGCGATAAAGGGCAAGAACACCATCTTACTGAGCTCGCAGCGCGATTAGATCAATATATCGCGCATCTTAAAGCAAATTTTGGTGAAATCGGTGATCATCGCTTAGCGGTTATGGCCGGAATTATGGTTATCGATGAAATGGAAGAAATAAAACGAGAACATAAAAAATTAAAAGAAGAATACAAAGCTCTTTTACGACTTCATAATGAAAAAGACCATACTATGGGAAAAATTATGCAAGATACCACCAAGCGGATTGAAAAACTTACCAAGCAATTGCTCAAAGATGAACAAATAAATACCAATTTGCAGGAAAAGGAAGATCTATAAATGATGCTAAAAAATTTATAAAAGAGTAAACAACATACATAAATATTTAAAGATGAAATGAAATATTGAAGCAACAGCACTTTTATAGAATCGGAATTTATCACTGCAAAAAAATATTCAAAATCAGGATAGAATCATATAGGCATTCAAAAGACAACAGTAACCTCATTTCCAGTAATTCCTAGTATCCCCAGTATAAATCACTCTCATGACCTCAAACTCTCTATCCTCATCTTCCAAAAGAGGAGCAATTGCTGCTGCGCGATCGGCTATATCCTCTAAACCTCATTCTTCTTTAATAACCATCCAATGAAGCATTCTCCACCATTGCAAAGAACATAGTATGCAAGCAATTAAAGCCTCTTTGTTCTATCTGAGATAACAGAAGCAATACGTAATAAATTGGTAGCACCGGGCGTACCAAGCGGAACACCTGCTGTCACAAGGAAGCAATCTCCTTCAGAACAAAAACCTTCTTGAAAGGCAATCACTGCTGCACGATCAACCATATCTTCCAAATCTCTTGCATCTTCAGTCACCACACAGTGAAGCCCCCACACTAAAGCCAATCGCCGTGCTGTTTTCACAATGGGTGATAAAGCAATAATAGGTCTATTTGGCCGTTCACGAGATGCGCGTATGCCCGTTGTTCCTGATGCGGTATAAGCAATAATAACTGCCAATTGAAGCGTTTCAGCAATTTGACGCGCCGCAAGAGAAATCGCATCTGTTCCTGTTGACTCTGGCTCAGGATGCTGAGCACCAACCATTGCTACATAATTAGGGTCTTGTTCGATTTGTTGAGCAATCCGGTCCATCATAAGCACCGCTTCTTCAGGATAAAGACCAGAAGCAGATTCAGCAGACAACATAATAGCATCGCTCCCAGCATAAACTGCTGTCGCAACATCAGAGACCTCTGCCCGAGTAGGAATAGATGATGTGATCATGGACTCGAGCATTTGTGTAGCCACCACTACAGGCTTCCCAGCCAAACGACAAGCTTTTATGAGCTCCATCTGAAGTGCAGGAATCCTCTCCAATGGCATTTCCACACCGAGATCTCCCCGTGCAATCATGATAGCATCGGAAACCTCAATAATCTTCTCTATATGTTCCAGGGCTTGCGGTTTTTCGACCTTAGCCATCAAAGATACTTTACTTTTTGTTAATTTCCGCACAGCCATAATGTCTTCTGGACGCTGAACAAAAGAAAGCGCCACCCAATCAACAGACTGTTCTAAAAGAGCCTGCAGATCATCCTCATCCTTTGATGTCATTGAACCAAGAGGCAAAACCGTATCAGGAAAACTCACGCCTTTTCGATCAGAAATACGGGTTCCATTAACCACACGACACTCAACAGAATAGCCATTACATACTTCAGCACGCAATTCCAGCTTTCCATCATCAACCAACAACCGATCGCCTGGTTTAACAGCTGCCAACACCTCTCCCTGCGAGAAAAAAACACGCTGTGCGTCGCCAGGGACGTCTCGATTATCTAATGTAAATTTTTGTCCAACACATAAATCTTCTTGACCTTGAGCAAAATTGCCAACGCGCAACTTTGGTCCTTGTAGATCGACCAAAATACCGATTGGACGTCGAACAATTTTTTCAACCTTTCGTATGCGTTTGACTAGATCACACATTGTTTCACGGTCAATATGGCTCATATTCAGACGAAAAACATCTGCTCCAGCCATAAAAAGTTTTTCAATCATCTCTAAAGATGAAGAAGAAGGGCCAAGAGTAGCAATGATTTTTACTTTACGTGCTCGCTTCACGGAAGAGTTCCTCCAGAAAGAGGAGGAGAATGTTCAGCCGAATCACCAAACAAAGATTCATCGGTTAGCTGCACCATCCAACTGGTTTGATTGCCTGTATCAATTTCTTTAAACTCAGCCTTTTGATATCCTCGGGGAAAACAATCATGAACCCCTTGAATAGTAAATTGGCTATCTTGCACACACATGGTAACAGAACCTGCCCAATTTCCTTTTTTCTGTGAGCCTTCTGCATAAAAATAATAAAACCGTGAAGAAAGAGGCCCTTCGATTAAAGTTTTACACTCTGTCACCGGCACGACCCACCATCCTTCACTCACCCATCCTGAAAGCGTAGGATAACCAAGAGCAACACCCACAGACTGTTGAGTCGCATTGCAGACTCTAAAATCAGCCTTTGCAAAAACAACAAATGAACATAAGAATAGGATACTCAGGAAAAAAACTCTCTGTCCCTTCTGAAATACCCATTTCTGTTTTTTGATACCCACAAAACTTCCCTCACAACGCAAGCTATTAAATATAAAGTATCTCCCCTTTTTTCTTCTCTTTAAATTAAAAACCTTTTAAATTTATAAAATAATGTATTTTGTTCTTTTTTGACTCTTATATCCTTCTTATAAAGTCACATATTCTAAAATTTTACAAAATATTTAAAGTCAATTTGTAAAACAGTGTACATCTTGATTCACTTTTTATTTTTTAAGCTTTTTCATCATAGGTTTATCATCGATAAAATAGCTTAAAATAGACAGTCTGGAGAAAAATACAATGAATACAGTAACCGATCAAACCCATGCTATATCCGTAAACCAATTACGCGCTTTCATCGAACGTATTGAACGGCTAGAAGAAGAGAAAAAAACGATTTCTGATGATATTAAAGATGTTTACACTGAACTTAAAAGCTCTGGCTTTGATAGTAAAGCTGTTCGAAGCATTATACGGTTACGGAAAAAAGAAGAGAATGAACGCATGGAAGAAGAAGCTGTCATCCAACTTTATAAAAATGCCCTTGGTATGAGTTAACGCGACCACGCTTTCTTTTCATTTTGCTTTGCGTAAAAGTGCAAGTTCCGACCATTCTTCTTTGTACTGATCTTGTTCTTTTCCAGCGCACTTGCTCAATGTGTCAAAAATTGCATCAAAACAGACGTAAAAGGAAAGCAATCATTCAAATCTATCGCAATATCCTCGAGAAATATCAATGCGAACAGGTTTTCTTTTCACTTTCTTCGCGTAAAATCTCAAGTTCCAACCATTCTTCTTCTTTTTGGGCACAATTTTTTTTCTTCTCTTCCAGTGCTATTGATAAACGCTCGAAACGGTCTTTATTGCTGCAATACAATGTTGGATCAGAGAGCTCTTGTTCAATTTTTTTTATTTCGTTTTGCAGAACAGCGATTTGTTCAGGCAGTTTTTCCAATGCATAAACTTGTTTATAAGACAATTTTCGCAGAACTGTTTTCTTCTGTCCTATAATTTTTTTTTCTTGCTCCATAAAGGAATGTTTTGTTGATGCGGTATGTTTCACATTTTCCCGCGAGCGAGAATTTGAAAGAATTGTACGCTGCGATAATTCTTTATCTTTGCGCTTTACCAATGCCGCTTGTTTGTTTTGTGCTATCATATCACTATAACCACCGGCATATAAAATCCAATGACCATCCCCCTGAGGAGCCAACATATGCGTTACAGTACGATCTAAAAAATCTCTGTCATGGCTAACCAACAACACTGTTCCATCAAAATCAGCAATAAATTCTTGTAAGAGATCTAATGTTTCCATATCCAAATCATTGGTTGGTTCATCGAGAATCAAAAAGTTTGCTGGGCGTGAAAGCAATCGAGCAAGCATGAGACGCGCTCTTTCTCCACCTGAAAACTCCTTGAGTGGTGTGCGTGCTTGTTCAGGTAAAAATAAAAAATCCTTCATATAAGAAACCACATGACGTTCTTGCCCATTGATCAAGAGAGTGTCCCCCTTCCCTCCTGTGAGATATTGCGCAAGCGTTTCTTCTTCATTTAAAGTACGCTGTTGATCAAGCAACGCCATGGCAAGGTTATATCCATGCTTCACCATTCCACTATCAGCTTCTTCTTTACCGATCAGAATAGAAAGCAATGTTGTCTTTCCAATACCATTCGGACCAACCAAACCGATTCGATCGCCCCGCTGAATGCGCAAAGAAAAATCTTTCACAATCATACGATCACCATAAGATTTTGAAATTCGTTTAGCTTCAAGAACCAATTGGCCAGAATGATGACTTTTGGCAGCTGTTAAAAGTGCACTTCCTGGTTGCCCCCTATAGGTTTTATGAATCTGTCTCAGCTCTTTTAGCGCTCCCAAACGGCGCACATTACGTTTACGCCGTGCAGTCACCCCATAGCGCAACCATTGTTCTTCACGCACAATCTGTCGCCCTAATTTATGCTGATCGATAGCTTCCTCTTCGAGCGCCTTATCACGCCAATTTTCAAACTCAGAAAAACGCTTATCCAGCCTTTTGGTTGTACCACGATCAAGCCATACTGTTGACTGCGTCACATTTTCTAAAAATCGCCGATCATGTGAAATAACCACTATCGCTGATCGCAAAGAACATAAAGCAGATTCAAGCCATTCAATGGTTGGTAAATCAAGATGGTTTGTTGGTTCATCTAAAAGAAGAATATCTGGTTTTGCTGCTATGGCCCGTAATAATGAAACGCGCCGCTTTTCACCACCAGAAAGCGTCGATAATTTTTCAGTTCCTGAAAAACCAAGATTTGTGCGTAATGTATTGATCCACTGCACATCAGGTGTATCATCCAAACCAGCTTCCACAAAGGCATGAATATCTTCAAATCCTGAACAATCAGGACTTTGTGAAACATAACGAACAATGACCCGAGGGTGGCGAAAAATTTCTCCCGCACTGGGCTCTATCATTCCGGCAGCAATTTTTAACAGCGTTGATTTTCCACAACCATTACGCCCGACCAACGCAATACGAGCTCCTTGCTCAACCGATAGACAAGCTTGATTGAGCAAAGGGGTTGTTCCAAAAGTGAGGAAGATGCGGTCAAGCCGCAGCAGTGGTATGGCCATTAACGAACGTGTTGATGACAAGGTGCTTGATACAATACACCTCTTCCATCACGGTAGGTGCACAATTTTTGTACTGGCATGCTTGGAGCACAAGGTGCTTGATAAATCCGACCTTTACTACTGCGATATGTGCAAACTCGCGCCTGTTGTTCAGCCATCTGTTTTTGCTGTTTCTTCTGATTCACAGCCTCACCTGTTACTGTACCTGCAATAGCACCAAATGCTGCTCCAGTAAGCGCTGCTCCAGGAGTACTTCCAGCAATTGCTGTTCCAGCCAAAGCACCGATTGCCGCTCCCCCCACACCATAACGCGCAACACGTTGATCGTTAACAGTACAAGCCACCGTACTTAATCCCAGTGCTGAAACCACAGCCACTTTTAAAATTGATTTTAACATGTAAAAATCTTTCCTTCTGATAATAACAAACATATCATTTACGCTGGCTCTTAATCACTCTATCCCCCTTTGCCTTAATTCAAATATGCCGAAAGAGCTATTATGGAATAGGTATAGATGCCAACAGTATAGCCCTTCCAAAACCTAAATGACAAGAAAAGGTTCCACAAACATGATTAGAAAGTGTTAAAGAAGATCCAAATGGCACATTTTTATCACAGACTGGCCATTTCACTCCTGAAAGTGTCAAACTTTGTAAATCAGAGAAACCTATAATACTAAACAAACAATTATCAGGGAGATCATAAGTAAAATGCTTTGGCAAAACCGGCCATCCTTCTTCAAGACCGCTTGTTAATAACACTGAAATGCCTTTTTCGGCCATCATTAATGCTTGCGTCATATGAGAAAGACTATGATCGCTTCTTTCACCTCCAAAAGCACCGCATAAAATAAGCTTTTTAGCACCATTTTTGAGTGCTCTCTCACATGCCAGAGCACTATCGGTCATATCCTTATCAGCAGGAAAAATCTCACGAGGAACATTAGTATATTTGTCTATTAAGAACTGATCAGATGAATCAAAATCACCCAACCACAATTCAGGAATCACATGCAAGGATTCTGCATGACGCATTCCCCCATCAGCAGCGATCACACGACTGTTGCAAATTTGATTCTGCAAACGATCAGTGATACAAATATCTCCGTTTAACAATATCGTAAATGTTGTCATGCTATTTTATGCCCTTCAGGAATACCTTCCTTTCATATCTTCTTTAATCTTGTGAAAAAAAAACCGTTTTTATAAATAATAACCGTGATACAGAGCTTCAAAAAACTTTCAAAAAGCCTCTGTGTATAAAGCCTCTTCTTTGTAAAAATAGGTAGCTTTATTGTCAAAAATGCCTACGAAGATACACATGAAATTTGTTAAAATACATTCAGAAAACCCACAACATAATGCACAGAAAAACTCGGTTTTTCAAAGAATCTTTCTTTTACACACCAAAATATATAAAGCAACTCTTCTAAGCTTCATCCTTCTCCTTTCTGCTTGTCATCGATACCTTTCCGCTCATGATATGCTCTCTTCTTTAGATAACTCTGGAAGAATCAAGCATGCTAGTAAACACAATATTTATGTCACATTAAGCGCTGTACAACATTCCCGTATTTTAAAAATATATGGCGGCACATATCATAATCAAAAACTTGAACATTTGTTAGCAAATATCGTACGTAATCTTGCTCTTGTTTCACAGGATCCTTACAAAACCTATTCTGTAACAATTTTAAATTCAGAAAGCGTTAATGCATTCGCCCTCCCCAATGGCTCTATTTATATCACACGCGGCATGCTTGCATTAACCAATGACACCTCAGAAGTTGCAGCAATTTTAGCACATGAAATCGCTCATATTATAGCCAATCACGGCATCTTACGCCTGCAGAAAAAAGCCGAATTGCAGATGACAAATCGCATATCGTCCAATCCTCTCTCACTCGCCGACAGAAAACTTCACTCACCTCTTAAAAATAGGAAACAACTCGCACAATTTTCACGCAATCAGGAACTAGAAGCCGATTCAATTGCACTCGAAATGCTTCAACAAGCGGGATATGACCCATTTGCTTCTTCACGTTTTCTCCAATCAATGGAAACGTATAGTATTTTTCGTAATATCTCAGGCACGACAAATACCTCTTTAGATTTTCTAGAAACGCATCCAACCACCCCGCAACGGATTCATCTTGCGAGACAAAAAGCGCATAAAATAAGTGCGGTACCTCCCCATAAAGTCAATACAACGCATAGAGAAAACATTGATCATGATTCTTTCCTCAAGAGCATTGATGGTATGATTTTTTGGGATAATTTTCATACAGGCTTTGTACGAGGAAACCAATTTATCCACCCACAATTTCGCGTAACTTTTTCTGTTCCCAACAATTTCATAATAGAAAATTCAGCACGCACTGTTTGGGCTAGCGGACCAGATAAAATTGCCATTCGTTTTGATGTTATACCGAATCCTACTGAAATATCTGCAAGCGATTATTTGAAAAGTGGATGGATGATAGGGTTAGATGAATCATCCATCAGCCCAATTACTATCCAAGGTTTACCTGGCGCCCATGCCCATGCTGCCCATAAACAGTGGCAATTTGATGTGGTTGTTCTTCTGTTTAACGAACATGTTTTTCGTTTCCTAACTGCTGCTCCACATCATTCTCAAGATTTTGAAGAGATTGCTAAAAGAACAGTGGAAAGTTTTCATCCCCTTTCATACGCACAATTAAAAAAGCTAAAACCTTTGAGGATCAGAGTTATACGCGTTCAAGAAGGAGAAAACGTTGCAAGCCTTGCACATAAAATGCCAAACACACCGCATAAAGAAAAACTTTTTCGCATTCTTAATGGACTTTCACCAACCCAAACTTTACGCACAGGGACAAAGGTTAAAATTATCGCAGAATAAGAAACCCCTCTTCATCATTTTCTGCATTTTGATTCTCTCTTCTTTGAGATGAGCCATCTTCTTTGATGCCCCTCTGCAATATGCAGCATTTCCCACACCAATCCGAAATCTTTGAAGCCAAACTCCATCACATTTTCATACTTCCCATTTCTCTCCCCCATACCATGCATGCTTCTCGAAAACCTCGAATTTGTAGAGCATAAGCCTCTGTTGGGTAAGCTGTTAAACAGGAAAATATCACTTGTCATACTTCTTATTGTTAGCCCCATTGGTTCTTAATAAGACTTGATTTATATGTCATAAGCATCTTCTGAGTGAACCGTAAGTAAAGCAGAGCGTAGCTTTTGCAAAGCCCGTGCTTCAATTTGTCGCACTCGTTCTTTTGAGATTCCTAACTTTTCACCCAACACTTCTAGTGTAGCTCCTTCTTCATTCAAACGACGAAACCGAATAATTTCAAGCTCTCGTTCATTAAGAATTTGCAACGCATCATAAAGCCATTGTGTCCGCCGTTGACCATCAATGACCTGTTCAATTAAGGCATCCGGCAGAGGGCTATCATCCACAAGAGCATCCATTTTTGCCATGGAATTATCACCATTCTCAGAAACAGAAACACTCAAGGAATTATCAGAACTCGAAAAACGAAAATCCATTGTTTCAACATCACGGACTGAAACGCCAAGCTTTTCAGCGATTGTGCGAAAGATATCTTGTTTTGACAGAGCACTATCATCTTGCACCAACTTCGCTCGCAAGCGCCGAAGATTAAAGAACAGTGCTTTTTGCGATGAGCTGGTTCCCCCTCGCACAATAGACCAATTTCGCAAAATATAATCTTGGATAGAAGCGCGTATCCACCATGTTGCATAAGTTGAAAAACGGACTTCCCGATCAGGCTCGAAACGCGCGGCAGCTTCCAATAAGCCTACATACCCTTCTTGTACGAGATCGCCCAATGGCATTTTGAAACGTTTAAAACGGTTAGCAATCGCAATCACCAAACGCATATGAGCCGCTGCAATTTGATGCATAGCATCATCATCGCGTTTATCCTTCCATCGCAGAGCTAGATCGTGCTCTTTTTGTCGTTCAAGATAAGGCGCTTGCATAGCAGAACGCATCATATTACGTCCCAAGCTTTTATCTGCGTCGCTATAATTTTTGCTGCTTTTATAAACAGCATTTGAAAGATTGCCCATAATAACCCCTTGCGATTAAAATTATCAAAATTGAGTTGGTAACGACATCATCATTCTTTTTTAAAAGAACGTAAAAGTTGTTAATCTTGCATACACTACTTTAACGTGTATTTTTATAATCGCAATTGTTTTTTTATTGCAATCATAAAACTTATTATCTCACAACAAAGATTAACCGATGAAATAACAACAGAATAATTCACTCAATCCAATGAAATACGGGAAAAGATCTCTCCTCACCTTGTTCATGATAAACAGAAAAAATTAAATGATCACACAAATAGGGCACTCATTAATAGAGTACCCATTTGACTTGATCATCAAATTTCTTGCCTTTGTAAATGAAAAATTTATCTATACTTACAGTCTCACACTACAATTAATACGTGCATAGAAACATATAAAGCAATCAAAGTGAATAAAAACTGAATAACAAAGAAAATAACTAAAATTTAAAACTACAAAAAGAAGCAGCAAAAATCATAAGAATGATTGAAGAAAACGCAACAAACGTGCTAAAGGGACAGTGCAATTTTGTAACAATTCTATCATGGAATCGTTACAAATAAGTTTTTTACCAGTGCAACACTGAGAGAGAAAATAATCATGGATAGTAAGATTATTCAACAAAATGATATTCTTATTGAAAAACACACAAGTGGCAAGTTTGAAGGTTTTCGTTTTTATGCCAACAAGAGCAATGCAGATCCAACAACTGAAACACAAAACCTAATAGATAATGAAAATTTGGTTCTTGCTTTTTCCAAACGAGCAGAGCGTCTTTGTGCCTGTTCTAACGGCGATTTTACTCTCAGTTCGGATAGAATAGTGCGCTGGATTGGCCAGCCCGTTGGCCAACTTGTTGCCACAGAGGATTTTTTTAAACCCAAACTCATTCTTTTAGCAGATACGCAATTAATGGGAGAATCCCGCGATAACGTCATAAAGCGACTAGAGCGTTTTGTAATTTTTCATTTTGAAACGGCTTTAAAGCCGCTGTTTGATTTACGGGATGCAGATAGTTTAACGGATTTAACGAGCAGTCTTGCTGTAAAACTTGTCAACTCTTTAGGAATTTTACCACGTCGAGAAGTTTCAGAGATTGTCAAAAATATTGACCAAGCATCACGTGCTGTGTTGCGACGACTCGGTGTGCGTTTTGGTGCTTTCCATATCTATATCGCTGGAATGCTCAAGCCAGCTCCGGTTCAAGCTATTACGTTACTGTGGACGCTTCAAAATGAAGAGCATAACCAATCTGGTTTTGGTGAAATTTTTGCAGCTTTGTCTGCTGGACGAACCTCGCTTGCTGTGGATCCTGCGTATAACCGCCAATTTTATCAATTAGCCGGATACCGAATCTTAGGGCAGCGTGCTGTACGTATTGATATTTTGGAACGTCTTGCAAATCTGATCCGCCCTGCACTCCATTGGAAACAAGGAAGTGACCCAAAGCCCGACGGCGCCTATGATGGCAAAAGTTTTTTTGTCACCTCAGCAATGATGTCGATTCTTGGAGCCAATAACACTGATATGGAAGAAATTCTAAAAGGTCTTGGTTATCAATCACGACCCATAAGTAGTCTTTCCCTTGAACAACATCTTCTGCAAAATAAAGCCTCTACTCATACTCATGAGTGCACAATAACACAGGTTGTTCCTGAGGCAGAATGGGTAGGAACCCCATGGCAAACAACAAGAGACTCGGAAACAAACCAGAAAGAAAAAGAGGATGAGCTCCCTTGTGTTAAAACACAACTCGATGGCACAGATTGTTTACAACCTGCTGAACCTGTTGGTGATTTTGCCAAACAAAACCCTGCTGCAGAAGAAGATAAAGTTATTCTCCTATGGCATTATCACTATCACCGTCAAACACACAAAAATCGTGATAAATCTGGGCAAAAAGGGTCAAATAAACCGAAAAAAGCTTTTAAAAAAGCACCAACTATGGGTGAAAAGAACCCTCAAGAAACCGCCTCCCATACGAAACATTCTCATAAGTCTCACAACCCTCATAAAAAACGTGCGGATAATAAATCGTTTCACAAGGAGAAACGATCTCATCCTGATTCCCCTTTTGCAAAATTAGCTGCACTACGCGATCAGCTCATAAATAATAATGGTAAAGGTACATTTTCCTCCAAAGAGCACTAAAATAAAGAATAAATAGTAAAATAATGAATGGAGTTTAGATCTTGGCTTATGTAGTGACAGACAACTGCATTCACTGTAAATATACCGATTGCGTTGAAGTTTGCCCTGTCGATTGTTTTTATGAAGGTGAAAATATGCTTGTCATTCACCCTGACGAGTGTATTGACTGTGGTGTATGCGAACCAGAATGCCCTGCAGAAGCCATTAAACCTGATACCGAACCTGGATTAGAAAAGTGGTTAGAACTTAATCTTCACTATGCCAACAAATGGCCTAATTTGACCACCCGAAAAGATCCTCTTCCCCAAGCAAAAGAAATGGATGGCGTTCCAAATAAATTAGAAAAGTATTTTTCAGAAAATCCTGGAAGTGGTGAATAATAACAATATAACGCACGTCTTCAAACATTTAAAAAATTCTCTTGTAAAAATAAAAATTCTTAAGTGAAATGATTGATTCTTTTGAATTTTGATGTTAGTGTCACTCCAACATGATCACCTTTCTAAGTATTATCCATTGCTTTACAAAAAAGCCAATGTATTTTTGTTTGATTTAAAAGTACTTAACTTTTATACTCATTCAATTCTTAATATACTTAGTTAAGAACATTCAACATTCAGGTTTATGACCTGTTTTCCGATACATTTGTTGGTCATAAAGGGAGAAAACTAAGATATGGCATCCCAACGCGGAACGTCCTCAAACGCTAAAGGATTTGCAACTTCTGAATATATCGTTTACCCTACTCATGGAGTAGGGCAAATTATAGCAATCGAAGATCAAGAGGTTGCGGGACACAAATTAAAACTTTTTGTTATTCATTTTGCAAAAGATAAAATGGATGTCAAAGTGCCGATTGCAAAAGCTATTTCCGTTGGAATGCGTAAATTATCTGCTGTTGATTCTGTTGAACGTGCATTAAAAATCTTGCATGGAAAAGCGCGAATTAAACGGACTATGTGGTCTCGCCGTGCACAAGAATATGATGCTAAAATCAATTCAGGAGATCTTATTTGCATCGCTGAAGTGGTACGTGATCTTTTTCGCTCAAATCTACAGCCTGAACAGTCTTATTCTGAGCGCCAACTCTATACTGCCGCACTTGACAGAATGGCACGTGAAATCGCTGTTATTAATAGCCTTTCTGAAACAGAAGCCATTAATCTCATAGAGATGCATCTTTCCAAAAAGCCAAAACGCGAGTTTGAAGCTGAAAGAAATAAAACAAATGCAAGTGATGAAGCTGTGTGTGCTGCATAAATTTTGCACGACATAAATAAAGAGTTCAAGATATTTTGATAATGAAATAAAACCAGCATTACGCTGGTTTTATTTTTTTGTTATCAATAAAGCTTCACAGATAAAATAACACTGAATAAAAAATCTGCCAAATGTTTTTTTCATCATTAGTGCATGGGTGTAATATTGGTGCATGAATGTAATGACGTAGTACCCTATTCCATGCGAAAATAGTATTTCAATCTTCCTTTTGATTCCTCTCAAGAGAGTCATTGAAAAAGACAAGGTATTTCAAGCATATTGCACCAATTCTGGTATTTCATCGGATTTTCTCACAACAGATGCCACACAAACCCACCTGTGAATACAAACGCACCTGTGAATATTCAAGTTATCTATTAAAATAACAAGAAAATTAACCGCATACATAATGGAAAACCTTGATCGCCACTATACTATTCAAACAGACAACAAGAAGGATCTGCCCGCCTGAGCACATAGAGAACTGTGAAACAGCAACGCCCCCCACACTGGCTAGAGTTTTAAACTCTTAATCCTTAGCGGGTAGAACTGAACGACCGCGATACATTCCCGTTTTCAAATCAATATGATGTGGTCGACGCAACTCACCGGAATTTTTATCCTCAATATAAGTTGGCGCTTTAAGGGCATCAGCCGAACGGCGCATACCACGCTTCGATGGAGAGGTTTTTCGTTTAGGTACAGCCATAAAGAGACACTCCAAATCCAAAAAAAAGAAGAGGCAGCATCAAAATGACACAGCCTGTATCAAAAATCAGAAAATCGAGTACTTTATACACCGATAAACAAGAAGAGGCAATACCCAAATAGGTATAAACGGGTAATATAATTACCAGAAGTGATAACAGTATTATCCCCAAATGCTGTCAAAATGACAATGCTTTTATGAAATGATAATACTTTTATGAAGAGTTATTCGTTTTATACACGCATGAAGACCTTCATGAAACTTTCAATGAATTTTTATTTGGCTTTTACAGGGAATTCCGCATACATTATGTATAAGTACCAAGTAAGAGAAGCTTAATTTTTGAATAAGAAACCTATTATCAATTGACTAAAACAAGAAAAAGCGACACCCTCTCTCTTGTAAATTTCAAGATTTCATTTTGCAAAAATATAAGGAAGCAAGAATGCACGAATTCACCACTCTTCTTGCAAAACATGGCAACATTGTTGAAAGACGACTTGACAGATTGCTCAGTGATCAAGTTCAAAATGGTGAAATTGCTCGTCCTGAAATTTTGATCAAAGCCATGCGTCACGGTGTGCTGAATGGTGGAAAACGCCTACGTCCTTTTCTGATGATTCAAAGTGCCGCGCTCTTTGATATCCCTACTGAACATGTTCTTGATGTTGCGTGTGCCTTAGAATGTGTCCATTGTTATTCGCTTATTCATGATGATCTTCCCGCCATGGATAACGACTCATTGAGACGCGGGAAACCCACCGTGCACGTAGCATTCAATGAAGCAACAGCAATTTTAGCCGGCAATGCTCTCTTGACATTTGCGTTTGAAATTATTGCTAATAAAGCCTGTATCCTACCTTTTGACACGAGAATAAAACTGATCACAATTCTTGCACAATCTGCAGGGCTTGGTGGTATGGTAGGTGGTCAACAGCTTGATATTGAAGCAGAAAGGAAGCAGCAAGAAAGCAACAACATTATAACTCTACAACACATGAAAACAGCAGCTCTTATAAGCTTTGCTTGTCAAGCAGGAGGCATTATAGGCAATGCTTCAAAAGAATTGACGAAAAAACTTGCTTCTTTTGGAAAATATCTTGGTTTAGCATTTCAATTGACAGATGATCTTCTCGATGTAACCGTCAGCACTGAAGTTTTAGGAAAAACGGCCGGTAAAGATGCAACTGCACATAAAGCAACTTTTGTTCATTTCTATGGCATTGAAGAAACACAAAAAAAGCGAGACGAATTCATTATGAAAGCAGAAGAGCTTCTTCTTCCTTTTGGCGCCAAAGCAAAACCGCTCCGACAAGCAGCACGTTTTAGTGCAACACGCAAAAACTAAAAAATTCATCTTCTAATAACAAAACGCCATAAGAAACAAAAGCTTCTCTAGATTTTGAATTGATCTTTTACCTCTCTTGAGAAAAAAATATTCTTTATTTCCTACGATATATTTTTCCTACAATATATTGATTTTTATATTCTGGATAAGAAGAAAAGAGCTATTTAGGGATTTTTTTAACCTTGTCTAAATCGTGTATGAATATAATCGCTTAAAAGAGCTTCAAATTCCTCGGCAATATGTTCACCCCGCAAAGTTTTTACCTTTTTCCCCTCAATAAAAACGGGTGCTGCAGGACTTTCCCCCACTCCAGGCAAAGAAATTCCAATATCAGCATGTTTTGATTCTCCTGGTCCATTGACGATACATCCCATCACAGCAACTTTCAAACTTTCAACACCAGGATATTTTTGGCGCCATACGGGCATATTTTTGTATAAATCCGCTTCAATTTTTTGCGCCAATTGTTGAAACACTGTCGAGGTTGTGCGCCCACATCCAGGACAAGCAGCAACGACAGGCAAAAACTGCCGAAATCCCATTACTTGCAAAAGTTCTTGCCCCACCTTTACTTCCCGTGTCCGATCTCCACCGGGTTCAGGTGTTAATGAAATACGAATAGTATCTCCAATGCCTTGCTGTAACAAAATTCCCAAGGCTACTGAAGATGCAACAACACCTTTTGTTCCCATCCCTGCTTCTGTTAATCCTAAATGAAGAGCATAATCACAACGCCCTGCCAAAGTACTGTAGACAGCAATAAGGTTTTGAACATCACTCACCTTAGCAGAAAGGATAATTTTATTATGCTCCAACCCTAGTTCTTCAGCAAACGTAGCGGAATGTAAAGCTGACTGCACAACAGCTTCCCGCATGACTTCCTCAACAGACAAGGGATTTTTCTGCTGAGCATTTTCATCCATAAGCCGTGTCAACAACACATTATCAAGGGACCCCCAATTCACCCCAATGCGAATAGGTTTACGATACCGACAAGCAATCTCAATAATTTCTGCAAATTGACGATCTTTTTTTGCGCCAAAACCGACATTTCCAGGATTAATACGATATTTTGCAAGAGCCTCAGCACAAGCAGGATTTTCTGATAAAAGTTTGTGACCGATATAATGAAAATCCCCCACCAACGGTACAAAATAGCCTAGCCGTTCCAATCTCTCCTGTATTTTTGGCACAGCCACTGCCGCTTCATCACGATCAACAGTGATCCGAACCAATTGGGAACCAGCATTCCAAAGAGCAGCAACTTGTGCAACAGTTGCATCAACATCGGCAGTATCAGTATTTGTCATTGATTGAACAACAATCGGGTTATAACCACCAACCAAGACATCACCCACCGCAACAGCAACAGACTGACGACGCTCAAAAGGTTTAGATAAAGAATACGCGGTGCTCATCAAGTCCTCAAATTTTCAAAGCTTATGTTATCGATCATCATTTATGGCAACGGTTTTCAAAGTACAATTTAAAAAATGAATAGAAGAAATGCTTTATAAAGCCGAAGCTTTTGATTTCCGCCGCCGTCTGATAAGCAATACAATCGATGCAACCTTTCAATTTTCAAGCAGTTATAACAAAACTCAAAACACAATTCGAATTTTCGTAAAGCAATATAGTACTGAAGAAGTCAACAAATGTATCGACTTTCAACCTACACCAAGAATGCTAAAATTAAAAAGCATATTGCACAATTAAAAAATGAACTTGTCTTAATGAATCATTGATATTCTTATAAGATAACTTTGAAAATATCTCTGACATATTTGATACATAGAAATAAAAAAGCCTTTACGCTCTTTACCACCTCAGTTAACACGCTATAGCGTTAAATAAAAAGAAGACCCTAAAACAATGCTTACATTGACTGAGAGGATAGTTCTCACTGGCTTCTTTCTGATACGCAAAACCTAACCAATACAGTCAGCCCTTTTAGTTCCCACTCAGCTTCAACCTTTTAAGTTCCCACTTTAACTCGGGCATTTTTCACACTTTGTTCCATGTATTTTTATGAGAAACATTGCTTGTCATAAACTGTCTCTTGATGAAGAAGAAACCAATGCCATGCGTACGACTTAGCACATGATATTTTCCACCCTAATCTCTTTTGTGAGCAGTTTGCAGATGAAATAAATAAGGGGTTCTTGGCAACATCCCTTCTGCTGCCCACTTATAGGCTTTACCTGTAGAGGTATAAGCCAGATAGAGTATAAAAGACAGCACCATTATTCACTTTGCCACCTCCATAGCATTTTACCCCTTGTTAGACATTGCACAAAAGGCATTTTGAACTCTTTTTAGTTTTTACTCAACCACCAAGCTCATTTGTGACGTGTAAACAGACAGTTTTTTATCCAATGTAAACAACCTTAAAAGAAGAAAATTGCACAATATTCAAAACTCTCATTGAATAGAAAAAATGCTGAATAACCATAATCAATCAATACATTGCCCTTCATAGATTCTATAGACAAGAATCCTTCTCAAATATATCGCTCCACTTTACATTTGAACGATACACAAGAAAAATGAAACGAAACTATCTTTTAAGATGCTTGCATGCCCCTTGTATGGGGGGCTGAAAGATCAAACTTTACAGTAATGCATATAAGAATTTAAAGAGATGTATTATGATAAACCAAATAAAATCCTCTATAGCGAATATCGACTTGTTATAAGCAAAAGGTATAAACATCAAACTTAACAGACCCAAAATTTTATCCTCCGGAAGCATTGTGTTGCGCAGTATCCACATATGTAACAACAGACATACCAGGGATGAGCTTTTCAGCCCCCTTCTGTCCAGGATCTAACGCAATCCGTACGGAAACACGTTGTGCAATTTTAATGAAATTACCAATTGCAGCATCGGTTTTTAACAGTGAAAATTCCGAACCTGTTGCAGGTGCGAAACGAACCACACGACCTGTTAATTTCTGATTGTTCAATGCATCAACAGAAAAGATAACAGGCTGTCCCACACGCATCTTAAAAAGCTGCGTTTCTTTATAATTAGCAATAATCCAAATATCATCAGAAATTACTGACACCAATTGCGTGCCCGGTGAAACATATTGTCCTACCCGCGCTCCAATTAATCCCACATGTCCAGTTCTAGGAGATACAATCTTAGTATGATTCAAATTGAGCTTAGCTGTTTCTACACCAACCTTTGCGCCAGCAACTTCTGACTGTATACTTTGCCGTTCAAGATCCAATTTTTTTTGCAATTGTCGTTTTGTTTCAAGCGTTGCTAATAATTGAGAAAGAGGACGAGAAACAGTATTGACTGCATCATTAAAGCCCATTTTTTTGTTTTCAGACAACCCATGAGAGAATGCTCGCGAACGTGCTAATTCAGCTTCTACGGTATTAATTTCTCCCTGCAAAATCTGTGCCTGTAATATAATACTTGCAAGTTTTGCATTTTTTGAATCCAAAATAGCCTGCGCCCGTGCAAGTTGTTGTTGAAAGATAGAATCATCGAGTTCAAATAATAGCATTCCTTTTTCAACTCTCTGATAATCTTGCACATAAATTCGTGAAATCACCCCAGAAATCTGTGAACTGACCAGAGTTACATCGCCTTTAATTGAAGCATTATCTGTGATTTGAATTGTACTGACAAAAGGTGGAAGTTTCCAAGCCCATAAAATCAGCAAAATACCAATAACACCTGAAAAAAATGCAATAAGCGTAGCTCTTGACCGTAATGCTTTTATCATTTTTTGCACTCCCCTTTTATGACAGATCCCTGCTTTTCACATACACGCCAAGAGCATGATTGTACAAGCATTTTGGTAAGAAAAACGAGAAATACAACCGTAGAAATATAAAAATAAAGCCGAAAAACATCGCCATAAGCAAAAATATTTGCTGTTAACTTCAACTTTTCAATCAGCATAGTTTTCCCTTGTTCGCTGCCCAAGATATGAGAAGAATAAGCACCATAAGTGGATGAAAAAAGAGTATTATCTTCTTCTGAAATGAGAGGGCTTATAATAAAAATATTTTGTGTTAAAGACTCAAAATTCTTATGAGCAAAAAAGAATTGTAAGCTTTCAAACAAAGCGGACCCCATCAAACCACCTGTTACTTGTGTCAACAGAAGCACAGCAATAAAACTCAAGACATAACGCGGTCCTCGTGCACCAGATATCACAAAGCCCTTAGAAAGAACAGGAGGTAAAAAGAGTGCGTAGCTAAAACTTATCAAACATTGGCTCAACATCATATCTTGAGGGCGCGTTAAGTGGTTTACATGGCTATCCAAATAAGCGCCGAGTGCCAAACATCCTAAAGATAAAAGATAAAAATAATCTTCACGCCCAACACGTAAAAAAAAGACACAAACCCCACCTCCTAAAAGAGCACCCAAGATAATTGCCAAATACATGGGCGCCATCTCACGATTTAACAAACCAAAAAGATTAAAAAAACCTGCAGCTAATGTTGATCTCTCTAGTAAAAAAACGTGAAATACGAACAAAATGAAAACAGATTGGATCATTTCTTTACTGAAAATCCAACGTAAATCAATCAAAGGATTTTCTCTATTCAGTTCAATCATAGTCGCAATGACCAAAGAGCAAATAGCAAGCGCAAATCCCCAACCAATCCATGGCGCTTCATACCACCAATATAATATTCCAACAGACATAATCACTGCATTGATTCCAAGACCAAATGCAATGAGACTATAACTTACCCAATCTAATTTCTGAATAACCTTGTTGCGTACAACAGGGGTCAGTGGAAGAGCGTAAATACACCCCAAACTGAGAAGAACCAAGCCCATTTCCATTGCTGAAAGGCTTAAAAATCCTCCACTTTCTAACAAATCAGGTGAAATCAAACGTGATAACGGTGCAGCTAAAGCCGCATTCATATAATTCAAACTAAGACCAATAGTAAATTTTTTTGCTGGTGCAAAAGCCTCCATCATATAAAGAAGCGCGAGCGAAGCCAATGGCGCCGCAGCAATACCAGCAAAAAAGCGAATGATCAATGCAGAACGCAAATCCGTGACAAAAAGCTGAAAAACACAAACCAACACGAACCCAAGGATTGATAACTCGGCAAAAGCACGAAGCCCAAACTGGTAGCGGATTTTGATCAACATGATCGCAACACTTACGTTTGGAGCCATATACGCAGCAACCAACCATGTTGTTTCAGCTAAAGTTGCGTGAAAATCTCCGATAAGATGAACAATGTTAGACTGAACAACATTTGCCCCTAAACCATAAGCCCATTGCAAAATAAAAGAAGCAAGAATATAGACGAAACACTTTGGCAAAGGTCCAGCAAAAATAAGTCCTGGACGCGGAAAAGGTTTTCCTCCCCTTTTAGCAGACATAACCGTACTTTTTTTGCCGCCCATGTCGCTTTTCCTGTATAACCTTTATGACTCTATCGACATATCACCCGCTGTTGTCAATTGATGAAAAAACGCCTCTATTTTATGATTTTCTTCATCACTTGAATCCCCGCCTAACGTCGCCTGCACTTGCAAAATCTTCTGCTCCAACATATCAAAAGAAAGATGCTCAACAGCAACAACGTGCTCTACCAAAAGAGAACACCTTGAAAAGGTAATATTAGCAACGCCTCCGCAAACAGCAAACAGCTTTTCCCCTAAAGAGGTACGAACGCGAACACTTCCTAATGCAATGCTTGCAACCAAAGGTGCATGACGCGCCATCACTGTCAAAGCACCTGATGCTGAAGGAAGAACAACAGATATCACCTGCTCTGAAAATACAATCTTTTCAGGTGACACAAGTTCAAACAAAAAATGCTCTTCTCTATTGTGTTCCACAAAAATCTCCACAATGCTCGACACAAGGCCAAGATGCCCTCTTTATAGCATCTATCACAGATCTCTTCTTATCAAGAAGCCTCTGCAATAAGACGCTTTCCCTTTTCAATGACTTCATCAATCGAACCAACCATATAAAAAGCTGCTTCGGGCAAGTCATCATAATCACCAGCACAAAGACCTTTAAAGCCTTTGATTGTCTCTTCCAAAGGAACGAGTTTGCCAGGTGAACCCGTAAAAGCTTCAGCCACATGGAAAGGTTGCGAAAGGAAACGTTCAATCTTACGTGCACGCCCCACCAGAAGCTTATCATCTTCAGAAAGTTCATCCATTCCAAGAATAGCAATAATATCTTGCAGTGCTCTATAACGTTGTAAAATGGTTTGTACTTGGCAAGCAACACTATAATGCTCTTCTCCCACGACCAATGGATCCAACATGCGTGAAAAAGAATCCAATGGATCAACTGCCGGATAAATTCCCTTTTCAGCAATCGAACGCGAAAGAACCGTTGTTGCATCCAAGTGTGCAAAAGATGTTGCAGGCGCTGGGTCCGTTAAATCATCGGCAGGAACATAGATCGCCTGCACAGAGGTAATAGACCCTGTTTTTGTGCTGGTAATACGCTCTTGCAAAGCCCCCATATCGGTTGCCAAAGTTGGTTGATATCCCACAGCAGAAGGGATACGCCCCAAAAGAGCTGACACTTCAGCACCAGCTTGGGTAAAACGGAAAATATTATCCACGAAGAAGAGAACATCCTGCCCCTCATCACGGAAACTTTCTGCTATCGTCAATCCTGAAAGAGCCACACGTGCACGTGCTCCTGGTGGCTCATTCATCTGTCCATAGACAAGCGCACATTTTGACCCTTCTGTTGAGCCATTATTCTCTCTTGGATTCACATTAACACGGCTTTCGATCATTTCATAATAGAGATCATTTCCTTCACGTGTACGTTCTCCAACGCCAGCAAACACGGAATACCCACCATGCGCTTTTGCAATATTGTTGATAAGCTCCATAATAAGAACAGTTTTGCCAACCCCAGCACCACCAAACAAACCAATTTTACCACCTTTAGAATAAGGCGCCAACAAATCAACAACCTTAATACCAGTGACAAGAATTTCCGAGACAGTTGACTGTTCAACATATTCAGGAGCTTCTTGGTGAATAGAACGGATTTTTTTGGCTGCAATAGGCCCGACGTTATCAACCGGTTCTCCAATCACATTCATGATACGACCAAGTGTCGCTTCCCCAACAGGAACACTGATCTGTGCCCCTGTATCAAAAACCTTTTGACCACGAACAAGACCATCAGTGGTATCCATAGCAATTGTACGGACTGTATTTTCACCCAAATGTTGAGCAACTTCCAAAACCAGTCGATTCCCTAAATTATCTGTTTCTAAGGCATTAAGAATATTGGGCAACGCACCTTCAAACTGCACATCAACGATAGCACCAATAACCTGTTTGATCTGCCCAACTGCTCCTTTTTCGCGCGTATCTTTTTTAGGGGAAGAATGTACAGGACCTGAAGAATCCTTTATACTAGTTTGCGATTTTGAGGTGTTTTTTTTCGCACCTGAACGAGCAGTCGTTTTATTTTTTTCGACTTTTCCTGCTTCCTTACTTGACGTCGCTGCTTTTACCATCAATTCTTACCTTTTCAATTTAAAGCGCTTCAGCGCCCGCAATAATTTCGATCAATTCCGTTGTGATTTGTGCTTGACGCTGACGATTATAAGCCACCGTCAACTTATTAATCATTTCACCGGCATTGCGCGATGCATTATCCATAGCAGTCATCTTAGCACCCATTTCACCAGCAACATTTTCAAGCAAAGCACGAAAAATTTGCACGGAAAGATTACGTAGCACAAGTGTTTCCAAAAGAGACGCTGCATCAGGCTCATAATCATAAACAACTGATTGTAAATCTTTTCTTTGATCTGTTTTTTCGACAGCCCCTACCACCTCAACCGCTTCTTTGGAAGGAAGCATGGGTATCAAGTTAAAAGCTGTTGGCTGCTGACAAATCACCGAAACAAATTGAGAATAAAACAGGGTACATACATCAAAAGCCCCCTCATTGAATAAATCAATAATCCGTTGACCAATCATCGCCGCTTCTGCAAAACCAACACGCTTCACAGAATGCAAATCGATATGATCAATCATAAAAGCTTTATAATCACGCGATAAAATATCCGCTCCCTTTTTACCTACAGTTAAAATTTTAACGATTTTACCAGCAGCAAGGAGTGTCTTAATATGTTCACGGGCACGACGCGCAATCTGCACATTAAAAGCACCACACAATCCCCGCTCAGCAGTACAAACCACCAAGAGATGTACATCATCCTGACCTGTCCCGCGCATAAGGGGTGGAGCATCAACAGAATCAACATCTACAGCAACACTTGTTAAAATATCAGCCATTCTCTGCGCATAAGGACGCGCAGACTGAGCCGCCTCTTGCGCACGGTGTAACTTTGCCGCAGCCACCATTTGCATGGCTTTAGTGATCTTCTGTGTTGCCTTCACCGAAGCGATACGGTCTCTAAAATCCTTCAACGACGCCATTTAAGCATTCCATCAATTCATCACGAAAAATTTTTTGCGTAAGTATTAAGAACAGTAAGCAACTTATCCTTCACCTCATCGGTTAACTGTTTTTGATCAGCTATCGCCTGCAAAATATCCGGATGATCACCACGCAGAAGAGTTAAAAGCCCCTGTTCAAACCGAGCAACATCAGAAACAGCCAAAGAATCAAGATAACCATTCACCCCAGCAAAAATGACAGCAACCTGCTCTTCTGTTTTCAAGGGAGAAAATTGCGGCTGCTTCAAAAGCTCGGTCAAACGTGCACCACGATTTAAAAGACGTTGAGTTGAAGCATCCAAGTCGGAACCAAATTGTGCAAAAGAAGCCATTTCACGATATTGTGCTAACTCACCTTTAATTGACCCAGCAACCTGCTTCATCGCCTTAATCTGCGCAGAAGAACCAACACGTGACACAGAAAGCCCCACATTTACAGCAGGACGAATACCCTGGTAGAACAAATTGGTTTCCAGAAAAATTTGTCCATCTGTAATGGAAATGACATTTGTAGGAATATAGGCAGAAACGTCATTGGCTTGCGTCTCAATGACAGGTAAAGCTGTCAAAGACCCAGAGCCATTTTTGGCGTTCAACTTTGCAGCGCGCTCTAAAAGGCGTGAATGAAGATAGAAAACATCACCCGGATAAGCTTCACGACCAGGAGGACGACGCAACAAAAGAGACATCTGCCGATAAGCTACTGCTTGTTTTGAAAGATCATCATAACCGATCAAAGCATGTTGACCATTGTCACGAAAATATTCTCCCATTGCACAACCAGCAAGAGGTGCAATAAATTGTAGTGGAGCAGGATCAGAAGCGGTAGCAGCAACGATAATGGAATATTCAAGAGCTCCACGTTCTTCCAAAATTTTAACAAATTGCGCCACTGTTGAACGTTTTTGCCCAATAGCGACATAAATACAATACACTTTATCCTGCTCTTTCCCACCTTCTTTATCGTGGAATGGCTTCTGATTTAAAAATGTATCGAGCAAAATTGCTGTTTTTCCTGTTTGACGATCACCAATCACCAACTCGCGCTGCCCACGCCCAATGGGAATGAGTGCATCAATAGCTTTTAATCCAGTTGACATTGGCTCATGCACAGATTGGCGGGGAATAATTCCTGGCGCCTTCACATCAACACGACGCCGTTCTGTTGCCTTGATAGGTCCTTTACCATCTATAGGATTTCCAAGTGCATCGACAACACGCCCAAGCAAAGCTGGCCCCACAGGAACATCCACAATAGTGCCTAACCGCTTAACACTATCACCTTCACGAATATCACGATCTGATCCAAAAATCACAACCCCAACATTATCGATTTCCAGATTCAAAGCCATACCACGTACACCATTTGAAAAGGAAACCATTTCCCCTGCTTGGACATTATCCAAACCATACACACGGGCGATACCATCACCCACAGATAAAACCCAGCCAATTTCTGAAACCTCAGCCTTTTGGTCAAAGTTTCTGATTTGCTCTTTTAGAATTTTTGAAATTTCGGATGGTCTAATATCCATCAGCTGACCTCTTTTTTCAATGCAAGCTTAAGCGAAGATAGTTTTGTTACAAGAGACGTATCAATCTGAGACGACCCCACACGAATAATTAACCCACCTAGAAGAGTTGGATCAACAAGAATGTGTAGCAAAACTTTTCCCTCAACGACACCTTCCAAAGCCACGCGCAACTCTTGTTCTTGTTGAGAACTCAGTGGACGAGCAGAAATAATCTGCGCCGAAACTTCTTTCCTAGAGAGAGCGACACAACGCTGAAAAGCATGTAAAATACCAGACAAGGCACAAAGCCGACGATTTAGCACAATAACGTGCAAAAAATTACCCACAATCTTACCAGCGCTCTTATCAGAAAATTTGATGCTATCGCAAACGGAATGCATCACACTAACTTGCTCTTTTACTGAAAAGAATGGACTCTGCACAAAGCGCTTTAAATCTTCATTTTGATCCAAGACAAGCAAAAAAGATGCTACTGCCCTTTCAACTTTTTCAACAACACCTGCTTCCTGAACGAAATCAAAAAGCGCTTGTGCATAGCGCTGATCTACCAACGGCAGCGGTATAAGAGAAAATGAATCCGACACGAAATACCGCCTCTTTCCCTTGAGCGACTCTCTGATGTTTATCAGATGAAATGAATCAAACACTCCAGATCTTAAGAATCTCTCTCTTAAAACCCAGAACAAAAAAACTTTAGGGTTTCTAGCATAGACATAAACGACTCGCAACACTCCAAATCAATGCTTTTTAAAAATTTTTAAATAAAATATTCAAAATATTTTTTAAGAAGATTTTTTTAACAAGCAGACCAGCTCTACAATTTTTTCTATGTCTCTTTTCGAGATTTCCCCACAAATTTTTCAAATGTCTTTATTTCGGCTCCATACATAGGTTGAAACCAAAAGCACAATGATATCGTACAATGTTAAAATGAGATATCTTTCCTAAAATACTCTTGTTCCACGAAGAGCTCCCGCTATCCAAAAATGTTTTATTTCATAATTATAAACAAACAACCATAGTGGATATTTCTCATAAAAGAAGAAAGCTTACCTTCTTGCTTAAAATGATCTCTCCTTAAGAAACCATCTTTTAGGCAAATAAACCTTCCTGTGATGCCTTTTAGAAATTTGCGGATCGATATCAATTTGAACCCAAACTGAACTGGGTATTCTAAGTGCATGTGTAAGCATCACACGAATAAATCCTTGTACATCAAAGCATTGCACTATTCTTAGAGAAAACAAAGCACTGCCCTATTTTTAAAGAAAACTTTGCGGATCGATATCAATTTGAACCCGAACTGAACTGGGCATTCTAGGTGCATGTGTAAGCATCACACGAATAAATCCCTGTATATCAAAAGAACGCTGTCCCTGAAGCAAAAGCCGAAAACGATAACGTCCACGCACCAGAGCCAATGGAGCTTCTGCAGGACCTATAACTGAAATATTTTTCTCACATGGTGCAACTTGGCGTAATGTACGTGCATACTGTTCTGCTATTTGGCGTTTTTCTGAAGATACAATCAAAGAAGCAAGCCGTCCATAAGGTGGAAGATGATAATGTTGACGCATAGCAATCTCATGCGTATAAAAATCCTCATGTTTTCTTGAAAGCAAAGCCTGTATAACGGGATGATCTGGTTGATAGGTTTGCAATAGTCCTAAACTTGACAGCCCCATACGCCCTGCTCTCCCAGTCACCTGAGATAAGAGTTGAAAAGTGCGTTCACTTGCTCGTAAATCGCCATTGGCAAGACCAAGATCCGCGTCGATAACCCCAACCAAAGACAATCCAGGAAAATGATGTCCTTTAGCAACCAACTGCGTGCCAATAATAATGTCAACCTCACCATCTTCAATTGCTTTTAATTCGCGCCGTAATTGACCAACCCCACCTTTAAGATCAGTAGAGAGAATCAACAACCGTGCTTGTGGAAAAAGCCCTTGTGTTTCTTCAGCAATTCTTTCCACCCCTGGTCCACAAGCCACAAGATGATCTAAAGTCCCGCATTCAGGACATGCTTCTGGAAGAGCTTGATGATAACCACAATGATGACACTTAAGCAGTCCTTGTAAACGATGCTCCACCAACCAACTTGAACAATCACTACAATGAAATCGATGTCCACAAACACGGCATAAAGTTAAAGGTGCATAACCACGTCGATTGAGAAAAAGAAGAGCCTGTTCACCTTTCTCAAGGTTTTTTGTCAAAGCAGCTTCAAGAGCAGAGGAAATAAAACGCCCCCTTTGGACACCTCCTTTACGCATATCAACCTCCTGCAACTGTGGAAGTGCTGCCGATTTAAAACGCGATGGTAAATGGACTCGTTGATAACGTCCCCACAAAACATTTGCCTGACTTTCGATTGACGGTGTTGCAGAAGATAAAATAACAGGAAAATGCTCGAAAGAGCCCCGTGCAACAGCCATATCCCGTGCATGATAAAAAATGCGCTCTTCTTGTTTATAAGCGCCATCATGCTCTTCATCAACAACGATTAACCCCAGATCATGAAAGGGAAGAAAAAGTGCTGAACGTGCGCCAGCCACAACCCGCACCCGTCCTTCTGCAACCTGCCTCCACACACGCTCTCGACGACGCGGTGATAAATCTGAATGCCACTCCGCGGCCGCCGCTCCAAAACGTGCATGAAAGCGATCTAAAAATTGTTGCGTTAAAGCAATTTCCGGTAACAAAATTAAAACCTGCTTGCCACCTGTGAGTGCTTGAGCAACCGCTTCAAAATAAACTTCTGTCTTTCCTGACCCAGTCACACCATCCAGTAGAAAAACTTGAAACTGAGAAGACAAAACACCTTTCCGTAAAAGTTGCGCCGCCTCGCATTGTGCTCCCTGCAACACAGGAGGACAAAAATCAGGATCAGGCACTGCCACAACAGCAGGTGCGGGCACCATCACTTCTTTAAAAACCCCAAGAGATTTTAATCCTTCAACAACCCCAACAGAAACACCTGCCGCATGCGCAAGACCAGAACCTGTCCAAATCTCACCAGCACGTGCCAACTCCAAAACCCGTAACCGCGCTGGTGTGAGACGCTTCACATCGCCCCCACAATATTGTAAGCCTAGCATCTGTGCTTCTGGATCTAAAGCAGCCGGCACACACAAAACCAACCGCGAGATAAGACCAAAAGGAGTCATCGTATACCGACTAACGAAACGTAAAAAAGTTATCATTTCCACCTTTAATGGTGGACAATCAAAAACATGAAGAAGAGAGCGTAATTTTTTACCTGCCATAAGTGCAGAACTTTGTTCATTTTTTGCTCTATTCTCTCCAAGATTTACCACAACACCACAAACTTCACGCCCCATCACAGGAACACGAACAAAAGAGCCAATTTCAACCTCCATAGAAGGAGGAACCTCATAACTATAAGCATGAGAAACAGGAAGAGGAACCAATACTGAAACAATTTTTTTCTCTGTCACACTCTCTGCCCTATTTAATCCTACCTTTTTTACCAACTTCATACAAACTTGTTTAACAACACTTTTTTATCTTTTGAAATCCTTGTACAAAAATTTCCTGCGTGACTTACCACTCTCTCGCTATCGAAAACACCCAACCCACAATAACCATTTTCAACCACCCCTATGATTGGAAATAACAAAAGAGCCAACATCACCCTTTATAGCCAGCGTCATCCTTTATAAAAGAAGGAATTTTATAATAAACATTTCAGTGAGAATACCATAAGCGCTCATATCATAAACAAATCCTTATTTTATGATCTTTTATTCTCTTTCTAACATTCTGATTTTTGCTTTTCCAACTTCCTCCTCAATCTCTCGCATATGACATGCATTGTTCCTCTTGCTTTTACAAGAAACAATAGCGCATAACTAAAAACAGGGGCAAACATTAGAAGCTTTGAATAAACGAGAGAAAATCTAGGAGATAAGACATGAAATTTTTTGTGGACAGTGCAAATATTGAAGAGATCCGAGAATTACAAAATTTAAGCCTTGTTGATGGTGTTACCACCAACCCTTCTCTTATCCTCAAATCAGGACGCAATATTCTTGAAGTTATCAAAGAAATTTGCACCCTCGTCACCGGACCTGTTTCAGCCGAAGTTATCGCAACGGAATTTGAAAGCATAATGAAAGAAGCAGCTGTTTTAGCAAAAATTGCCGACAATATTTGCATCAAACTTCCCTTAACGTTTGATGGCTTAAAAGCCTGTAAAGCTCTTACAGCACAGGGATTAAAAACGAATCTTACGCTTTGTTTTTCTGCTAACCAAGCCTTATTGGCAGCTAAAGCAGGTGCCACATTTATTTCACCATTTGTTGGCAGAATCGATGATTGTGGAAGTGAGGGCAGCGAATTGCTTCATGAAATTCGCACAATTTATGATAATTACAACTTTGAAACGCAAATTTTAGCAGCTTCAATCCGTACTGTTAATCATGTCAAAGAGGCCGCTCTCAGTGGTGCAGATGTTGCAACACTCCCACCAGCAATCTTAAAAGCATTGGTCAAACACCCTCTAACTGATAAAGGTCTACAAATCTTCCACGATGACTGGAAAAAGACTGGCCAAAATATTGCTTAATATTTTGAAAGATCTTTTGAAAGAAACATCAAAATCTGTTCAGCCAATTCCTCAGCAACACGTTTTTGAGCGTCTTCTTCTGCTTGCATGGTCGCATATTCCTGATGAAGCCGTTCAAAAGATGCGCTCATATTTCCCATGCCTTTGGCAACGGGAACATTTTTCATATCTTTCAGGATATAAGAAGCTTGACCTACCACAGTTCCAACGGAAGGTCTTCCCTCTTTCTTTTGAGAGCGATCAAACTCTACTTGTACAGATGTGCGTGTGAATACAGATGTCTGCAATGTCAATTGATAAACTGGAGTGGCAGGTTTGCTGCCATTTCCATAGAGAAGAAACAGCAGACGGTTGCGTACCATTTGTCCAAAATGATCTGAAGGTTCTGTGATGATAATGGAGGCAAGTTTTTCGGAAAGTCCCAAAGATTTTTTTTCTGAAAACCGACCATAAGAAACAGAATCCATAGAATCTATTGTTGTTGTCGAAATCTGCGACACCTGACGATAAAGCGGCTCAACTTTGCATCCACACAAAACTGTGAGCAAACCAGCGAAAACCATGAGGATAGAACTTTTAAAGAACGACATTGACAATCCTTTGTGGCACAATAATCATTTTTTTAACGGTTTTTTCACCCAACTGTGCTTGTACAAAATCAAGAGCCAGAACAGCTTTTTCAATCATTGCTTCATCGGCGATTGCAGAAACAGTCACCTCACCGCGCTTTTTACCATTAATCTGCACTGGCAAAGTATAGCATTCTTCAACGATTAATGCAGAATCATAAACAGGCCAAGAAAGCTCACAAATCAAGGACTTTCCTCCTAAAGCGGCATGGCATTCTTCTGCCAAATGAGGCATGATAGGTGCAATCATAGCAAAGAAAAAATCCATCGCTTGACGTAAAGCTGCCTTCATTTCATCATCAGCACTTTCTACCTTATTTAACAAAGGCGCCATGATATTCAAGAATTCATAAAGGCGTGCAATTGTCCGATTAAAAGCGAATTTTTCTAAATCATCTTCCACGACGTGGAGCGTTCTATGCGCTGTTTTTGAGAGTTCCAAAGCCGCCCCCTGCTTCCCAGTACAGGGTAATACCTCGCGTAAGACCGGAGCACTCAAAGCCACGCACCGCCAAATGCGCTGCACAAAACGATGCGCCCCTTCAACACCAGATTCTGTCCAGATGACATCTCGTTCAGGAGGGGAATCAGATAACATAAACCAGCGTACGGTATCGGCTCCATAGGATGCAATAATATCGTCAGGATCAACGACATTCTTTTTTGATTTTGACATTTTTTCAATCAAACCGATCGTCACTTTGCTTTGATCGGTTAATTTAAAAGCCTGACGTTTTCCATCCTTTTCAACAATCGTAACTTCTTCTGGTGAAACCCAACCCTTATCATCTCGATAGGTTTCATGAACAACCATACCTTGCGTAAAAAGCCCTTTAAATGGCTCATCCACAGTTCCATAGCCTAGTATTTTCATGGCACGCATAAAAAAGCGCGCATAGAGCAGATGTAAAATCGCGTGCTCAATTCCACCAATATATTGTTGCACAGGCAACCATTCAGCAAGCGCTTGTTTGTCAACGGGTTCTTCTGCAAAAGGCGCGGTAAAACGTGCATAATACCAAGAAGAATCAACAAATGTATCCATTGTATCGGTTTCGCGTTTGGCAGGCTGACCACAAACAGGACAAGGAACGTCTCGCCATGTTTCATGACGCAACAGAGGATTACCCGGCTTCTCAAAAGTCACATCATCAGGCAACACAACGGGTAAATCAGCGCGTGGTACTGGAACTACCCCACAAGACGTACAATGAATCATCGGAATTGGACAACCCCAATAACGTTGTCGCGAAATTCCCCAATCACGCAATCGAAATTGCACTGTTTTTTGCCCCTGAGGCTGCCCACCAAGTATTTGCCCTTCAAGCCTTTTGGCTGCGGCTTCAAAAGCTTCTTGTGGTGTCAAACCATCCAAAAATCTGGAATTGATCATCACACCATCACCGGTATAAGCGGTTTCAGAAATCACAAAATCTTTTCTCTCAACCCCTTTTGGCAATACCACTGGTTGCACAGGAAGATCGTATTTACGTGCAAAATCCAAATCCCTCTGATCATGTGCAGGACACCCAAAAACAGCCCCCGTTCCATAATCCATAAGCACAAAATTGGCAATATAAACAGGAATATGCACCGTCGAATCAAAGGGATGAACAGCCACAAGAGGTGTGAGGAAACCTTGTTTTTCAGCAGTTTCAAGTGCTGCGGTTGTTGTGCCACCACACCGACAATTTTCGATAAACGTGCTGAGCGCTTTATCTTTTTGTGCGAGAGATTGTGCAATAGGATGATCAAAAGACAATGCTAAAAAGGCAGCACCAAAGAGTGTATCAGGACGCGTTGAATAACAAGAAACCTCATCAAAGGCTTCACAAACAGCATCAGCCCCTTCTGCCATCTTTAAAGCCCAACGAATCAGCAAACCTTGTGACTTACCAATCCAATTTTTTTGCATAGTGCGGACTTTTTCTGGCCATTGATCAAGCTCTTCGAGCCCTGCCAAGAGATCCTCACTAAAATCACTAATTTTGAAAAACCACTGTGTCAATTCACGCTGTTCAACCAACGCGCCAGAACGCCATCCCCGCCCTTCAACAACCTGCTCATTTGCCAAAACAGTGTGGTCAACGGGATCCCAATTCACCTTAGCCACTTTACGAGTAACCAATCCCTTTTTATAGAGATCAAGGAACAACATCTGTTGACGATGATAATACGCGACATCGCAAGTTGCAAATTCACGTGACCAATCCAATGAAAGTCCCAATTGCTTTAACTGCCTGCGCATCACTGCAATATTCTGATAGGTCCAAGTTTTGGGATGCACTTTATTTTGCATAGCAGCATTTTCAGCCGGCATACCAAAGGCGTCCCATCCCATAGGATGAAGTACATTAAAACCCTTTGCGCGCTTATAACGTGCAACAACATCTCCCATGGCATAATTGCGCACATGCCCCATATGAATGCGTCCAGAAGGATAAGGAAACATTTCTAACACATAATATTTTTCACGCTGATCTTCTTGCACGGTCTGAAAAATTTTCTTTTCATCCCAAATTTCTTGCCATTTTTGTTCGCGGGCACGTGGATTATAGCGTTCGCCTAAATTATAACGTTCAATTGCCATTCCCATTATACTCTTTAATAAAATTGAACCAAAAAACTTGTTTTATACTTGACCATATTTATGCTTGACCATGGATTAACCTCAGCGTCAACATTTTCAATAAATATTTTACAAAGTTTTTACAAATAACGATTCAATTCCTGAACAAAAACAGAAAGCACAAAAATATGAACACACTCTCTACCCCCGATATCTCTTCCGTTGCAGCATGGCATGATTTACAAAAAGATATTGCCAAAATATGTAAAGACTATAACCGCCCCACTGAAGAGGTTCAACTTATCGCTGTTTCAAAAACTGTTTCTGTAGAGAATATACTGCCCCTTTTAAAAGAAGGTCAGACTGTTTTCGCTGAAAACCGTGTACAAGAAGCTGCTCAAAAATGGACTGATTTGCGTCAACAGTTTAAAAATATTGAACTTCACCTCATCGGTCCCCTACAATCCAATAAAACAGCAGAAGCAGTGAAACTTTTTGATGTTATTCAAACGGTTGACCGCGAAAAGATAGCCAAAAGCTTAAGCATAGAAATGCAAAAACAAAAAAGATATCTTCCCTGCTATGTTCAGGTTAATATTGGATTAGAGCCGCAAAAAAGTGGTATCACGCCACAAGAAGTGACCTCTTTCGTCTCCCAATGCAAAAATCACTATGGACTTAATATTATAGGTCTTATGGCAATTCCCCCCGTACAAGAAAACCCCGGTCCCTATTTTGCACTGTTAGAAAAATTGGCAAAAAAAGCTGCTCTTCCCAAGCTTTCCATGGGCATGTCTAATGACTTTGAAACAGCCCTTCAATTTGGTTCTAACGTCCTCCGCATTGGCTCCGCTTTATTTGGAAAACGCCCTATTTAAACGCATACTTCACTAACTGTTTAAACACGTACTTCACTAAAGGTGCCACCAAAAAAACTATTTGTAAAGCAAAACTCAAGGATGTTTTATACACAACAGCGCATTATCTTGTTTATGCATCGATGACGTATTAATATATTTTTGAGGATCATCCTAGTGAAATTTATTAGTATACTGCCGATATCGCTTGGATTACTGAGCATTCTTTCTTGATTTATAGACCTCTTTATTTAATTTATACACCTCTTTGCAAATGGTGCCACAACTTTACTGTTCAAAAAAACACCTACTTTTCCTAATCAGAATAGACCTTGGAAAATTGCTGATAAACACAAAATTAATACGCTTTATACCGCACCAACTGTTATTCGTGCATTAATGGAACCATCTAAAAATAGAAACATCTGAAATTGCTCGTGCTGGTATTGAACTTGATTGAATCAGCATTTATTGCTCATCCTGCCGTTTCAGAATCAGCTGGTGTTGGTTACCACTATCCCATTAAAGGGAAGGTATCCCATTAAAGGGCAAGAAATTTATAATTTTGTTATTTTAATAGAAGATAAAATCTCAAGTGACGAGTTGCAAAAAGAATTTATTCAGCACATGAGAAAAGAATTTGGCTCTATTGCTATATTAGATAAAGTCTATTTTTCTCCTTAGCTACCAAAAATGCGATCGGAAAAAATCATAAGACATATTTTGCGAAAAATTTCCGAAAACTATTGTAATAATCTAGGATACATTTCAACCCTTGCTAAACCATAAGTTTTGATGACCTTATCGCTCATCGCCAAAACAGAAAAGCCACAGATTAATGTAAAAAATTATTGATAACTTTAGCCTTTTTGCTATTTCAGTGTTTCCATTAAAATCATCGGTTAAGGTACAAATTGGGAGTATCATTCTCTTTGCCAGCTTCTTATATTCCGATTGCTTTTACATTTAAGCAGTCCACAAGAGGCATATTTATGCTTTTTTTCCATGATTTATTCGCACATTGGTCGCTCTTACCGGTGCAAACGAATAATCTGTATGAATTCATAATAAGAAAATAAGTGATTTTATTATATTCAGGACTTTCGCTCAAAGTCAAAAAATTAAATTATCATTATAAATCAATGAGTTGTAAAAATAAAAAAACCTTTCAATTTCTTGGCAAACAAATCCCCCTACTCAAAAAACAAATAGTAAAAGAAAAAACTTAAGAATTGTGAAGTATGAATAAAACGAAATCTTAAAAGAATAAAAGCAAAAGTTCTTGTGCCACCCCCCACACAATAAAGACCATCGCTAAATAAAAAACAGCAAGAATAGCTTTTATGTTTATGCTAGAATCATCTTGGAATTCCTGATAAAATTATAAATAAAGGCAAAATAAGGAAATGTAAGTTAATCATATTTTTACAGACAATGTCTTTCAATAACAAACTGGAAACAGTTATCGAGAACCGTAAAGTATGAATAAAACGAAAACTTGAAGTAATGAAAATACAGGTCTTCACAATAAAGCAGAAGTGGTAACGAAAAGTGATTCATTTTGAAAACGTCGGTCTGCGCTATGGAATGGGCCCTGAAGTCCTTCGTGATATTAGCTTTCATATTCCTCCCGGATCATTTCAATTTCTTACTGGCGCCTCTGGAGCGGGCAAAACCTCATTGATGCGTCTTATGTTTTTAGCACTCAAACCAACTCGCGGTCATATTGATCTCTTTGGAATTGACACAGCGTTGCTCAAACGACAAGAGCTTCCCGCTTTAAGACGACGTATCAGCGTCGTTTTTCAAGACTTTCGCCTCCTTGACCACATGACTATTTATGAAAATGTCTCTTTACCTTTACGAATCAAAGGACAAGAAGAAGCAACTTATCGCAGTGAAGTCGAAGATCTTCTCTGTTGGGTTGGTCTTGGAGATCATATTCATGTTCTGCCACCAGTTCTTTCCGGTGGAGAGAAACAAAGGGTAGCGATTGCCCGCGCACTCATTGATCAACCTGAAATCCTTCTTGCTGATGAACCAACAGGCAATGTTGACCCTCCTTTGGCAAAACGCCTGCTTCGTTTATTTATTGAATTAAACCGTTTTGGTACCGCTGTCATTATTGCCACCCATGATATCGCATTGATGGAACAAGTTGCAGCAAGGCGTATGCTTCTCCATAACGCACGGATGACAATTCATGAATAAGTTTTTCTCAATTTTTACCAACGATAACAAGAAAACAACGGCTATTATTCCTAGTGGTAACATTTCTGGGCAAGCGCTAGTTGCAGTGATTGCGATTATGACATTTCTCTCAAGCCTCACATTGATTGGTGTTGATCTAATACAGCGTGCTGCAAACAGTTGGAGCAATCAAGTGAGTTACGAAGCAACCATTCAAATATACCCCATTGAAAATGTTGATATCGAAAAATCTCTTCGTGATGCAGTTAAACTCGTTAAAACATTTCATGGTATACAAGATGCCAAAATTGTTGACCAAGAAGCTACTGAAAAATTGCTCGAACCATGGCTTGGAAAGGGATTAAGCTTAAGTGAATTGCCTCTTCCTCGCCTTATCATTGTAACACTGAAAGAAAATAAAGAAATCGACTTTCAAGCAATCAACCAAGCAATCAAAACACAGATTCCGGGGGGACAGTTTGATGATCACCATGTTTGGATAAGTCGTTTTTCAACAATGGCACATACTACTGTTTTCATTGGTTTTTCAATTTTAACATTGGTTCTAGGATCACTGATACTTACAGTGATCTTTGCCACACGCAATGCACTCGCAGAAAATGCACATATTATCAATGTCTTATACTTTCTCGGGACTGACCCTTTTTTCATTGCACGACAATTTGACTGGCATTTTTTTAAAACGGCGCTGCGCGGTGCATTATACGGTGGTGTCACAAGTGCACTTTTGTTCGCTGCTTTTACCCTTTGGACAAACTATAACCTAGGCGGAGTAGAAGCCAAACAAATCATAGCCTTGTTTGGACATTTTTCCATAAGTTCTATCCCCTATGGAAAAATCATGAGTCTAATTCTTTTCGTTTCTCTTATTACCACATTTACAAACCGCATAACCATTCTTGCACAACTTAAAAAAATCGATCAATGCGAAAACGGCTTATTTTAATTTCATGACTTACAATTTACACAATTCCAAATCATTGAGACAAAATAACTTAGAGCATTCACTGAAAAAGAATGCCATATATAAATGGCATCTTCACTGCTTATTTCGCTATTTTCCACCGACAGCACTCACTCTTTTAATATTTGTTTTTCTCTTTTGGATTAGTTTCATTGTTTTTTCTGAAAAAATTGAGCAACTTCAACCGCCAAATCCTTTACCAAAAGCAGATGCTATTATCGTTCTCACAGGTGGAGAAAATCGAATAGAGACGGGACTGGATCTCTTACAAAAGGGGCTTGGTTCGCGACTCTTAATCAGTGGAGTAAACACAACAACCAATCTCAAGAATCTTACGCACAACGCACATATCGCTCCACAACTCTTAAATTGTTGCGTTGATCTTGAACATAAAGCCATTAATACAAAAGGAAATGCAAAAGAAAGCGCCGATTGGATCAAAAAACATCACTATACCACACTTTATATCGTCACCCATGATTACCACATATGGCGTTCTTTGCGTGAACTTAAATATTTAATGCCTGACATCAATTTTATTGCTTATCCTGTGAAAAAGAGCAAAACTGAAAGCATTATTCAACAGGTCAATCAAATGCGCATTCTTCTATTTCAATATATCAAAACGATTCAAGTCTATATAATGACTGTATTTTGAGTTTGCTTCCTTTTTTACAATTGTTTGTACAAATCCTTTGCGTCATACTCATAAAGATCAAATCGATAATGATCTATAAACTATCACCGCTGAAAATTTAAAAAAGAAGCAAACACACTTAATAAATCACCTTATGAAGGTTACTTCCATATTTCCTATCACCACAATCAAGGAGTAACAAAAAATATCCTTATTTTCTGCTATATCCTAAAGGCTTTTGTGTTAAATAAAGACACTCCAAACCACCTTATTGAACAGTCATTAGCTAAAATCTTGCACCCCGTACGAACACAATAACCATATCTTTTACAACTAATCATATTTTTACAACTATTGAGGCTTAATCACGCGAAAGAGCGACAACAGGATCAAGCCGTGAAGCTTGCCGAGCTGGTGAAAAACCAAAACATATTCCAATGATTGTTGAAAAAGCAAGGGATAGTATGATTGAATCAATCGTATAAATCAGATGGATAGGTGCCTTCAACAAAGAAAACAAGCCTCCGATAGAGAGTCCAAGTAGAATTCCTAATCCACCACCAATGACACAAACTAAAATCGCTTCAATAAGAAATTGCAATAAAATATCGCCCTGACGCGCTCCAACTGCCATACGTACACCAATTTCATTGACGCGTTCAGAAACAGTGACGAGCATAATATTCATCACCCCAATTCCACCCACAATCAATGAAATTGCTGCGATTGAAGATACCAGAAGTGTTAAGATATGCGTACTTTCCATGATACGATTACGAAAAAATTCCGAATTTCTAATGAAAAAATCTTTTTCACCATGCCGCATAATAAGAAAACGCTTCACCATAGTTTCTGCCAAATGTGAATCGATATGATCAGCAATTTTAACCATAATTGCACGAACCTGCGTTGTTCCAAGAAAACGGGTTTGCACTGTTGTATAGGGCAAATAAATCTGCAACGTACTCGAGGCACCTCCACTATTTTGTGGATCCACAACACCCACAATACGTGCTGGCACCTTCCCCACATAGACAATTTTTCCAAGTGGGCTTTCACGGCTATGAGGGAAAAGAACAGGTATTGCTTCTTTTTCGATGACAAGATCAACCGACCGATCATGCACACTTTTTTGATCAAACAACTGTCCTTCCACAGCATCCAGCCCCTGTGTCTGAAAAAACTGTTCTCCCACCCCAGAAACCACAGCATTAACTTCAACTGCACCAGAACGCACAGTCGCATTCACTGAAAGCTGAGGCGTTACACCAGAAACATAAGGTAACCCAGAAAGAGCTTCTGCATCAGCTTCGACCAAACTAGTTATTTTATCTGCTTGTGGATCGGAAAAGCTTTTTCCTGGAAAAATTGTTAATGTATTGGACCCCAAGCTCTTAAAATTTTCCAATATTTTTTCGCGTGTTCCATTCCCCAGAGCCACCATTGCAATAATGGCTCCAATACCGATAATCACCCCAAGCATTGTTAGAAACGTCCGCATCCGATGAGCATTCATTGCCAACAAAGCCATGACAAATGCCTCACGAAAACGCTCCACAAAAGAACGAAAAGAACCGAGCAATTTTTGGTCTTGCAGTTTTTGTTTTTCATGAAGAAGTTGATTGCTTGTTCTTTTTTTTGCAGCCTTTGAAACATTATCAGAGATAATTTCTCCATCACTGATTTCGATGATACGATCTGCTCTTTCAGCTACCTGCATATCATGTGTCACCATGATAATTGTGTGCCCTTCTTGGTGAAGCTCATCTAAAATACGCAACACTTCTTGTCCACTTTTTTTGTCTAATGCACCGGTTGGTTCATCAGCAAGAATAACTTCGGCATTATTCATCAGCGCCCGAGCAATAGAGACACGCTGTTGTTGACCACCTGAAAGCTGTGCTGGACGATGATTTATCCGATCCCCCATACCTAAGCGCGTTAAAAGATCTTTTGCACGCTTTTTTCTTATTTCCGGTGTACAACCTGCATAAATAGCTGGAATTTCGACATTTCCAAGCGCTGTTAATTCACCCAATAAATGATAACGCTGAAAAATAAATCCAAAATGATTTCGCCGCAAAGCTGACAATTCATCACTAGAAAGGTGCGCTGTTTCCTTCCCTGAAACCCAATAGCGCCCAGAACTTGGTCGATCGAGGCAGCCTAAAATATTCATCAATGTAGATTTTCCTGAACCAGAAGAACCTACAATTGCTACCATTTCACCACGCTTAATGGTGAGGTTAACGTTTTTCAAAACAGTAACAAATTTCTCCCCAGCAGGAAATTTTCGCACAATATTTTCTAAAACGAAAACAGCATCTTTTTCCTCTGTTTTCATGGCTTACATCTCATCTTCGTTATATACACCAGAAGTTTCTGATTTCATTCCACTGTGTGAGCCTGTAATAACCACATCGCCCTCCTCAAGCCCTGAAACAACTTCAGCCACAACTTTATTATTCAGCCCAATTGTCACTTGTTTAGGAACCACTTTGTTTCGTCCCTCCAAGACGAAAACCCATGCTTTATTCTCTTTATTTTCTTTTGTCTCATCTCGTAAAGCTTCACTTGGAACCAAGAGGACATTCTGAGCACGACCTAGGATAATATGGACTTGAGCAGTCATATAAGTACGCAAAAAATTGTCTTTGTTATCAACATGCACAATTCCATTATAATAGATAGCCGATAAGCCTAAACTAGAATTTCCTCCCATACCAGGATTAATACTCACATCTGCACGAATGGATTCAGGAGCTGGCTCTATTCTTTCTAAAATTCCCTCATAACGTCGCTGTGAATTGCCTAAAACTGTAAAATAGATAGGCTGTCCAGCCTGAACTTTAAGAATATCAGCTTCTGAGATTTGCGCTTTAACAGTCATCTTTGATAAATCACCTAAAATAACGATTGTTGGAGCAGATTGAACGGCATTAACATTCTGCCCTTCTTCAACAACTGTTGCTAAAACTGTTCCCGCTGAAGGTGCAGTCACACGTGTATAGCCCAAATTGACCTCTGCGCTATTCACATCAATTTGTGCTTGTACAATCTGTTCTTTAAGTTGAGCGATTTGCGCCTCACGTATTTTAACTTGTGTTTCCGCATCATCGAGATTAGCCCGTGAAATTGCTCGTGACTCAATCATTTTTTTCTGACGCTCTAAATTTTTTCGAGCCAGAGAAAGATAAGCTTCTTGCTCCACCAAGCTAGCATGATAGTGTGATAAGACTGATTTTCTTCTTTTCAGATCATTCTCCTGATCTATAGGATCAATTTCTGCCAAAAGATCTCCCTCTTTCACAATACTGCCAGGGAAAACAGGCATAGACACCACACGTCCTGTCGTGCGTGCACCAACAGCAACCAACCGATAGGGACGTACAATACCAGAAGCCAAAACACTTTCTTCGATATCACCACGCTTTACCACTGCTGTTATATAAGTTGACGGTGTGGTTCCCACAAAAAGAGCCCGCAACCATAACAGAAAAATAATGAGAAAAAGACTTGCTAAAAAGAAGGAAAGTTTTTTGCGTTTTATAATGAAATTTTTAATCCAGCCTTTTTTCATTTTCCTACCTTCGTCCGTGAAGAGATAACACCATCAACCACCTCTGAACGGGACACATCAACAACGCCATCCCAACCACCGCCTAATGCTTTCATCAGGCCAATATAATGAGTAACCAAAGAAATCTGGCTGTCTTTCAGTGCCATTTGAGAAGAATAATAAGAACGATCAGCATTTAACAATTCAAGAAAACTCGTATTCCCATTGTCAAAGAGGCTTCGTGAGAGTTTTAAGGAATGCAAAGAAGCTGCATTAGCTACAACGAGTTTTTCTAAGCGCTGTCGTTCCTTAGTTAATTTCACAAGTGCATTTTCTACATCTTCTAGAGCTTCCAACACAGCAGCTCTATAAGCAATAAAAGCTTGATCGCGCTGCGCACGTGCTACAGCAACAGAAGCCATAACCTTCCCTCCATTAAAAAAGGGAACACGAAAACCTGGACCAAAAGACCATGCAATCGTTGAGTCTCTCCAGATTTGACCAATTGCCGTTGCGACTGTTGAAATATTACCTGTTAAAGTAAGTGATGGATAAAGCTCTGCTTGATGTTGACCAATCCGAGCCGTAGCCTGCGCATATTGGCGCTCTGCGCGTCGTAAATCTGGCCGTGTTAACAAAATCTCAGCTGGAATTCCTGCTGGAATCGGCCATTTTGGCTGTGGAATTTTAGCCTGTTGCGCATTTTTTTGCAAAATATCCTTCAAAGCTGTCGGCACGCGACCTGTCAAGACAGAAAGGCGATGAATGCTCATTGCCACATTCGCTTCCATCTGTGATATATCTGCTTCTGTATTTGCCATTTGCGCGCGCGCATTTGAAACATCAAGCTCAGAAATATCACCAGCTTTGAATCTCTCGTGCATCAATTGATATGTTTTACGCTGTGATAAAGCAATTTGGCGCACAATAAATAATTTTTGTTGCCAACCACGCATTTGCACATAATTTGTTGCGACATCTCCCAACAAGGTTACCATTGTCGCACGCATATCTTCCACAGAAGCTTCCAAACCATAACGCGCTGCTTCAACACCTCGTTTATGTCCGCCAAAAAGATCAATCTCCCAACTCGCATCAAAATTACTATGATATTGACCTAAAAAAGATGCTCCAGATTGTCCAGAACTGCGGGTTCCTGAAACAGCATTTGACACATTGGGTAAAAGATACCCTACAGCTTGCCCTAAATTTGCACGCGCTTCGCGAATTCGCGCTTTAGCAACGGCAACATTATTATTCCCCGAAATTGCATCATCCATTAACAAATTTAAAACAGGATCATCTAAACGCCGCCACCATCCCGCAAGAGCAACCTGTTGCCCATTCATCTGAGCAGTTTTTTGCCCCCAAACTGACGGGACTTTAAAAAATGTCTTCTTGTAGTTAGGACCAACCATACATCCTGACAGCATAAAAAAACATAAAAAAGCAATATAAAGTAAACTTTTTAAAGCTCCCCATTTGAGATTTTTTCTCTGCATCCATTATTCCGCTTAGTTTCAGAATCAGTTTATTATTACTTTATTTACTATAGTTCTTATTTCAAACTCAGCACAAAAAATCAAATACAGTTTGTACAAATTGAACAAACTGCACAAAAATAAACACAATTTAAACGCTTATTTATTTGAATACCTTCTTATACAAAACAGATAGAACTTAAAAAATATCTTTTAAAAATGAAGAAACCCATACATTTATACAGCATAAAATACAAAAAATTACTATAAAACCAACACTTTATACAAACACATACAAAACTTTTGTCCTGTATTCATTTTTCTGATTATTTCTAGAATTAATTTATTAATATTTTATTTTCTGTATTTTTATTACAAACTCACTGTAAAAATTAAATACATTTTGTGTAAAATATATAAAAGCAACTACAATCAAAGACCTCTTCATCGAGCCGATCGTTACCAAAAAATTGATAAGATTGAAAAAATATCTTCCGAAAATGATGATCAACTAGATAAGATAAAAAATGCAAAAAAGCATTATAAAGCAAATCTTTTCAAAGAATCTCATTCGAATTTTTGCTCTGCTCTTATTTATCCCTCCGCTTATTTTCAAAAAAACTATTAATATTTCATTACCTCTATTCTTCTTATAGCAAGATCAGCTCTTCTTATGGCAAGATCAGCATGAAAAGTTAAATATGGTTTCTACTGGAACATGATCTGAAGGCTGTTCCCACCCCCGTGCATCACGAAAAACTGAAATATCAGCTACAAAAGGTGCTAAATCAGGAGAAGACCAGATATGATCAAGTCTCCGACCCCGATCCGCAAGCGCCCAATCGCATGCACGATAACTCCACCATGTGTAAAGCTTCGTGGGAACAGGAATATGCAAACGCATAAGATCGATCCACCCGCCTTGGCAACACAAAGCTTGTAAACGCTCAGTTTCAATGGGTGTATGACTTACAACTGTCAACAATTGCTTATGAGACCAAACATCATCTTCAAAAGGAGCAATATTTAAGTCACCCAGCAAAAGAGAAGAAAGACCTTTTCCATGATCAGCACGAATGGAAGACATTTCTTCTAGAAAATCGAGTTTATGACGAAATTTTTCATTCGCATCAGCGTCAGGCACCTCTCCCCCAGCGGGAACATAAAAATTATGAATAAGTATGTCCCTGCCATTAACCTCAACAATGACCGAAATATACCGGCAATCTTGCTTTTGACAAAAGAAACGTTTTTCAACCTTTTTAAAAGGTAAACGTGAAACAATTGCCACACCATTGTAGGATTTTTGTCCATTCAATGCGATATGTTTATAGCCAGCTGCCTCAAAAGCCTCAATTGGAAACAATGCATCTGGACATTTTGTTTCCTGTAAACACAGAACATCTGTAGAAAACATATCCAAATACTGCAAAACCTGCGAAAGACGTAAACGAATGGAGTTAATATTCCAAGTCGCAACACGAAAAAATCTCTGTTTCAATTCTGATGGCATAACATCACACTATTTCTTAGAAGGAAGGGTGAACATACCATCAACAAACCTCACCCCTGTCCGCACATTCATGATTTGAACAGTCGTTTCTAAATTCTGTTGATCTACTATTGTCCATTGCCGTAACGCATAACTTTTAGAATCAAATACCATTTTTATTTGTCCTGCTCCAATGCTTTTATCCCTTAGAACGATCGTCACGGCCCCTGGATCTTCACGAAATGCCAATAAACGTCCTGATGATAAATCAATTTTATTATCTAACAGAAACTTCATTGGTGTTTGAAAAAGCTGTGAAAAATTCCAAGTATTGAGAGCACGATTATTAATGCCAACGAATTGACCATCTGAAATAATCTGTAAAGGTATTTTTTTATAAATAAAACGAATTTTTCCTGGACGTTCTAAATAAAATGTCCCTTGAGACATTTTTCCCTTTGGACTAAACTGAATAAAATCACCTGTCATTGTTTTAATTGCTGCAAAGTGATTGGCAATATTCTGTGCCCGTGCACTATTCTGCACCCGTGATACTTTATGAGATGATTGTGAAAAAGCAGGAAAAGTTAAGCATAAAAAAGTCGCAACTCCCAAAAACCCAAAGATTTTTCTTTGTGGTAAAAAAAACGTTCTCATAAAAATTCTCCCAAGTAATACCTATGTATCTTATAATTTAAGCAAACGATGAGTGCCTTTCTCTAAAAGATATTATTTGAAACAACTATTCAAAGACCCTTATTTCAAAAAGATTATTCTAAAGATTATTCTCCCGCAACACCAAAATTTCCCGTTTACCTATATGATTTGCAGCGCGAATGATACCCCTCCATACACCAAAACAATAGAGCAGTGCAGCTTATAAGCCATAACCTAAACAACATTAAATGTAAGAAAAAACTTTATAATCACAAAGAGCAATAACTTAATTATAAAGATTATCGGTTGAAGAAGATGTTACAAAAATATTCATACCATTTTCTACGATTTCTTACGGAATACTTTCCCCAAAGAGTCAATCCGTATGTAGACTTCCACAAGCGCAAAAACTCCCTTTTCACCCACATAATTTTCTAAACTCATAGACTTTTCCTTCATCTACTCACAAAATAAAGCAGCGCAGCTTATAATCAAACGAAGAATAGAGAGTTTCAAAACAATGATCCAACAAAGTTAAAGGTTCTTTTTAGTGATAAAAACCTTTTAAACACCCACAAGAAGCATCTTATTTACCCTATGCAAGTAACAAATTATAAAACTCTATATTTCTTTAAATATCTATTGTCTGAAACAACAATAAAAAGATTTTTAAAAGAGATTTTGAGTTCAAAAAGTTTCTTCTTCTGCAGGCACCAAAATTTCTCTTTTACCCGCATGGTTTGCAGCACTAATAATACCTTCTTCTTCCATCCGCTCAATCAATGAAGCAGCACGATTATAGCCGATACCCAAGCGGCGTTGAATGTAAGAAGTTGAAGCTTTACGGTCACGAAGGACAACGGCAACAGCTTGGCTATAGGGGTCATCTGCTGCAGGAGTAGTCAAAGAAATATTTGTATCATTTTCTTCAATTTCCTGTGTAATAGTTTCCAAATAATCAGGTAGAGCTTGCGCTTTGAGATGCGCGACAACCTGCTCAACTTCATCATCTGCCACAAAAGGTCCATGAACGCGCTGGATGCGGCCTCCTCCCATCATGAAGAGCATATCTCCTTGTCCCAACAATTGCTCAGCCCCCTGTTCTCCAAGAATAGTTCGGCTGTCAATTTTTGAACTCACAGAAAAAGAAATGCGTGTAGGAAAATTGGCTTTTATTGTTCCGGTAATCACATCCACAGAAGGGCGCTGAGTTGCCATAATCACGTGAATACCGGCAGCACGCGCCATTTGTGCTAAGCGTTGAACCGCTCCTTCAATGTCCTTACCAGCCACCATCATCAAGTCAGCCATTTCATCAATAATGACAACGATATAAGGCATAGGACTAAAATCAAGTGTTTCTGTCTCATAAAGGGGCTCTCCAGTCTTATGATCAAATCCAACCTGAATGGAACGCACCATTTTTTCCCCCTGACTTTCTGCCTCTTTGACACGTGCATTAAATCCATCAATATTGCGAACACTCAGTTTTGACATTCTACCGTAGCGCTCTTCCATTTCACGAACAGCCCATTTAAGTGCAACCACCGCTTTTTTAGGATCTGTCACCACGGGTGTTAATAAATGGGGGATGCCATCATAAACAGAAAGTTCAAGCATTTTCGGATCCACCATAATGAGACGGCATTGTTCAGGTGTCATCCGATAAAGAAGCGACAAAATCATCGTATTAATGGCAACAGATTTTCCCGATCCTGTTGTCCCTGCCACCAAAAGATGTGGCATTTTTGCTAAATCTGCGATAACCGATTCCCCACCTATTGTCTTGCCCAAAGCAAGTCCTAATTTTGCTTTGCTCTCAATAAATTCTTTCGCTTGCAAAATTTCCCGTAAATAAACCATTTCACGCTTTGCATTGGGCAATTCTATTCCAATCACATTACGTCCTGGAACCACAGCAACACGCGCCGAAACCGCACGCATCGAACGTGCAATATCATCTGCTAAACCAATGATACGAGAAGATTTAATACCAGCAGCCGGTTCAAATTCATACAAAGTGACCACCGGACCAGGACGCGCATCAATAATCTTTCCCTTAACGCCAAAATCTAACAAAATTCCCTCAAGTTCCTGAGAATTAGCTTTTAAAGCGACAGGAGAAAGTTTTGTATCTCGTACTGCTGGCGGTGAAACAGCAAGATAATCTAAAAGTGGAAGAAGAAAACCACTGTTTGAAGAAACCTTTAAAGACTTTAAAATACGCTTTTTCGCCGGAGAAGCAGATTCTTTATCTTGATGTTTCTGACTTTGTGTTTTTTCATCGCCGAACATTGGTTCAATCCGATCCAATGATTTCTTTTGTCTTTGAGAACGATTTTTTAAAGAGAAAAAACGAAAAAAACGCGCTTGTAAAAAATAAAAAAGATGCAAAATAGCCCCAAAAGTTGTAGCAAAGAAACCGTGCTTCTCTTCCTCTTCAGTATCTTCTGACACCTCAAAAACTGGATCTACAGTCTCTCTTTTCTGCCTCTTTTTTATTTTTCTTTTATGTGTCTGACGCCGCCATATCACATTACCTGAAAAAGCAGCTATTAAAAAACCTAACAGATTAAGGACAATACCCAAAAGCACATTCTGAAAAGGAGAAAGAAGGACAGGCAAGATTACATAAGCAACATTTAAAACTTTATCTCCCAAAACTCCTCCCAACCCCATCGGCAATGGCCAATAGGTGAAAGGAGCAAGAGGCGTCATAAGAGCAAAAGAAACTAAAAAACAAATCGTTGATATCATCCACAAAAAAAGACGAAAAATCACATTGTGGATATTCTTTTGTGCCAACAAAAGAAAAGACCAAAATAATGGTGGCAGCAAAATACCAAGACTTGCCAAACCAAAAAACTGCATGACAAAATCTGAAAAAATTGCCCCAGGCCATCCCATAAAATTTGTAATCTTATTTGCACTTGCATAGGTTAATGATGGATCTGCAACATTCCAAGTCGCTAAAGCGAGCACACAAAAAACAATGAAGCTTAAAAGCCCAAGCCCAATAAAAACACCAATCTGGCGTAAAAACATTTCACCGAGCTGCAAACCATAAGATTTTTGTGCCTCTAATGAATCATAAGAAGAAGAACTTTGGTGCATTCATTAATTCCAAATACAAAACTTTCGCATTACGCATTATTTGCATTACACATTACGCATTATTCGCATTACAAAGAGTTAGAAAATTATGACCGCAAAATATTAATACGGTTTTAACCATCATAAACATAACAACTTCTCTACCCGTAATACGGTAAGAAATTTTCCTTCAAGGTGATAATCATAAGATATATTCAGCGTATTATAAAGCACCATATCATCCCTGTCTGATTTCAGGTTTATTTTGCACAAATGGTTTATTTTGTACAAATCAAGTATAGAATGGAACATCAGAGCAAAATTTTCTCAGCAAGGTTATGAGGTGGACAACAATAAGTGATAAGCATAAATGATAATCAAAGGGAAGCTAGACTTTGATAAACAAAAATGAAGAGAGGAAACTCACCCTTTAAAGAAAGAAATAAAAATATTTAAGGTATTGTTAAAGAAAGATATCTCATTTAAAAATAAAGAAACTGCCAACAATGGAACAAAGCATTGTGTATTGTGATCCCGATAAACGTATAAAATCCAATAAAAATACAAAATCTCATAAAAGCATAAGACAATGCGATATCCTTATTGCAGGAGGAGCGGCTGTTGGTTTAACGTTGGCAATAGCGCTCAAACAAGCAGCTCCTGATTTAAAAATTAAGATCGTTGATGACGCTCCCCAAGAAGATATTCCCACTTCTAATATACGAACCATCGCCCTTTCTGCAGCTTCTATTCGTATGTTCAAACAATTGCAATGTTGGGAATATATGCATTCTCATGCCCAACCCATTCATTCAATGATTATCACAGATACACGCACAAATGATCCTGTCAGACCAACTCTTTTAACCTTTGAAGGAGATGTTGCCCCCAATGAGCCCTTCGCTGCTATGGTGGAACAGAGAACACTCATCCACGTTTTAAAAAAGCGTGCAGAAGATCTGAATATCACTGTCATCACAAACACGCGTGTCATTGATTTTCACCAAGAAGACCAATGCACAGCTGTCACTTTAAGCAATGAAAAAATTTGGCAAACAAAATTGCTGATCGCAGCTGATGGAATACATTCGAAATTACGCGAGAAATCAGGACTTAAAAACTTTTCTCACCCTTATAAACAAACAGCGATTATATGCACAGTTGAACATGAAAAACCCCATCATGGGCAAGCAATTCAACATTTCTTACCTGCTGGACCTTTTGCTCTTCTTCCTCTTAAAGGTCATCGATCTGCCATTGTATGGAATGAGCACCATAAAACTGCGCAATATTATCTCAAAGCGGATGCTCTCATTTTCGAAACAGAGCTTGAAAAACGCATTGGTCATCGACTTGGGAAACTCTCTTGGAATGGTGAACGTCAAGCTTTTCCTTTGAGACTTTCTTTAACACGTCAATGCATTAAATCTCGTTTTGCTCTCGTTGGCGATGCCGCTCACACAATCCATCCCATTGCAGGACAAGGACTCAATTTAGGATTACGCGACAGTGCTGCTCTTGCTGAAGTTATTATTGAAACAGCACGATTGGGGCTTGATATTGGCTCCCTCACAACTTTAGAACGCTACCAAAGTTGGAGACGTTTTGAAATTGTGCGTATGGCTTTGAGCAATGACTGGCTTAATCAACTTTTTTCTAATGATAATCCTCTCTTGCGAATGCTTCGCGACACCGGCCTTGGAATTGTTAATCAAACACCAAAAATGAAAAAATACTTTATTCAGGAAGCTTCCGGTCTCACCCCCAATGCCCCACGTCTCCTACATGGTCTCCCACTTTAAGCAAAATATACAAAAATCATAGTATTTTGCTTTATGACAAACACACATTGTTTTCCTTTTCGCAATCTATGAGTTAAAGCTCTATTCTTTCAAGATAAACTTTTCGTTTATATTTAAAAATACATGGTTTTAGAAGAAACCATGATGCTATACAGAAAACTATCAAAAACCTACTGCCACAATCATCTTACGCATGAATTTAAAACAGCTCTTCACACGAAATACAAAACACTATCGTATCATGCATTTACGCCTACTTTATTAATATTCACGCCCCCTTTAGAGAACTTCTCGTATTGCTTTAAAATCCACTGTTCAAAAGCACCCGCAAAAGGTAAACACGAAATCCATTGTGCATCACCATCTTGACTTTATGCCAAATACAAACCAACACCATCATGATAGCCAATGCCATTCTTCTATTTTTTAGCTTTCAATGTTATGATAACTTTCACATTGAAATGATTACAAGAAGCATTCTTACTCGTTAAGCTCAGAAAATTTATTTTATCCCTATCCCACAATGTGCAAACTCTATCCCACAATGTGCAAAATTGTTTCATTATAATAAAGAGATTAAAATAGGAAAATCTTATTTAACATTCAAAACAATGAATGATCATTATAAATCAATATATCGCTTTTATATCGCAACCTCTTCTCTTCTACTCAGTTAAATAAAACAGATAGGAATAAGAGAATTGCTCAACTTTTGACTTGCAATTCACTCTCTATTCATTAGTGCACAACAATGAATTTTGAGTGCAAACATTTTAACATATGTCACAAGATCTATAGAATCAAAATAACCAACATCAAACACAAAAAAATTTCATAAAACACTTTCTCACTTCAACCACAAGGATAGTCAAAAGATAAAGCTGATATCTGATGTATACAGTCTTATAAAGGAGGAACAAAAATCATATATGATGAACAAACCACATACACCGAGATGCATTTTCAATCATAAAAGATTGTTTCATCAGACGACTATTTTACGAATCAGTATGCCAAAAATATGCTTAAATAGTGTAGTTTTTTATTTGAATAACTACCTTTATATTTTTTATAGCTTTATTCAACTACCCTAGAACATTTAACATGTCCGCTCAGGTTTGTATGTATCGAATGAGCAAAAAACACACTGTCAATTGCCTATTTCTTTACATTCTTAATATCTTGAAAACACCATAATAGTGTTATGTCACTTCTAGCTCTTCAAGCTTATAACCATTTTCCAACCATTCTTTAACCCACTTAGGTCTACGCCCACGCCCATTCCATAATTCCCATTGGTTATTAGGATTTCTATAATGGCGCTCTTTGTTCACAAGGTCAGCAATATCAATTCCATAAGCATTGGCAATTTCAAGAATTTTTCGCCGCGCATTTTGCTTCTCTTTTTCTTGCCGTTTTCTTAATTCTGCATCGATCTGAATCCGCATTTCTTGCAGCTCATCAAAATTCATATTTTTGAGATCATTCACCTTCTTACTCCCCTTGCAAAAAAAGAATTATATTTTGCCATATTTTTAACACAATTATATACGATTTTTGTCGAATTTGTTGTCGTAATTATAATTACGATGAATATTATTGACGGAGATGTACTTTGGACCATGAAGAGTTTTTTATTTGTGTCTCAGCTATCACAGCCGTACCCTTTTTCAGTTCGATCACTGAAATTGGTAATTGGGGTGTGAAAGCTCTCCTGCACTCCTCTGATTTTTATAAATCAGCAGTCAAAAGTAAGTACAAACCGCCACTTTATAAACTATGGCAGTATGTGATAAAGGACAAGCCCTCTACGTATAATAGCGGTATAGTTTATTTTGATGATAAAGGATACCCTCATATACGACAGGTTTTAGCTTCATATCTATATCCTTCAGAAAGGTTGAAGCAGTGCAAGAATTACGCAAAACAATTAGCCTCTCTCTCCTTCAAAAAGCGGTTGTCATTTAAAGATATCCTCTTGTTCCGTAAATACAGTAGCCATACTATTGGTCGGCGTCATATGTTAGACTTTTTCCCATGCGTTCACGTGATTAATCAGACATCGTCACATGTTAAAAACATTCTTGGAAAATGTCAAACTTACAGCCACAGAGTGTGTTGTAAATTGAACAATTTCACTTCGCGCTATAGATTCACTTCGTACTATAGAAATGTAGTGTACCAACGCTTGGAAAAAGCACACAGAATTGGTGTTTATATTAATAAGATTTTCTCTATCAGGTGTATTATTTATGATTGCTTCTAATTTCATAGCACTTGCTTCTGTATGCATGCCTACTACGCATCTCATGGCGTTTCAAGCAATCACCATGCAAGAGTCGTGGGAGAGCGTTTATACATGCGATATAAATAAGAATTACAAATTATCATCTCATCCCTTTACGTTCGAGAACACAATTACATCAGTTAAACAATTTAGGCGAAATAAACATAATTTTGACGCAAATTTAAAGCAAATAAGTGTCAGAGATTTGGAATTATTTGATTTCTTTCGTTCTAATGTGTTTTATTTATACAAAAATTTTAGAAGTGTACAAACTGTTTCTGCTCATTGCTCTAAACAAAAAGCATTGCAATATAACTCTAAACAAATTGTACGAGTTGCACTAGATTTTTACAGATCTAGTAACTTCGAAGATGGTTTTACCAATACCTATGTGCAAGAAGTTGCTGCATACGTTGGAGCAAAAACACCTGATCCTGAGAAAATGCAGGAATCTTCGGAGCTTTATATGGATGAACAAAAGCAAACGGTTCAAACAGATCCTCTTCCTGTTATCTTGGAAGAACAAGCAGATGCATTCAAACATCAAGCAAGTGGTGTCCATGATGCTTTCACAGCAGAAGATTTTCTTTCCTTAAGAAGGAGCCAAGAATAATGGCAACTTACCATTTATTAATGGAAACTATAATTTTGATAAGGTGCAATAATGAAAACTAGATAAAGAAATATTAAAGCTCTAATTAGTAAGATTAGATGAAATCTTTTCTAATTGAGGGCAAAATAATGAAGATGATCGAGCAAAGCAGCGTTGATAAAGCATTTAGTCAGAAAGCAGCGCGTGAAGTTACAATCGTGATGCGTTCAGAAAGAGAATGGTATTTTACGTTTGTTGCGGATGACCCAGTAACTGGTGAGCCAAGTTTGTATACGTTGCTTACACAAAGAGGAAAACTAAGAGTGTGGGCTGATCCGAAATATCTCTTTAAATTTCTTCGTGAAAGAGGAGTTATTCATGGTAGCTTTAAATTTGATTAGGATAAAAAAACATGAAAAAATCGAATATTTTTCGTACAACTCATAATAGATTCACCGCAGCAATTATAGCTGTAACTGCGTTTTTTATGACTCATCCTGTGTATGCACAAGTTGAAAAATTAAAAAAAGCAGAAACTATTTTAAAAGCAGTTCAAAAAGATTTAAATACCATTATCCCTATTGCAGCTGCTGTCATACTTCTATTTTTAGCAATTGGTTATGCTGGACGCTACATTGGAAAAGATACATTCGTACGCTGGGGTGCTGGCGTTATTATTGCAGGTTCAGCAAGTGAACTTGTTACATTTGTATTTTCTCCTAACTAGCATGAAACATGGATCATAAGATCACACGGTGCGGAATGTTTTTTTGCTTAAAGGGGCTTCTTGGATAATAGCAATATTATATAATTTTATTTTTTGTGACATAAACTAAGAAAGCATTGGGTGGTTTTAATTTTTATTAAGGTAAAAAGAACATGAAAAAATCAAGTATTTTTCGTACAATTCATAATAAATTCACCGCAGCAACTATAGCTGTAACTGCGTTTTTTATGACTCATCCTGTGTATGCACAAGTTGACAAATTGAAAAAAGCAGAAAGTATTTTAACAGCAATTCAAAAAGATTTGAATAAAATTATCCCTATTGCAGCTGCCGTCATACTTCTATTTTTAGCAATTGGTTACGCTGGACGCTACATTGGAAAAGATACATTCGTACGCTGGGGTGCTGGCGTTATTATTGCAGGCTCAGCAAGTGAACTTGTTGCATTTGTATTTTCTGCCAACTAGCATGAAATATAGATCATGAAATCGCGTGATGTAGAATGTTTCTTTTATCTAAAGGAAGCTCTTAAATAGAAATGACGCTATAGAGTCGCTTTTTGTAACACATCTAAAGTGGCTCTATCTGTAGCAGTCTTAATATCATTTAGGATGAATACTATGATAAAGATTAAATATCCTTCATGTAATAGTCTACAATAAAAATTACTGCGATGGCTACAGTTGTAACTATGTTATTATAACATATTCTGAATATATCAAGATAGGAAATTGAATAACTTTTAATAAAAATAGCCAGAGCATTATAGTTTTTACAGCTATGATTACGTTTTATGACTTATCTTATATGTACCTAAACTTGAATTTTGGAGGTATGTAAGAATAAATGGATTAGAATTATTTCATATTTCTGTTGCTGCTACAGTTATACTATTATGCTCAACAATTATTATTAGCATTGCCTAATATACGTAAAAATAATGAATATATCGTCAAAGCTTAATTTATATTGGTTATGTAATTAAAATAGTATGAGATATTTCTTTTTAAATGGTTCCTCTGTCCACTTCTTGTTGTGGATATCATAACAGTAATTTTATTTGTACTGCAAATGAATGGATGTGTTTATAACAACTTCAACTGTAATAAGAGCGAGAAGATGAAACGATCAAATACTCTTCAAACAAAAGTTGACAACAAAATTAGTATTGTCCTTACAACTTTGATTGTGTTTTTGGAAACTCAATTTGCATATGCTCAAGAGAAAGTAAATAGCATAAACCTTCTCATAGGTGTACAATACGGGCTTAGTGTATTCATTCCGATTGCTGGTGCTATTATTCTTTTATTTCTATTACTTATTTATGCGTTTCGCATCATCACGAAAGCTATATTTCTGCGATGGGCATTCAGCGTTCTCATCGCTAGTGCAGCATTTTATATTAGCAGTATATTGTTTCATATCACATAATCGGAGCCACTTATGAAGCCACGAAAGCAAGAAGCATTTCCCTTATTCAAAGGAGCAACTCGTGTTCCAACGATTTGGGGCGTACCAATGATGCCACTTATAGTGATGATTACGAGTGTAGCTATTGTTGCCATGACAATAAACATCCTTTTGTGGCTTATTGCAGTGCCTTTATGGTTTATTATGGCGCAAATTACTAAGAATGATGATAAAGCATTCCGTATTTGGTGGCTGTGGATCGATACCAAATTCCGCAACCGTAATAAAAGCTTTTGGGGTGCATCAAGTTACAGTCCCTCTAACTACCGCAAAAGGAGACAAGCATGACAGCTATTGAAAATGTCAACCGCCTCGCATCAGAGACCCCAGTAAGCTTGTTCATACCTTATTCGCACCACATTACCGATACGATTATCTCTACCAAAAATGCAGAGTATCTTTCGGTTTGGAAGATTGATGGGTGCTCGCATCAAAGTGCTTCAGAAGAAGATATTTTTCAGTGGACTAAAGAACTAAACAACACTCTACGTGGGATTTCATCAGCCAATCTATCACTGTGGACACATATTGTACGTCGTCGAGTTTACGAGTATCCTGATTCAGCATTTGATAAAATGTTTTGCTACCAACTTGACGAAAAATATCGCCAAAGTTTCACTGGTTATAATCTTATGGTCAATGACCTGTATCTAACTGTCATTTTCCAGCCTATAGCTGATAAAGTTATGTCATTCTTCTCTCAGCATGAACGCGAAACGCTTGATGAAAAAAGGATGCGGCAAGAGTCGTGTATTAAATCCCTCAATGACATTAACAGGACCTTAGGTCAATCATTAAAACGTTACGGCGCAGAACTTCTTGGTACTTATGAAAAAGATGGGCATGCTTATTCTTCTGCGCTCGAGTTTCTTGGGATGCTTATCAACGGTGAATACCGCCCTATGCCGATCTGCCGTGACCGTTTTGCCGATTATATGTCTATCAATCGACCTTTTTTCTCAAAATGGGGTGCTTTTGGCGAATTGCGTACAATCAGTGGAATGCGTCGATTTGGAATGCTAGAAATTAAGGAATACGACACGACAACGAAACCAGGTCAACTTAATGTTCTCTTGGAAAGTGATTTTGAATTTGTGTTAACACAGAGCTTTTCCATACTCTCGAGACATGCTGCCAAAGATTATTTACAACGGCATCAGCGTAATCTGATTGATGCTCGTGATGTAGCAACGAGTCAAATTGAGCAAATTGATGAGGCTCTCAATCAACTTATAAGTGGGTATTTTGTCATGGGTGAACATCATTTCACCCTCACCGTTTATGGTGATACGGTTCAGCAAGTTCGTGACTATATGGCAAAAGCAAATGCATCATTGCTCGATGTTGCAGTCTTACCAAAACCTGTCGATTTGGCTATAGAAGCTGGTTATTGGGCACAACTTCCTGCAAATTGGAAATGGCGTCCACGTCCTTCACCCATTACGTCATTGAATTTTTTGTCATTTTCGTCCTTTCATAATTTTATGTCAGGCAAACCGACTGGAAATCCATGGGGACCAGCCGTTACAATTCTTAAAACTAGCAGTAAAACACCACTTTATTTCAATTTTCATGCTTCGAAACTTGAAGAAGATTCAACAGATAAGCGATTACTCGGTAATACTGCACTTATTGGGCAGTCTGGTTCTGGTAAAACAGTATTGCTTGGATTTTTGTTAGCGCAAGCGCAAAAATTTAAACCAACAACCGTTGTTTTTGATAAAGACCGTGGTATGGAGGTTGCTATTCGAGCGATGGGAGGGAAATATCTAACATTCAAACCTGGTAGGCCAAGTGGTTTTAATCCGTTCCAGCTTCCTCCCACACAAGATAATCTGATTTTTCTGAAGCAATTTGTTAAAAAATTAGCAGAATCCAGTGGGGAAGTTACTCACCACGATGAGGAAGAAATTAACAAAGCTGTCACGTCTGTTATGAGTAATAACATTGACAGATCGCTGCGTCGTTTATCCTTCTTGGTGCAATTCCTACCAAATCCGCATTTAGATGATTATAACACACACCCATCTGTTCATGCGCGCTTAATCAAATGGTGTGAAGGTGGTGATTATGGATGGTTATTTGACAATCCCAATGATGCCCTTGATCTCTCAACCCATCAAATTTACGGTTTTGATATTACTGAATTCTTAGATAACCCAGAGACTCGTACTTCAGTGATGATGTATTTGCTTTATCGCACGGAAGGGATGATTAGCGGACAACGCTTTATGTATATTTTTGACGAGTTTTGGAAGCCTTTACAAGACCCATATTTTGAGGATTTAGCGAAAAACAAACAAAAAACGATCCGTAAACAGAATGGTATTTTTGTTTACGCTACACAAGAACCAAGTGATGCTTTGGAAAGCAATATTGCCAAAACTCTCATTCAACAATGTGCGACCTATATTTTTCTAGCCAATCCCAAAGCAAATTATGAAGACTATACAAAAGGTTTTAAGCTAACAGATGCTGAATTTGAACTCGTCAAAGGACTTGGAGAATTTAACCGTCAATTTCTCATCAAGCAAGGGGATCAATCTGCGCTTGCAGAGCTCAATCTCGGCAAATTTCATGTAACAGTCGACGGAAAGACCGTTGAATGCGACTTTAGTGACGAGCTCCTTGTGTTATCAGGCACACCTGATAACGCAGAATTAGCTGAAACTATTATCGCTGAAGTGGGAGATGATCCAGCAGTGTGGTTACCAGTGTTTTTACAACGCGTAAAAGCTGAAAGGAGGGAAATATGAAAAGAATTATCATTTTAGTAGCAATGACAGTAATTCTAGGAGCTTCAAACCCGGCAATGGCTTTTATATTTGGAGGAGTTTCGAATTCGAGCTCACTGTTTTCATCTTCTTCCTCTAAAAAACAAAAAAAGCCTACTCCACCTTCTTCAAAATCTTCTCCACCATCTTCTTCATGGCCTATTTCATCACCTTTTCCACCACCTGCCCCAACGCCTTCTCTATCACCTTCTGCGTTGCAGGAGCTTTTAGAGCTTCTTAGATTTATGAAACAACACGTTAAGTTAAATGAACAGCAACTCAACCAAATAGGGATGATATATAAATCTATAACAGGATCAGGAAAAGCTAAAATTTCAATAGACTACAACAGTTTTTTCCTCAAGAGTCCACAATCTATCTATAATGATCAAAAGAATCTTGATATCATTTCTCTACTTGCGAATATTTTAGAAGAAGAAGAGAAAATTTCTAATTCTGTTGATGAATCTCGCAATTTTCTTGAAGCACGGACCCAATATGCAGCTGCTGTTGATCAAGCTGTGAGTTTACAAACTTTTGAAGAAGCAGAAAATCGTTTTCAAAAAATCTCAGAATTAATAGAAAAAATAAATACAACAGCTGATTTGAAGAGCATCGTCGAACTACAAACCCGCATGAAAGGCATGCTCACTATGATCCAGAATGAAACTGCAAAATTACATATGGTTGCGCATTTGCGTAATGCAGAACAAGCACTCATCAGTCAACAAAAACAAAAACGCAATATGAGGACTTTTAACAGCAAAAATAGAACAATGCCGACAATACGTTTCATACGCTGAGAAATTTATGACAATTTGTCTCTCCATCAGCTCTTTCTATTGATACTTTATTGTATTTTTAATAGCAGTATTGGTTTGATAACGGGTATTTGCAAAAAAATGCAAATGACATGATCGAGAAAAGCTTCTCACCTTTTTCGTCACTTTACCAGTTATTTTTCAACTATATTGCGAACATTTTATCAAGAAATATTATATTTAAGCGTCTTTAAAACTAAATGTAGTAGAAAACCCTCCCTCCCATAATAATCAGATAACCAAAATCTAACAATGTGTAAAGGTAAGATCAGCGCAGTAAATAAATAACTCCATAAACAATAATTTAAATAATTTAAAATCATATAGTTTATAATCAAAGTTTGAGTTATGATAAAGATATATTGGAGCGTAATAAACCGTCGTAAAAGAAGAAACAGCATGAAAAGAATTATTATTTCAGTAGCAATAGTGGCAATTTTTGGAACACAGAACACAGCTCTAGGATTTAGTCCTACATCTCTGGGATTTAATGCTTCTAATTCCATGGGAAGTGCATTGAATTATATGATAAGAGATGCATGGATGAATTATCGCACATTAGATGCATTTAAAAGACGAGAAGAAGAAGCGCAACGGGAAAAAATAGAACAACAAAAAAAATTGCTTGAAGCCCTCAAAAAACAGCTTGAAGAAATAAAAAAAATCCATCTATCGATAACGGGGAATAGAACTAAATCTCCAGATAATTACAGTAGTTTTTTTCTTAAAAATCCAGAATTAATTTATAAAAAAGATGTAAATTCTGATATATTTAAGTCAGCTATATATATATTACAACAAGCAAGAACTTCCGCTTCTGTTCTTCAAGCACGTGAAGCTATAGAAAGACGTAGCAAATATGCAGCTGCCGTTGATAAAGCTGTAAGTTTACAAACTTTTAAAGAAGCAGAAAGTCGTTTTCAGAAAATTTCAGAACTGGTAGAAAAAATAAATACGACAAACGATCTGAAAAGTAATGCCGAATTGCAGGCACATCTGAAGGGCATGCTCACTATGATCCAGAATGAAACAGCAAAATTGCAAATGATTACACATTTTCGCAATACAGAACAAACACTCATCAATCTGCAAAAACAAAAACGTAACGTGAGAATTCTTAACAGCAAAAATATAAAAATGCCTCTTATAAGATCTATAAAATAAAGTTTTTTATAAATAGTTTTTTATTAACATCAGTTTTTTGCCGATGAAAATGCAAAATTAAAACATCATGTCCAGTGTGGTTCAACTCTCTAAAGAAACACATAGAAAAATTTGACCAGATAAAACAATCTCACTGAACAGCGCTTGGGTGAATTATATAAAGACAAATAAAACATACAACATATGTTTATATTTCAAAACAATGAAAACTAAAAAACGCTAAAGAGGAATGTCATGGACTTCATAATGTTCACGCAACTTTTCAATGAAATTGATAAAGTAACAAAAACATATGTTACGGACATTTCCTCAAAAGCAATTGCGACAATTACGCCTTTCGTCTCAATTGGTCTAACCATCGCTTTCATCATATATGGATGGCTCATTATTCGTGGCGTAGTCGATATGCCAGTTGCTTCGTTTCTAAACCGTTGCCTGCGAGCAAGTATTATTACTTCAATAGCACTCACTACAGGACTTTATCAACCAGAGATCACGCAATTTATAACAGAAATACCCAATGACTTGCTCACGTCATTACTCGATAAACCGATAAAAGGTCCCCATCTAAACAGATTAATTGACACAGTCGCTGAAAGAGGTTTCGAATGCGCAAGCAAAGCTTTTGAAGAAGCTGCTTTTCTAGATGGTGATGGCATCTTGTACGGTTTCTTCGGAATCCTCATTTTGCTTGCAACAAGCTTCCTAGCTGCAATCGGTGGAGCATTCATTTTGCTAACAAAAATCGCTCTTGTGCTTCTCGCAGGACTCGGACCAATCTTCATCATTGCTTTGCTTTGGCAACCAACTTACCGCTTTTTTGAACAGTGGATCGTGCAAATTCTAAGCTATACAATTCTCACTGTGCTCCTAGCTACCGTATTTAGTCTTATGATGAATATCTTTGCAAATTACATGTCAGATCTAAAATTTGATGGAAAACAAAATGTGGGTTTCGCACTTGGTGGTGCTCTCATCCTAGCTATTATCTCCATTATGCTGTTGCTCAAACTATCAAGCGTTGCAAGCTCTTTAGCAAAAGGCTTCACCTTTGGTCATTTATGGAGACTAGATCATCCTTCCCGTAATAACCGCACAACAAAATAACCAAAATTTCAGCAACGCAAAAAAAATACAAACACAACCGATAAATATTTTCGTAAATGAAAAAAACTAAAAATAAATACAATTATAGGCAATATATTTTCTAATCAAAATTGAAATATCAATAAAAAAGTGATAGAAAGAATTTACTGATTGAAAAAGAGAAGTATTAAAATGAAACAAATCTTTTTTATGATTTTGATCACGAGTCTTTTATCGGCTTGCATATTCGCTCCAAAGCCAAAGCAACCAAGTAATTGGAATCGTGTCCCTATTAATAAAACAATCCCTGCCGAAATTCAGCGAGGAGCCATATGAGAAAAAAACAAGCTAAACCTGTAAAAGCCGAACAACTTAACAGTTACTATGAGGAAAGCAGAGGATTAGAACGGGAACTCATCAATGAATTTGTGAAGTTAACACAATCTTCCTACAATAATGAGAATTGAAAGGAGTGAAGTGTGAAAAAGCTAATTATTATGGTGTCAATAGGCATGATTCTGGGAACGCCAAGCCACGGACAAAGTTCTATGTCAGTTACTTATGACATAACGCCCAGACAAGGACTAAGTATCACTTATAATCCAAATTATGGTCAGGAAGATCTTATAAAAGAACAGATTTTTTCTACAGAAAAGATACATGATTCTATAACTGGTACTCGAACAAAAAGCGGAAAACCAAAAGAAAACGATGGGAGTCTGTATTTTCTAAATCCACAGTTCATCTATGATACAGATAAAATATCAAATATGAGCAATCAGATTCGCGAAAATTATAAAAATATAAGAACAAATGAAAATTATCTTAATAAAATATCTATAGAGGATGCACGCGAAGAGATCGATAATCGAAGACAATATGCGGCTGTTATTGATAAAGCTGTATTAACACAAGTTTTTCAAGAAATAGAAGGACGTTTTGGGCAAATTGCAAAGACATTGATTGATCTTGACCAAATGAAAGATTTAAAAGGCGTTGCTGAATTGCAAGTACGCATGAAAGGCATGTTAGCTATGATCCAGAATGAAGCAACAAAACTGCAAGTAATTGCACATTCACACAACGTTGAACAAACATTTATCAAACGATTACAACGTCGACGCAATGTGCAAATTCTTGGAAGTCCAAATAAAGGTATGCCTACTATACGCTCTGCATGTTCACCACTTATATGTTCAGGATAAAATCTGTAAATAGTTTTACGCTAATACCGATTTTTTGCCGATGAAAATGCAAAATTAAAACATCATGTCCAGTGTGGTTCAACTCTCTAAAGAAACACATAGAAAAATTTGACCAGATAAAACAATCTCACTGAACAGCGCTTGGGTGAATTATATAAAGACAAATAAAACATACAACATATGTTTATATTTCAAAACAATGAAAACTAAAAAACGCTAAAGAGGAATGTCATGGACTTCATAATGTTCACGCAACTTTTCAATGAAATTGATAAAGTAACAAAAACATATGTTACGGACATTTCCTCAAAAGCAATTGCGACAATTACGCCTTTCGTCTCAATTGGTCTAACCATCGCTTTCATCATATATGGATGGCTCATTATTCGTGGCGTAGTCGATATGCCAGTTGCTTCGTTTCTAAACCGTTGCCTGCGAGCAAGTATTATTACTTCAATAGCACTCACTACAGGACTTTATCAACCAGAGATCACGCAATTTATAACAGAAATACCCAATGACTTGCTCACGTCATTACTCGATAAACCGATAAAAGGTCCCCATCTAAACAGATTAATTGACACAGTCGCTGAAAGAGGTTTCGAATGCGCAAGCAAAGCTTTTGAAGAAGCTGCTTTTCTAGATGGTGATGGCATCTTGTACGGTTTCTTCGGAATCCTCATTTTGCTTGCAACAAGCTTCCTAGCTGCAATCGGTGGAGCATTCATTTTGCTAACAAAAATCGCTCTTGTGCTTCTCGCAGGACTCGGACCAATCTTCATCATTGCTTTGCTTTGGCAACCAACTTACCGCTTTTTTGAACAGTGGATCGTGCAAATTCTAAGCTATACAATTCTCACTGTGCTCCTAGCTACCGTATTTAGTCTTATGATGAATATCTTTGCAAATTACATGTCAGATCTAAAATTTGATGGAAAACAAAATGTGGGTTTCGCACTTGGTGGTGCTCTCATCCTAGCTATTATCTCCATTATGCTGTTGCTCAAACTATCAAGCGTTGCAAGCTCTTTAGCAAAAGGCTTCACCTTTGGTCATTTATGGAGACTAGATCATCCTTCCCGTAATAACCGCACAACAAAATAACCAAAATTTCAGCAACGCAAAAAAAATACAAACACAACCGATAAATATTTTCGTAAATGAAAAAAACTAAAAATAAATACAATTATAGGCAATATATTTTCTAATCAAAATTGAAATATCAATAAAAAAGTGATAGAAAGAATTTACTGATTGAAAAAGAGAAGTATTAAAATGAAACAAATCTTTTTTATGATTTTGATCACGAGTCTTTTATCGGCTTGCATATTCGCTCCAAAGCCAAAGCAACCAAGTAATTGGAATCGTGTCCCTATTAATAAAACAATCCCTGCCGAAATTCAGCGAGGAGCCATATGAGAAAAAAACAAGCTAAACCTGTAAAAGCCGAACAACTTAACAGTTACTATGAGGAAAGCAGAGGATTAGAACGGGAACTCATCAATGAATTTGTGAAGTCGCGCAAGACGGCATGGCGTGTAGCAGGTGCTGTTGGCATTTTTGGATTGTTCGGTATGATATGCGGAGTTATCGGATTTTCTCAACCAGCTCCAACACCTTTAGTGTTACGTGTTGATAACACAACTGGTGCAGTCGATGTCATCTCAGTAATGCGTGAGCATGAAACCAGTTATGGTGAAGTTGTAGACAGATATTGGCTCAATCAATATGTGCTAAACCGTGAAACTTATGACTATGATACCATTCAGTTGAACTATGATACTGCCGCACTTTTAAGCGCACCGGCTGTTCAACAAGAATTTTACAAGATTTATGAGGGTGAAACTGCACGTGATAAAGTGCTTTCCAACAAAACACGTATCACAGTTAAAGTACGGTCGATCCAGCCAAATGGGCTTGGTCAAGCAACCGTGCGTTTTACGACGCAACAACATGACAACAACGGTACGGTAGGCTCCCAACAACACCAGATTGCAACGATTGGCTACACCTATGTTGGCGCACCAATGAAATCATCTGATCGGTTGCTTAACCCTCTAGGTTTTCAGGTCACAAGTTACCGTGCTGACCCAGAAGTCCTTTTGAACAATTGAGGAATTGATTATTATGAAAAAACTTACGTTTATTACTCTATTCTCCTCATTTTTCTTTCTTCATACAGTACCCGTACAAGCGCTCAAGACCCCATCCAATTCACAATATGACCATCGTATTCGTTATGTAACGTATAATGTGGCTGATGTGGTTCAAATTGAAACAGTTCTTGGTGTAGCGACGCACATCATTCTTGAAGAAGGTGAGCAGTATATCACCCATGCCTTTGGTGATTCAGATGCTTATGCTTTTGCACATAAAGGGCGGCATATTTTTATTAAACCTAAAGCAGAACTTGCTAATACGAATCTCATTGTTGTAACCGACAAACGTAGCTATAAATTCCGGTTACAGTTTCGAAATGACCGAGCTGGAGCTACCTACGAACTCGCCTTTCATTATCCTGACACCAATACCCAAAAGTCGGAGGAAAATAACCAGCGTTCTGCCATTGAACGTGGTTTTCATCTAAGCGTGAAAGGTTATAACCTTAGCTATACGATGAGTGGCAACCAAGATATTGCTCCAATAAACGCTTGGGACAATGGGCGTATTACCTATTTCAAATTTCCCGCCAACATGGATATGCCATCAATTTATGTCGTAGATGCTGAAGGCAACGAAAGCCTCATACCACGTACTGTAGTAGGAGATTCTAATGACATTATCGCTGTTCACAAGGTTAATCCTAAATGGCTTATACGGCTTGGCAAACGTGCTTTAGCTGTTTTCAATGAATCCTACGATCCCAATGGTATACCCAACACGACTGGAACGATATCACCGGTAGTGCATCGCGTCAATAAAGGAGGAAAATGATGTTTGACAGACAGAAAGGAGATGGGATTGAAAAAGGTGAAGAACTGGTCCACCCTGAGTCAAGACGCATTGAAGGTGCCTATGGTAGTTCTGAACTAAGTTCTGAACGACGTTCGACGATTCCTGGAGCACGTGCATTGTTAATGGTAGGGCTTGTTGTTATAATAGGGGTACCGATTGCTTTAACTTGGAAAGCTTTAAAAATGCGTAATGCTGTAGATGTTGAGGAAGAAAAGCCTCAGCAAACAGTGCAGCAAATTATACCAAGCTATACTCCTCGCGTTATAGAAGAGCCCAAAATTATAGAAGAAGAGAAAACAACACAGAAAGAAGATGTAGTATCAGAGTTTTCACCAGCTTTGACGAAGCTTCTTCAAACAACACTTCCACCACACCTGCTTAAAGATTCTGAAGATTTGGCACGTAAGCGTATGTTAAGTTCAGGTCTTAATAACGGTGGTGGTGATAGCTCCACAGTAAGTTCAAAAAATAATGCATCTGAAAATGATAAAAATAATGGTGTGTTATTTGATCAACTCCAACCGGTACGATTGTCTCAATCGCGCGCAGTTCAACTTCGTAATCGCGATCTCTTAATTACACAAGGAACACAAATAGATTGCGTACTAGAAACCAAAATTGTCACCTCACAACCGGGAATGACAACGTGTCATTTAACGCGTGACGTTTATTCTACAAGCGGTCGTGTTGTTTTGCTAGATCGTGGTTCTAAAGTTACCGGTTTCTATCAAGGCGGTGTACAACAAGGACAAGCACGTGTTTTCGTACAATGGTCGCGCGTTGAAACGCCTTCCGGTGTTGTCATTAACCTTGATTCGCCTGGCACTGGTCCTCTTGGTGAAGCTGGTGTCGGTGGTTGGATTGATACACATTTTTGGCAACGGTTTGGTGGGGCAATCATGATTAGTATAATCAGTGATTTAGGAGAATGGATAAAAGGTAAAGTTTGGCAAAAAAATGAAGAAGGTAGAGGAAAGGCACAATCTCAGGAAGTACATAATGCAGAAACAGTCGTAGCCGAAGTTCTCCAAAATTCAATTAATATTCCGCCAACACTTTACAAAAACCAAGGTGAAAGAATAAATATTCTTATTGCTCGTGATCTGGATTTCAGTGATGTCTACAGCCTCGTTACACGTTAATCAAATACAGAAAGATCAAGCAGTTGCACAGCTTCTGCAACCGCTTGATCGTTTTTTGGAAGATCCAAAAATTACTGAATTATCAATCTGCCGCCCTTGTGAACTATGGACAAAAAGTACTGAAGGTTGGCAGGTGCATAACTTACCAGAGTTAACACACACTTTTTTACAAACATTGATTACAGCTGTTATCGTTTATAACGGTATGGCTCCTAAAAGCATTCATTATGTGAACTTACCTGGTGGGCAACGCGGTACAATTATACAAACACCCGCTGTTATAGATGGTTCACTATCCTTTGTTATTCGTAAACATTCCCTTACAGTTAAAACGTTAGAGGAACTCAACGAAGAAGGGGTATTGAGTGATTTTTCTGATGTAAGCTTTAATAAACCTTCGGAAAAAGAAGCAACTGACTTGTTATTAAGGCAAGATTTTACCAGATTAGAACCATTTGAAGTACAGCTTTTACATCTCAAACGTGATAGAAAAATTCTTAAATTTTTAGAAGAATGTGTGCTTCATAAACGGAATATTATCATTGCAGGTAAAACGGGGTCGGGTAAAACAACATTTGCTCGCTCCTTGATTGAAAAGGTGCCGGTAGAAGAGCGCATTATCACAATTGAAGATGTTCATGAAATTTTTCTTCCCAATCATCCTAATCATGTACATATGATTTATGGAAATGGTGCAGGTCGTGTTTCAGCTGATGAGTGTTTAGATGCATGTATGCGTCAATCTCCTGATCGTATTTTTCTCGCAGAACTGCGGGGTAATGAGGCGTGGGAATATCTTAACTCATTAAACACTGGGCATCCAGGATCCATTACCACAACACACGCTAATAATGCTTTACAAACTTTTGAGCGTTGTGCCACATTAATCAAAAGATCAGAAATTGGTCGTCAGCTTGATCTAGAAATGATAAAAATGGTGCTTTACATGACAGTGGATGTTGTGTTGTTCTTTAAAGATCGAAAGCTTTCTGAAGTCTTTTACGATCCAATTTTTTCTAAATCAAAAATAATTTAAGTGAAATATTTTTTTCAGCATTACTGCAAATTGAATAATAGCTGTGATACGTTATCACGGCTTTTTTTAATATGGCAGTAAATGCTTTTTAATACTCTTAAGAAATCAATAAATTTTATAGATGAATTCTCGTGCAGCACCTAAAAGAATAAAAGCAACTCTTCACGATGTATAATTTTATTCTCAATAATTAATAAATGCTTAAAGATGACGTTCAACCATAAGTTTTTTAATCTCAGCAATTGCTTTAGCGGGATTTAACCCCTTTGGACAGGTTTGCGCACAATTCATAATCGTGTGACACCGATAAAGACGGAAAGGATCTTCTAAATTATCAAGACGTTCACCGCACATCTCATCGCGTGAATCAACAATCCAACGATAAGCCTGAAGCAAAATAGCTGGTCCCAAATAACGATCGCCATTCCACCAATAACTCGGACATGATGTCTGACAACATGCGCACAAAATACACTCATAAAGACCATCGATTTTTTGACGATCGGTGTAACTTTGTAACCATTCTTTTGCGGGCTCAGGCGAAACAGTTTGCAACCAAGGTTCAATCACACGATGTTGGGCATAAAAGCGCTTTAAATCAGGAACCAAATCTTTAACAACAGGCATGGAGGGTAAAGGATATACCTTAATAGGATGCTTTACATCATCCATCCCTTTAGTACAAGCCAGCGTATTTGTTCCATCAATATTCATTGCACATGAACCACAAATACCTTCACGACACGAACGGCGAAGTGTCAAAGTTGGATCAATGTAATTTTTAATGAACAATAATCCATCAAGAATCATAGGACCACAAGCAGAACGATCTACATAATAAGTATCCAGATGAGGATTTTCCTCACTATCAGGCGACCAACGATAAACGTGAAATTCGGTCAGTTGAGTAGCACCTTCAGGCTTAGGCCAAACCTTTCCAGCTTTTACTTGAGAATTTTGGGGAAGTTTAATTTGTACCATAATTTGTTCTCCCCTTAGTAAACACGTTTTTTCGGTGCAATACGCTTTAAATCGATACCACCATCTGCTTCAGATGTTAATGGATCAACATGAACAGGTCGATATGATAAAGTCACCTTACCATCCTTTGATAAATGGGACAGTGTATGTTTACGCCAATTTTTATCGTCTCGCTCTGGATAATCTTCACGTGCATGAGCCCCACGGCTTTCTAAACGCGCTTCTGCTGAATAAACCGTTGTTATTGCATTTGCCATGAGATTCTGAAGTTCTAATGTCTCGACCAAATCAGAATTCCATATTAGTGAGCGATCTGTTACTCTAAGATCAGAAAGTTCACCCCAAATTTGACTTATCCTCTGACACCCTTGTTTCAGAGAATCTTCCGTACGAAAAACAGCAGCATCTTCCTGCATTGTCCGTTGCATTTTTTCACGCAATACAGCAGTTGGAGTTCCGCCTTGAGCAAAACGTAAGCGATCAAAACGTGTCATAATTTCGTCGACAGCGGTCTCATTCAAAGGTGGAATCTCCGCATCTCGATCAATCACTTCACCAGCACGAATTGCTGCAGCGCGCCCAAAAACAACCAAATCAATCAATGAATTTGATCCCAAGCGGTTCGCACCATGAACAGAAGCGCATCCGGCTTCACCTACAGCCATCAAACCTGGCTGAACACGATCTGGCGAATCGGAAGTTGGATTAAGAACTTCACCAAAGTAATTTGTGGGAATCCCCCCCATATTGTAATGCACCGTTGGAAGAATAGGGATAGGCTCTTTTGTGACATCAACACCAGCAAAGATTCGTGCTGACTCGGAAATTCCTGGCAAACGCTCATGCAATATAGCAGGATCGATATGATTGAGAACCAAATGGATATGATCCTTTCTTGGTCCCACACCGCGCCCTTCACGAATTTCGAGCGTTATACAACGTGACACCAAATCACGTGAAGCCAAATCTTTAAAGGATGGAGCGTAACGCTCCATAAAGCGCTCTCCTTCAGAATTGATTAAGTATCCCCCTTCACCACGGGCTCCTTCTGTAATGAGACAGCCAGAACCATAAATACCTGTGGGATGAAATTGAACAAATTCCATATCCTGAAGAGGCAACCCAGCACGTGCGATCATGCCACCGCCATCACCCGTACAAGTATGCGCTGATGTTGCTGAAAAATAAGCACGTCCGTAACCTCCTGTTGCTAAAACAACCATTTTTGCGGAAAAACGGTGGATTGTGCCATCATCAAGATTCCAAGCCACCACACCGGTACAGACACCATCTGTCATAATGAGATCAAGCGCAAAATATTCAATAAAGAACTGTGCATTATGTTTTAAACTCTGCCCATAAAGCGTATGCAAAATCGCATGTCCAGTCCGATCTGCTGCAGCACAAGTGCGTTGAACAGGCGGACCTTCACCAAATTCTGTTGTATGTCCTCCAAAGGGACGTTGATAAATTTTACCTTCTTGTGTACGCGAAAAAGGCACCCCATAATGTTCTAATTCATATACAGCAGCCGGAGCATTGCGCACCAAATATTCCATTGCATCGGTATCACCCAACCAATCAGATCCTTTTACAGTATCGTATAAATGCCATTGCCAATTGTCAGGCCCCATATTTGAAAGTGATGCTGCAATCCCTCCCTGCGCTGCAACGGTGTGCGAACGTGTTGGAAAAACCTTTGTGATACAGGCTGTTTTAAACCCTTGCTCCGCCATACCGAGTGTTGCACGCAAACCTGCACCACCAGCACCAACAACGACAACATCAAATTTGTGATCGACATAATGATAAGGAGGGTTACCTGATTGAGTTCCTAGAGGTGATACTGTGTTGACCATATCGTTATCCCCCTAATGCAATTTTCAAAAGAGCAAAAATGATGATACTGCCCAAAATAAAACAAAATAAAATATTTAATGCCAAGAATAATATCCTTAGACCTCCTTGTGGAATATAATCTTCAATAATAACCTGCATTCCAAGCTTCATATGATAGAGGACTGAAAAAGTAAGCATCCCCATTAAAATAGCAACAACAGGATGAGCAAACCGTGCACGCACAACACTATAATCCTTCCCAACGAGCGAAAGAATCAGAACAATGAAAAAAATCAAAAGAGGTAGATTTATCACACCTGTAAGACGTTGCATCAAAAAATGCTTTGTTCCCTCGTGTGCACTTCCAAGCCCACGCACTTTTCCAAGTTCTGTTCGAAAATCTTTCTTCATCCCTTTCTTCACCCCCAATTAGACAAGACTATATCCGATAATCCAAATTGCAACAGTAACAATAAGAGAAATAAACACTGTTGCCCAAGCAGCTACTGTTGCTTTTTCTTTAGCCAAAAGACACGGTTTCATATCCCAAACAACATGGCGGATACCGCCAACCATATGATGAACACCAGCAAGGTTATAAAAAAACAGAACACAAAGCCCTGGCAAAGAAGTATAAATCCCATGAACTATTCTAAACGCCTCAGCCCCACAACTGACTGAAATTAACCAAATAGCGAGTAAAGTCATTCCAAAATAAAGGGCCACTCCTGTAATACGATGTGCAATTGACATTGCCATAGTGATGGCCCAGCGATAAATACTTATGTGGGGAGAATGTGGGCGCTCTTTCATCCTAACTGTCTCTGTCATAAAATATCCTGACCTGACTTTGTACTGCAACGGCATCATGAACGACAAGATCGCACAAAACAACCAAGTGCATTATCATTTTCACTTGTTCTGCATCTCAAGATGCTCACATTACAGGTCGGTTGTCTTAAATAACGGATTAAAGGTCGCGCATAAAAAAAACCGAATTATTTACAGCTAAGAGCCATAAAACTGACTTCAATCTAATATAATTTTACCTTCACGTCAAAGGTCTAACACCATTTCTCAAATATAGCCATGCATTTTTTCAAGTCGTACGCATGTCTATTTCTAAATATCAACGATAGATTTCCTGAAGCTCTAAATTTAGATAGCATATTAAGGAAAACAAGATACGGAATTAACAGATGCAACAGCTTTGCTATGTACTTAAAACCATTTCTTTATTGATAAAAACGAATCATCGACGACAAAAAAGCGGCATGGAAGCCGCTTTTACACAAACCCTCGCAGATACCAGTATTACTCGTCGCAGATACAATATTTACTCGATTGACTGTGTTGCTTGCGTTTCAACGTCTGCTGAAACAGCTTTTTCTTCTACTTTCTCAACAAGTTTTTCGCCTTTTTTCCGATAATCTCTCTTTTCAGCAATACGTGCAGCTTTACCTCTTAAACCACGAAGATAATAAAGTTTTGCACGACGCACTTTACCACGGCGCACAAGCTCAACAGCTTCAATCAAGGGAGAATAAACTGGAAAAACACGTTCAACACCTTCACCATAAGAAATTTTGCGCACTGTAAAGGTCTCATTCACCCCACCACCCGAACGTGCAATACAAATCCCTTCATACGCTTGAACACGCGTACGTGTACCTTCCGTCACGCGGACCATAACACGGACTGTATCCCCTGGCTGAAAAGCTGGCAGTTGACGTTTTGCCTCGATTTTTGCACATTGTTCAGCTTCAAGCTGTGCGATAATATTCATTTCTTTTATCCTTCATATTCTTTATCGAACAGTCAGAGCGCTCAACTTTTACCCAAAAAAATTCTTATACGAAAAAGAAGTTCTTTAGGCTATGCTTTATACAGGAGCGAATACACCGTTTTTTTTAAGTTTCGGAACTACAGAAAACCCTTCACAGAAAAACTCTCTACAGAGAGAGCCTTGCAATACACTACCTTATAGCATGAATCAAGTTTCCTGACGATTTTTATGATAACGCGCATAAAGATCAGGACGACGTTGACGTGTTAACAGTTCAGCTTGCTGTTGACGCCAATGCGCTATAGCTTTGTGATGACCTGATGTTAACACCGATGGGATGCCCCGTCCTTCGAAAAGAGAAGGACGCGTATATTGAGGATACTCAAGGAGACCATTTTCAAAACTTTCACACTTTGCAGAATCCTGATTGCCCATCACTCCAGGGAGAAGGCGAACAATAGCATCCAAAAGAACTAACGCAGCTGTTTCTCCACCTGAAAGAATATAATCACCAATGGACACTTCTTCCAATTCTCGCGCTTCTATTATCCGCTCATCCACGCCTTCAAAACGTCCACAAACCAGTGTTATTCCTGATTCACATGCCAAAGAACGGGCATGCGTTTGGTTAAAAACCTTTCCACGTGGGCTCATCAATAGCCTTGGCGAATCATGTGGACAACTATCAAGTGCAGCAGCTAAGACATCTGCTCGCATGACCATACCAGCACCACCACCAGCCGGTGTATCATCGACACTATGGTGTTTATCCAAAGCAAAATCCCTAATCTGTACTGTCTCTAGTGACCATACCCCTCGCGCCAAAGCTTGCCCCGCTAAAGAATAATTTAAAAGCCCAGGAAACATTTCAGGATAAAGTGTTAAAATGCGCGCTTGAAACCCCATATTTTCATTCTTTCATCCTCTTAGCCAAACTGTACAGTCCAGCATTCACCGATCTATTATCCACACTATGGCATTTCTTTAAAACAAAATCCCTAATTGGCATTGTCTGCAGCAACCATACCCCTCGCGCCAAAGCTGAACACTGCTAAAGAAGAACTTACAAGACTAAAAAATTCAGGATTAAAATACGCGTTTAAACCTCCACATCTTATCCGTATATTCTTTTAACCCAAATCATTTTTCACCTTATTTTTCTCTTTACTGCTGTGCAAACCAGCAGCCATAGGATCGACAACAAGAAAACCAGAACCAATGCAAATTTCTGGCACTGCAGCTTTGCTGAAAGGAATAAACACCGTTTTACGCGTATTCAGACGCATTTCAAGCAAATCACCAGCCCCAAAATTAAAAAAACCACTGACCTCACCCAAGGTTTGACCAGCACAATCCTGAACACGGAGTCCAATGAGATCGACCTGATAAAATTCATCCTCATCCAAATCATCTACCAACTGATCACGTGTAACATAAAGACGAACACCTTTTAAGTCTTCAGCAGCATTGCGATCTTCAATCCCTTTAAAATGCACTATCACGTTATTTTTTTGTACGCGAAGAGTTACAATTTCATAAGGACGTTCTATATCATCATAAAGGATGCCATAAGTTCCAAGACTCTGTGGATCGGCACCCAAAACCTTAACCAAAACATCTCCCTTTATACCATGGGCGGGACCAATAATGGCAAGATAGACTTTATTTTTCAGCTTTTCTTTATTATATGTCATGCAAAAATATCATCTCTTAAAAACGAATCCTTTAATCTTATAATTTCTTGTAATTTTCTATTTAATCTTGTTGCCATATCATAAATCTTTCCAAAAGGCTTTTTTGGTAACAAAACAAATTAATAAAAGGAGAAGTCTTATGGCAAATGTTATGTTGTTTTACAAAGATATTACCCCAATCAACAAAATTTCTCATAAAAACCTAAAATATGCTCCTCCAAGTGATATGTCTTTTGCCAAAGATACTCATTGGGTTCCTTTAGCAAGCAGTGAATATTTTCAAGCTGCTTTAGACTATCCGATTTTGTTTATGTGCGCAGAAGATGAACAAAAGAAACGGCACTATACATCTGCTGCTCTTGTAGGACTTTCTAACGATGAAAATGACTATATCACCTCTGATAAAAGTTGGCAAAAAAACACTTATGTTCCCGCTTTTGTCCGTCGTTATCCTTTTGTTCTTGCACAACTTCAAAATGAAAAAGAACTTTCTGTTTGTTTTGATCAACAATCAGGTATGTTTAATGAGGTTGCAGGCACAGAACTTTTCAATTCCGATGGATCTGTTTCTCCTTTTATGGAAGAGCGTATTCGTTTTCTTGAAAGCTTTAAAATCGCTATGGAAAAAACCGCCGAGTTTATTGATACCCTTGTGGATATGGATCTTTTAAGCCAAAAATCTATTAATGTGAAAAATGATAAAGGTCTTTCAGCACAATTAGAACATTTTTGGATTGTTGATGAAGAAAAACTGAATAAATTATCCGCATCCCAACTTGCTAAACTTCATAAGAATGGTTTTTTAGGATTGATTTTTGCGCATTTGATGTCAACAAATAATCTTTTTAAAATACTCTCCCTAAAAGGTGAAAAGCAGATGACCAATCACGAAGAGCAACCAGCAAAAAAGAATGGCTCTGCTCATAATGAAATGTCTCAAGAACAAAAAACCCTCAATTAAGAAATGCCTATAAAAGATGACACAAGAAAAGACGAAAATGTCCCTCTCATTCCAGTAGATCCTGCTGTTTTAACTGCGCGGAAAAATTGGTTAGACACTCTTGTACAAACACGTCGCATGGCTATACAAACGGTACAAGCCTACGAACGTGATACACGGCAATTTTTGTCTTTTCTTTGTCAACATTTAGGGAACGAACCAACCTTTGATGATCTTTCCAATTTGCGCGTTAGCGATTTACGTGCTTACTTAGCTTATCGCCGTACACGTCATATAAGTGCTCGCTCTTTAAGCAGAGGTATGGCGGGACTACGCTCTTTTTTCAACTACCTTACTCGCCAAGGGATCGTCAATATTCCTGCTGCTAAGCTTGTTCGAACCCCCAAACTCCCCAAATCGTTGCCAAGACCTTTAGAAATAAAATCAGCTTTAAATTTAGTCAAACAAGAAAATCAACAGGAAGATGAACCATGGATCATCGCTCGTAACGCGGCTGTTTTAATGCTTCTTTATGGCTGTGGAATGCGAATATCAGAGGCTTTATCGCTTACACCAGAACAATTTTCTGATCCTGAAAAAACAAGCTTATTCATGACGGGAAAAGGGGGGAAAACACGTCTTATTCCTCTTATAAAAGCTGTCCACGAAGCTGTACAAAATTACCTTAAATGTTGTCCATATCCGTTAGTAGACAACCAACCAATGTTCCGCGGTGCTCGAGGTGGACCTTTGCAGGCAGCCATTATTCAACGCGCTGTGCGAAACTTACGTGTGCATCTTGGTTTACCAGAAACTGCGACCCCACATACCCTTCGCCATTCTTTTGCCACTCATCTTTTATCACGTGGAGGAGATTTACGTACGATTCAAGAACTTCTCGGCCATGCCTGTCTTTCCACTACTCAAGTCTACACGCATGTTGATATAAATCACTTATTGGAAATTTATCAAAAAACACACCCCCGATCTTTAAAAGATAGGGACGAAAATTAAACAGATTCAACTTCGATCGCTAAAGCATGAACACAGGTTGCTAACTCTTTCTGTAAAACGCGATAAATTGCTCGATGGATCTCCACACGCGACATACCTGAAAAAGAAGAAGAAAGAATTTTGACCCGAAAATGCGTTTCTCCTTTACCATCAAAAGCATGCTCGTTATGAGGATGCCCTTCATGAAGGTGGCTTTCATTAATCACTTCAAGTTTCTGCGGATGAAAAGCTTCCTGAAGTTTCATCTGGATTATTGTTTGAATTGCGGTAGACATTTTCTATTCCTTCACAAAATAAATGGTATTATGTGCCTTTCTCATTACCAAATAAATGTGAAAACAAATTTTTCAAAAGTCAATTCTTGTCAAATCGATTGATTTTTCATAAATCTATAATCATGACAACAACATCTAAATTATTCGACTCAATTCGCATCAGCTCTAATAGGAAACAAAAGGCTGATCCAGAAGCACAGCAATGCCAATGGCAAGGCTGTGAAAAAGCCGCTTCGCATAAAGCACCGGCAGGTCGCAATCATGAAGGGCAATATCTGCATTTTTGCATTGATCATGTGCGTGCTTATAATAAAGATTTTAATTATTTTTCTGGCCTGAGTGATAAAGATATCGCAAAATTCCAAAAAGATGCCCTCACAGGACATCGCCCAACATGGACGACAGATCTGAGCAATGGCACCTCAAAAAAAACAGCCACTTGTTATGCAAAGATTCGCTCTGGTACAGCGGCCTATCAAAACCGTATGCGCGACCCATTCACGCTGTTTACCCAACGTCATTCAACCAACAATTTCTCACGAAAATTAAAACCCTTAGAAGCTAAAGCCTTTGAAACATTGGGGATACCTGCAAATGCTTCATCTGAAATGATCAAAACAAAATATAAAGAGCTGGTAAAAAAACACCACCCTGATTCCAATGGCGGCTGTCGCTCTTCAGAAGAACGTTTTCGTGATGTTTTAAACGCCTATAATTTACTAAAAAAATCTGGTTTTTGTTAAGAAAACCTCTGCTCATACAAGCGCATTTTCATTTTGACCATTATCATTTTTCCAGACATTACAAGATGTCTGACAAGGAATCTCTTTGATATTCAAGACTCTTATTATACATTATAGGGCATTGCATAAATGTTCTAACTCTTGTATCGTTCTGTAATAAACAAAGATAAATAGCGTTCTTTCTCTTCTAAAAAGTAATGACACAAACAAACTCTTCCAAAAAGTAATGACACAAATAAAGCCTACAGTTGAAAATGTGCCTGATATTACCCTTTGTGCCCGCGATCTGTTTCATATTGATACAGATATGAAAGTCCCTGCTTTTAAAACAAAAAGTCCTCACGTTCCTGCCATCGATTCCGATTATCTTTTTGATCGGCAAACAACTTTAGCGATTCTAGCAGGTTTTGCATTTAACCGGCGTGTCATGATTTCTGGCTATCACGGTACAGGGAAATCAACACATATCGAACAAGTCGCAGCACGCCTCAATTGGCCTTGTATCCGGATTAATCTTGACAGTCATGTCAGCCGTATTGATCTCATAGGAAAAGATGCCATTGTTTTAAAAGATGGCTTACAAATTACTGAATTTAAAGAAGGCATTTTGCCATGGGCTTATCAAAACAATATTGCTCTCGTCTTTGATGAATATGACGCTGGACGCCCTGATGTTATGTTTGTTATCCAACGCGTCCTTGAATCTTCTGGACAACTAAGCTTGCTTGATCAAAGCCGTGTCATCGCTCCCCATCCAGCATTTCGTCTTTTTGCAACAGCCAACACCATTGGTCTTGGTGATACAACAGGGCTTTATCACGGGACACAACAAATCAATCAAGCCCAAATGGACCGCTGGTCTCTTGTAACGATACTCAATTATCTACCACACGATAAAGAAGTTGACATCGTTTGTTCAAAGGTTAAATCTTTTCAAACAACTGAAGGAAAAGAGACAATCTCACGAATGATCCATGTTGCTGATATGGTCCGCAAATCCTTTATCAATGGAGATCTCTCTACAGTCATGAGTCCGCGCACAGTTATCACTTGGGCAGAAAACACGACAATTTTTCAAGATATTGGCTTTGCTTTTCAACTTACTTTTCTCAATAAATGTGATGAACTTGAACGTACCACTGTTGCAGAATTTTATCAACGCGCCTTTGGACAAGAGCTTCCCGAATCACTTATTCACAGTGTTTTGCCTTAAGGAACACATCAATCATGACTGCAGAAGTTGGCAATAACAGCAACACTCTGACAAATGACTTTCCTAAAAACACTCTTGATAGTGAAACTTTTAAAAAAGCTCTTTCCACTTGTATCCGTGCAATTGCTGGCACACCCAATCTTGAAGTTGTCTTCAGTCATAACAGACCATCCTTGAATGAGAATCATGCGTATTTACCCGAACTGCCACAACAGGCAACAAACAAAGATATAATGATCACTCGCGGATTAGGTGATTCCATGGCTCTACGTACGGCATGGCATGATAAAGACATTCACACACAATTTTCTCCTTTAGAATCAGAAGCACGTGCCGTCTTTGATGCTCTTGAGCAAACACGCGTTGAGGCAATTGGAGCTTTAGCCATGGAAGGAATTGCACAAAATCTCGATGTTATGCTCGCTGATAAATATCAAAGAGCCCATTATCAAAAAATTAGCACCCAAAGTGAAGCTCCCATCCAAGAAGCAATTGCGCTTTTATTGCGCGAAAAAATAACAAAACGCCCTCCCCCCAAAGAAGCGGGACCTGTCTTAGAATTATGGCGTCATATAATCGAAGAAAAAGCTGCCACAGAACTGAACGAGCTAACGCATCACATTCACGATCAACATGCTTTTGCGCAAATTGCTCGTCAAATGCTTGTTGCATTAAAAATGACAGTTCAACTTAAAGAAGTTTCTGACAGTAAAAACAATAAAAAATCAAAAAACGGAGATGCCCCACAAAACCAAGCAGAAGAAGAAAAAAACGAAAAAAATGCTCAAAGTGAAGAACAAACAACCACAAAACAAGAAAGTGATGTGCAAAGCAAAGGAAAAACAGAAGCTACCCAATTAAGCGGTGACGATCACTCTGAAGAAGAGCAAAAAAGAAGCTCTTGGAAAGAAAAATCCAGTCAATCCAAACGCCTTTTTATTACTTCAGAACAAATGGAAAAACTTGCTGATTATCAAGTTTTCACCCGCCAATTTGATGAAATTTTAGAAGCAACAGATTTTTGTTCAGAAGGTGAACTGGATCACTTGCGTCGTTATCTTGATAAGCAAATTAATCATCTCCAAAACATTGTTGGACGGCTAGCAAACCGCCTACAACGACGTCTTATGGCACAACAAAATCGCAATTGGTATTTTGACCTTGAAGAAGGATATCTTGATACAGCTAGGCTGCCACGCCTGATTATTGATCCCATGCAACCACTCTCTTTTAAAATGGAAAGCAATACTCAATTTCGGGATACTGTTGTTTCCTTACTCATTGATAACTCAGGATCAATGCGAGGACGGCCAATTACTGTTGCAGCAAGTTGTGCAGATATTTTAGCACAAACTCTTGAACGGTGTGGTGTTAAAGTTGAAATTTTAGGCTTTACCACCAAAACTTGGAAAGGAGGAAAATCACGTGAGCAGTGGCTCAAACAAAACCAACCTCATCATCCTGGACGCCTTAATGACTTATGTCACATTATTTATAAAAGCGCTGATACTCCATGGCGTCGAGCACGACGCAATTTAGGTTTAATGATGCAGGAAGGATTGCTAAAAGAGAATATCGATGGTGAAGCATTGATTTGGGCACATCAACGTCTTCTATCACGACGTGAGCAGCGTCGCATTCTTATGGTCATTTCTGATGGTGCACCAGTTGATGATTCAACACTTTCTGTGAATTCCAGCAATTATCTTGAAAAGCATTTACGCGCAGTGATTCAAGAAATTCAAATGCATTCTCCCATAGAACTTATTGCTATTGGCATTGGTCATGATGTCACACGCTATTATCAACGTGCTGTAACAATTATGAATGCTGAAGAACTCGCCAACGCTATAACAAAACAATTAGAAGCACTCTTTAGTAGTAAAAAATCTTATCCTCATAAAAGACTTAAAAATTCTTTTTAAATCAACAGCATAATACCGAATTTGGATACAGTATAATATTCTGTTTAGATACACAATACTCTGTTTAGATATTTGAATACAAATCGGTACCATCTTTTCCATTCCCTACTGACAATATTGTCACATGCTAGCGGCATTATTATATCTACCAACCCACACTATTGCCTCTTAATATTGAGAAAATTCATGAAAAATATTTCTACGCCCTTTCTTAAGCGATTTTCATCCATGCACAGATATCACTTATAACAAGAAAACAAATAATCTTTATTGATTCATCATAAAAAGAATTTCAAACAAATAAATCTAGCTATATTCAGAGTTTTCATCCAAATTTCAAAGTAATAAATTATCATTATAAATCAATATATTATTATAAATATCTATACTATACACACGACTAAAATATTCTTTTTTTACAAGAGATACCTTATTAATTTGCAAGTACAAATTATCAATTTTTGTTGTGTAAAATACTTTGAAACCGTAACATGTTCCTGCTTGTTCATGATCACGAACAATCAGCGAAACTTATTCAATTGCAATTGCTAAATATAGCTTGGAAAAGAAAATCTGTAGATTAAAAATAAGTCGATATACGGTATACAGATTATAAATTAAGTGCAAAAATAACGTTAAGCGCTAAGCGCTCAATAAATATAAAAAAGACTAGCTCGACTTTGGTTTTATAAACGTGAGAATAAAAGAACTTAATGAGAGCAATATGCAGTCTTCTCTTTTTAAAGCGGAAAAGAGAAAGATTATTATTGTTCACCAACAAAAGATGAAATATCTTTTGAGCAACCTTGATAAAGAGGGATTCTCACGGCGCTAAGGATCGTTCCATAGGGAATGAGCATAAACAAACTCATCATAATTTTTACTGAAAAATCACCCAAAGCAAGAGAAAGCCAAACTGGTATACCAAGTCCAAAGAAAACAGCACTCTCCATGAGTGAACTATCAGCATAACCTGTTATTTGATCGATAAAAGCAAAAAAGCTAGAAAAAGCAAGAGCAAAAAATAACACAGTATCTAAAGCTGATCCCGCCAATGCAGCTGCTAAAGGTGCTTTCCACCATGCTTTACGCCGCAAAGGAGTAAAAACAACAATATCAAGCAGCTGCCCAAACAGGAATGCTAAACTAGAAGCAATTGCAAGCCGTGGTGTAGCCAATATCCAAGAAACAAGAACACCAGCAAAAAAACCAGCATAAACCACACGCCGCGCTGCAGCTGGACCATAAAAACGATTCGTCAAATCGTTGATCAGAAAAGCAAATGGATAGGTAAAAGCACCATAAGTTAACAGCTCATTCAAACCGAACCAATATACAGGATACTGCACCAAGATATTAGAAGCAGTTACAGCGAGGCACATTGCAAGAATAGAAAAAACAATATACCTTTTTTTTTGCCGTTCTAATAAAGGATCGCGTATTGAGAACATTTTTTTAACCTAAGCAATGGAATCAATAAGATACAGCGATCAAAAAGTAAAAAGCTTTTAAAACTTTTACCCGTAAAATAAGGAGGCAACCATTCAACTCTTTAATTAATAAAGAGAATTATGCCATTTCTTCAACTTTTTGTTCAGCTTTTTTCTTCACAATCTGGCGTTTTAACAAACGCGCACGTTGTGACAATTCTTTATCATCGGCTTTGACCAAAAAACTATCCAAACCACCGCGATGCTCAACAGAACGCAAAGCATTTGCTGAAATACGCAAACGGTAACTTTGTTGTAACACTTCCGAAATCAATGTCACATTGCAAAGGTTTGGTAAAAAACGACGACGGGTCTTATTATTCGCATGGCTAACATTATTGCCATATAGAACTGTCTTTCCTGTCAATTCGCAAGCACGGGACATAAACTCCACCTTTAAACTCTAAAAAACTCTTTAACCCCAACACCCACAAAACGGAATAAATGCAAAAATACACACCACTACCTTGAAAAGGCATCATTGGGAAGTTGTGCTTTTAATAGGGTGTCGATAAAAAAAGGTCAAGTCTTTTGTAAAGTTTTGTAAAGTTTTGTAGACTCTTTATATAATGTCCTGTCCTTTAAAAAGAGAAGAACACGTATAAAGCCTTTTGCATCCTTTAATTGATGAATTCTTTCATTTTTTCTATAAAAAACGCACAAAATATTTTTTTTTAATGTTTACCGTGCTACAAAGAGTGTCTGACCTTTTAGAAGGAAGCATTCATCATGAGCAAAATCAATCATTCCATGACAAAGCTTCAACCCAAACATATCCGTTTTTCTTCACTTTTGTTCAGCATTTTATGTCTATGTTTTTTTCTCCTCTTTAGCGCACTCGGTGTATGGCAAATACACCGACTAAACTGGAAAACAAATCTCATCACATATGCCAATCAACGTGTTCATTTGCCTCCTATAAAAGCACCGGCCCAAAATCAATGGACGCATATTACTTTTGAAAAAGATGAATATCGACCCGTCATGATCACAGGAAAATTTCTAAGAGATAAAAATATTTTTGTCACTGCTGTTTCTCAAAACACCACTGGATACTGGGTTTTGACCCCTTTACAAACGGATGACAACACACTGACTTTTGTGAATCGTGGTTTTATTCCCATGGACGCACGTCATGATTTTCAAAATACCGAACAATCACACGGAGATCCTCAACATTCTGCCATAGATACAAAACAGACAACAATCATAGGCTTGTTACGCATAAGTGAAAAAAATGGTTTTTTTCCACGCAAAAATAATCCTGATAACAATTTATGGTATACACGCGATCTTCCTGCCATGGCACAAAAACTTGGCCTCTCTTCTGTTGCTCCTTATTTCATTGATCAGGGAAAAAAAACAACCACACAAGGACACCTCCCCATTTCTGGTCTCACGATCGTGCACTTTCGAAACAATCATCTTGTCTACGCTATCACGTGGTTTATTTTAGCTGCTGGTTCTCTAGGAGCTTCTCTTTTTCTGCTGCGGCAAAAAAACTGAAAAAGACGAAAAACAGTGGATCTTCTACAAAGTAGGATCTATCCTAGTTTTAAGGAGCACATATCTATAAAAAATATATCTTCTATGAAGAAGATGCGTACCAAAATACTTTTTCAAAGAACGGTGCATAACAAGCTTTGTAAACACACAAAACTTCCCCCACCATGAATTCTGTTACTCTGACCAAAATTAAAGAAAAAAGCACCTGCTCTCTTCTCACAACAAAATGCTCTCTCAAACAAATTTCAAGATTTACGGGAACAATGCCGCGCAATCAATTCAATATCACCACGACAAATACCAAGATCATTGAGTTCATTTGCTGAAAGACAACTCAACGCTTTAACTGTCCGACGATAATGACGCCAATTGCTATAAAAACACAGAATATTCATATATTTCACTCGATACTCAAACTTTATATTCTCCTCTCTAGGATAAAACAAATTTGAAAAAAAGATGTGCTATAATTTCATAACAGACATACACTTACGTCATAAAAAATGATATTATTCATAAGAGTATTTGATTTTTTAAGCCAATGTTTGTTTTTATAATTTCCAATATTTATTTTAGAAATCATGAGCTTATTTTGAACCACTGACTTTTGTTCAAAAGAGATATCTGTTAAAAAGCGTGCAAGGCTTTGATTTATAATGATAATATAGCATTATTCATATTGAGTGAGAGTCCTGAATATCGTAAGATTCTCTCATTCCAAAGCTGTTTATTTTGAATCAAACAAAACCACTCATTTACCCATAACAAACGGGGTGAGTGTGTGGATCAAATTTGTATAAGAAAGGAGTAAAAATGGTCCTTATGAACCGTCTTAGTGCAAGATCTGTTGCAACATTGGGGGCTGGCAAATATAATGATGGTGCCGGCTTGTTACTCCATAAGCGTAAAGATGGAGGTGCTCAATGGATTTTACGGTATACCCTTCATGGGCGGCGCCGTGAAATGGGATTAGGTGCCTTAAGACATGTGTCTTTAAAACAAGCCTGTGAATTAGCAACTGGGTGGCGTTCTATTTTACGTGAAGGTCGTGACCCTATTAAAGAACGCAATAAATAAAAGCGTGAGGCAATCTCCATTATTTAAAAGACATTGCTTTAGAGACTTTTGAAAGTCATAAAGCTGACCTCAAAGGAGATAGTAAAAATGGTCAATGGTTTACACTTTACGCCTTCATATTCTCCCCAAATTAGGCTGTCTCCCCGTTTCTGAAATTACGCAAACAGAGATACGCAATACGCTTGCTCCTATTTGTCATACAAAGGCTGTAATTGCTAGAATAGCATTGATACGTCTTAATCTTTGTCTCAGACATGCGGCTGCATTAGGTATAGATGTTGATTTACAAGTTGTAGAAAAAGTAAAATCTCTCTTAGGAAAACAACGCCATACGGTCACTAATAGACCAGCCATAAGCGCTAATGGCGAAAATGCCGCACACCAGTAAAAACCATCGCTAAACCATGATCATCCGCTGCGGCAATAACTTCTTCATCACGCATTGATCCGCCCGGTTGAATCACTGCTGTTGCACCGGCTTCAACAGCTGCTAACAATCCATCTGCAAAAGGAAAAAATGCATCCGATGCAACCACTGATCCTTTCGCTGGTGACTCTATTAACCCTGCCCTTTGTGCACTTTCTTCAGCTTTAGATGCAGCAATTTTTGCTGCGTCAATACGACTCATCTGTCCCGCGCCAATTCCAACTGTTGCACTATTTTTTGCATAAACAATAGCATTTGATTTAACATGTTTTACGACACGAAAAGCAAACTGAAGATCACGCATTTCATCTTGGCTTGGCGCACGTTTTGTTACCACTTGCATTTTAAGATCATCAACCACCATATTATCACGCGACTGCACTAAAACTCCTCCAGCAAGCGTTTTAGCAACAAGCCCTTCACAACGTGGATCAGGGACTCCACCTGTTACAAGTAAACGAAGATTCTTTTTTCTCGCAATAACTTCACGAGCAGCCACTGTCGCATCTGGAGCAATAATCACTTCCGTGAAAATTTTAATAATCTCTTCCGCACATTCTTCATCAAGAGACCGGTTTAACGCAATAATTCCACCAAATGCGGACACATTATCACACATAAGTGCTTTCAAATAAGCTTCTTTCAAACTCTGTCCTTCTGCAACACCACAAGGATTCGCATGTTTAATAAGAGCAACAGCTGCAGTCCTTTGGGGTTCAAATTCAGCTATAAGTTCAAATGCAGCATCTGTATCATTTATATTGTTGTAAGAAAGTTCTTTACCTTGCAAGAGTTTTGCTGTTGCAACACCAAAGCGTTTATCGCTATTGCGATAAAATGCTGCCTTTTGATGTGGATTTTCTCCATAACGCATAACCTCTTTAAGATGACCAGAAAAACTCTGCCACGATGGCGTTTCAACTTTTAAATTCTGCGCAAACCACGCTGCTATCGCCGTATCATAAGCAGCTGTATGTGCATAAGCACGCATTGCTAACTGACGCCGCATAGACAAGCTTAAACACCCATCATGCCTTTTTAATTCAGCTAAAACCAGATCATAATCACTGACTGCTGTTATAACACCGGTATAAGCATGATTCTTTGCTGCTGCACGGATCATTGCTGGTCCACCGATATCAATATTTTCAAGAATTGTCTGATCATCCGCCCCAGATTGAGAAGTCTCCTCAAAGGGATAAAGATTGACTACCAGAAGATCGATTCCATGAATATCATGCTTTTCCATAGCATCTTTATGGTTGGGATCCTCTCTTACTCCCAATAAAGCACCATGGACCAAAGGATGCAGTGTTTTGACACGTCCATCCATGATTTCCGGAAATCCTGTAATTTCGGCAACATCTTTCACAGACAAACCAGCAGCCATTAAGGATTTTGCTGTTCCCCCTGTCGAAATCAACTCAACACCGTAAGCATGAAGCGCTTGCGCAAATGCAACAACGCCTGTTTTATCTGATACAGAAAGAAGAACACGACGAACCCGATGAAGATCAGGTATGGGAAATTTTTTTGCAACAACACCCATAAGAAAAATCCTAAAAACAAAATGATCAAAATCAAATGAAACAAGCTTCTGTGTTTATAGCACACGCCATTATTAAAATACACCAAAAGGATAAAATCTCTTGCGTTTAACACACAAAGAATGTCTCATTCTTATTCTTATCTATAAAGGATCAAATATTGCCCTCATGAATCACGCATAAAACGCCAATGAATCTTTTCCTGAAGTGCAGGACAAAAATACAAAACAATCTGTTGTGTACATCGTGGACCTGTTAATTCAGCAAAATCAATTGAATCCTCAAGACAAATATCAACATCAGGCGATATAAAATACCATATTTGCCCATTCTCTACAGATAAACATACGCGCTTACCATCATAATGAACTGCAACTTGCGGATGAAGGTGAAACCGAACAGCAACACTGTTTTGTTCACTTTGAATGGCTTTATGTCTCTTTGAGAACCTTTCCTTTGCCGGAAAAAAACGATCAAACCCCTCAATCATTTCCCCATTTGTCGTTAAAATAAGACCGCGTTCGTGAATAAGATTAAAAGGTCGCACATAACCATTATGACTTGCAATAAAACCAGTTTTTTCTGCATCTTCTATACGACACACTTTAACATCCGTTGGTCCATCAAGCAAAAGTGAAGCACCATTTTTCTTTTTTTTATGAAAAACACCAACAGAATAATCATTAACTGTTGCCGTTGAATGTGCTGCAGTGACACGCCCTAAATGGCGATATTCTTCACGCCCATAGGGATTAACACCCGTATTGATAATAAAGCGACTTCCCTGTGAGGACATTTCAAAAGATAAACATCCCGACCCAGCATGTTCTGCAGCAGAGCGTGGTGGAAATTTTCCTGTATCCGCAAGCACTGTCGTCTGATTGGCTTGTAAACGCTGAAACCCTGAATAACGTGCATAACTAAAAGGATGTCCCACTGTTTCATCAAGCTTTAAAAGTTCCGATAAGCGCTCTGGAACAAGAGGACCAACACCATTAAAACGCGCCAATGTTTGATCTTCATGGATAAAAAACCGTAAAGCCGGAAACATACGCTCAACAGAATCAATAAGAGCACGTGGTGCTATTTCATTGCTGTGCGCAAAGAAATGACGTAACGACAATAAATCCGATAATAAATTGAGCAAAATGACAGGACTACGCGAAATATGTCCGCCATCCACCAAGATTTGACGTGAAAGCTCCTCTATGAGAAAGATTTGCACCTTTTTTTTCATTGCTGCAGAAACAGGCAAAGCAAGTGATGCAAATGTCAAAGCTACTGCAGCTTGTAAACGCTGATCATTGTTTTCCATACTGTAAATCATTGTATGCAAATAACGAAACTGAAAACCAAGTGCACACAAAAAGCGTTTTTCAAACTGTTCACTTGCCCCTTGCAACAACATTTTTGAATGACAGATCCATGAAATTAAACGCCGTGCCACAACCGGCGCACTCCAAGCAGATCCCTTTATTCTTTTGCCACCATGATCAAGCCAATCTGTTAAGAGAGAACGTGCATGCGCTGTAGCCAAATTACTCTCGGCTGCTGTCATATGGCGCAACCAGTGGAAATCATAAAGGGCTATTTCCCATTCCGGCGCTGGAGGAACCAACGAAAAAGGTGAAACAGCACCAGCATGAACAATATGGCCAGCAAAAGCAAACCGACCGTGATAAAATTCATGCGCCACGACTGGATCAGCCAACTGCAAATCAATGGGATGTGCTAAAATTTTATGGGGACGAAAGCCTGAAAATCGCCAACGAAACAATGGTCCAACCCATAAGCGCCGTATCAATTTGTGCGCTATATACATAAAGTCCGAGACCTTTACTTGAGGACCTTTTATCGCAATCGCCACAACTTCATCTCCGTACCTGCTAAATCATGCACAATTTCGTTCATTTGAGTAAATGAACCGTTAATTAAGCCACTTTCCGCAAACGCGCTGCAAAAAAACCATCCATTCCTAAAAACACATTTTTTTCAGTGTCAATATTTTGATGACAAAAATCCGCAGGTGTCGTTCGCAAAGTCCCTTTAAAAGAGAGCAAATGCGCCATAGCGCCCATTTCTTTAGAGGAAATAGGCTCTAAAACAATGTCACTGCGTGCAGATAAAATCTTTTCGATAAGATCTTCACCTTCTTCTCTTGCCAATGAACAATTAGAAAAAACGATGTGCCCACCTTTTCTCACCAAAGCAATTGCTGCAACAAGCAAATCATATTGCAACGCTGCCAACTTAGCGATATCGTTTACCGATTTTGTCCATAAAATATCAGGATGACGGCGTATCGTTCCTGTTGAAGAACAAGGAGCATCAAGAAGAACGGCATCAAAAAGTTGTTCAGGATGAAAATTTCTCACATCTCCCTGCCAAGTACGAACTGACAAATGAAGACGCTCCATATTTTCCTTTAAACGCTTTATCCGATTGGCAGATATATCAACAGCTGTCACTTCAGCCCCTTGCAAAACCAATTGCGCTGTTTTCCCCCCAGGACTTGCACAAAGATCAGCAACCTGTTTTCCCTGAATATTGCCGAGCAAACAAGCAGGCAATGCTGCTGCAAAATCCTGAATCCACCAAGCTCCTTCCCTATAGCCTGGTAAATCAGAAACCGAACATTCCAAACGACTCAACCGAACGGAGCCATTCGGCAATACAACACCTCCAAGCTGTTGCGCCCATCCAATACTATCAGATTTCACAGTTAAATCGAGAAGTGGTTCAATAGCTTGAATTTCTAAAATCTGTTCAGCCTTTTCTTTTCCATAAGCTGACACCAAAAGCTGCCCAAACCATATCGGAATTCCTTCAATGCTAAGAGTTTTCTGACGTAACACCTCTGCTTCACGTGCAACATTACGTAAAAGAGCATTAACGACTCCAGAAAACCGATGCATACGAGGATCAAGTTTTGCTACACGCACGGCTAAATCAATCGCAGCATGATCGGGAATATCGAGATAAAGGATTTGAGCCACACTGATATGCAAAAGATGCTGAAGTGAAAGTGCTTGTGAAGGTAAAGGGCGCCTCAAAAAACATGATAAAGCAGCTATAATCTGCCCCCGATGACGCAAAACTGTAGACAAAATAGCTCTACACAACGAACGATCTCTTTGTGAAAGCTCTAAATATTGTGGATGTCCGTGTTCATTATCCGTTAACCCCGAAAGAGACGCATGCTTATCAAGCACCGCCCCTAAAAGACGAGTACAGACCCGCCGAACACCTAATCCTGGAACATTTTTCTCGGACACACGACCCGCTTTTTCATGTTTCAAAACACCACCTTTATGCCTTCATTTCCTGAAAATATTATGACCGAGATCTTTCTGAATTTTCATAACGAAGCCAAGAAGGACGTTTTGTAGCACGCTGAAAAGCTCCTTTTTCCTGATTATCTGATCCATTGTTTTGTGCATCATAATCCAGATCTCTATAATCTAAATTTCTCTTTTCTTCCTGCAAACCGCCTTCTTTACCCCATTCCATAGTTTTAAGCATTTCTCCCTTCATCTCTTCCGCCTGTCGATAAAGAGCAGCAATACGATTTGCCGTCGCTGGATGCGTAGAAAAAAGGCTATCAGCACCTTCACCGCTCAAGGGATTGATAATAAACATATGTGCTGTTGCTGGATTATGCTCTGCCTCTTCATTGTATTCTTTACGTCCAACATCAGCAATTTTACGCAATGCCGAAGCCAACCATAACGGATTACCACATATTTCAGCACCCCGTCGATCAGCAGCATATTCACGCGTGCGACTAATAGCCATTTGCACAAGCATAGCCGCAAAAGGTGCTACAAGCATCGCTATAATGCCCCCAATTCCACCTGTACCATGAGAATGTTCCGAAGAATCACGCGGTCCCCCCATAAAAAAAGCGAAATTTCCAAGCATCGAAATTGCTCCTGCAATTGTTGCAGTCAGTGTCATTGTCAACGTATCACGATGTTCAATATGTGCCAACTCATGCGCCATAACACCAGCAATTTCCTCTACACTTAACCGTTCTAACAATCCTGTACTTGCAGCAACGGCTGCATTTTGTGGATTGCGTCCCGTAGCAAAAGCATTTGGCTGTGCACTATCAAGAACGTAAACTTTTGGTTGAGGAAGAGAGGCTTTCTTCGCTAAATCGCTTACAATCTTATAATAAACGGGCGATGAATGCTGATCAACTTCACGCGCGCCATACATGCGTAAAACGATTTTATCCGAATTCCAATAAGAAAAAAAATTTAAACCACTTGCCATCAAAAGTGCAATGATCATGCCACTACCCCCTCCAACAAGGTAACCAACTCCCATAAAAAGAGCGGTCATAAAAGCTAAAAGCATTGCTGTACGCATTATATTCATTACTCAAAAAACTCCATGATAAAACATAATCAATATTATATGATGGTGTTTTCTTTCCGCTTCTTCAATGGAACAGGTGTAAAATGAACAAAAAAGACGAGAAAATAAACAGACAAAACGAACCCACTCATCAACAGCAATCGCTTTCCCCTGCAGCACAACGTGCTCTAAATGAAGCTGAGGAAAGGCGTAAAAATGAAAAAAACGAAGAAAAACCCTTAGAAAATGGTGGACGCGGTGGCAAAGATCCCTCACGCTATGGAGACTGGGAAATCAAAGGACGGGCTATTGATTTCTAGTCATTGGCTTCATAAAAAACAAATATTGGCTTAAAAAATCAAACATCCTTTTGAGGAAATCTGTTTTTATCTATTAAAAATGCATAACAATCATTCTGCTCTATAAAAACGTGCATACAATAAAATAAAAACAGCTCCTAAAAAAGAGGCACGGCAGTAAAGACACTTCACGCTATGGAGACTAGGAAATTAAAGTCCGTGCCATTAACTTTTAACAGACAAATATTAACTTAAAAAATAAAATATCCTTTCAGAAGAAATTCAATTTTATTTACCCAAAACGCATAATAACTATTCTTTTCTGCAAACACTTTAAAGACATTTTAAACATAATCATGCTTCTTCTGCTGGAGCAGCAGCTGCTTCTTCAGCAGCTTGTTGTGCAGCAGCAATACGTTCTTGAGCCTTTTTGCCAGGTTCACCTTTATGTGGATTATTGCGGGTTGGACGTTTTTTCAAGCCAACCGCATCTAAAAACCGTAACACGCGATCTGTTGGCTGCGCCCCTTGACCAAGCCAATATTGAATACGTTCTTCATCAAGTTTTACACGCGGTCCATCTTTAGGCAACATTGGGTCCCATGCACCAACACGTTCAAGAAAGCGTCCATCGCGCGGACTACGAGCATCCGCAATAACAATGTGATAGTAAGGACGCTTTTTTGAACCTCCACGGGACAAACGAATTTTTAATGCCATATTTTATCTCCTATATCAGTCCTGGCTTTCGTTTAAATTGATTTAGTTTTTTTGCCCTTCGGCAATCATCTCATGATGATGTACAACCTCTTTAATGATAAACTTAAAAAGTCTTTCAGCAAAATCGGGATCGAGATGACTATCTATAGCCAACTGCCGCAACCGCACGAATTGTCTGTGCTCACGTAGAGGATCAACTGTAGGCAAATTATAACGCGCTTTTAAATGCCCAATTTCTTTTGTACATCGAAAACGCTCTGCCAAAATATGAATCAGCGTTGCATCAAAATTATCAATGGATTCTCGTAACTGCGCCAATTCATTCAATATCTTTTCCTGCATCATGCTCCCTTCCCTCCTTACATCTTATTTTTTCTTGGGATTGTGAGGAAATTTTTCTCTATTGGCAAGACCACTAGAAAGACCAGGAAACATAGGAGTACGTCCAGGAAGACCGGGTAATACTCCCCCTCCATGGGTACCTTCAATTTGCTTTTGCAATGTTAACATTTTTTTTGGATCCAACCCCGACAAATCAGGCATAATCTGAGCATCTTTGCCAGCCTCTCCCAAACCTCCAAAACCTATCTTAGAACCAAGCCCTCCTAGCATTTTTCCCATCAAACCGCCTTTTCCTTTGCCTCCCATAGCTTTAACCATATCAGCCATTTGACGATACATTTTTAAGAGCTTATTAATATCAGCAGCAGTTGTACCAGATCCCTTGGCAATCCTTTGTTTACGACTATGTTTCAAGAGTTCTGGATTGGCCCGCTCGAAAGGTGTCATTGATGAAATAATAGCCAATTGACGATTAAACAAATGATCATCAAGTCCCGCAGCAGCAATTTGATCTTTTACCTTACCCAACCCTGGCAGCATCCCCATGATTCCGCCCATTCCTCCAAGTTTTTTCATTTTTTGCAATTGTTCTGCAAGATCATTGAGGTCGAATTTTCCAGCCTGCATCTTTTTTGCAAAAGCAGCAGCTTTCTCATGATCCATTGTTTCAGCAGCTTTCTCAACCAAAGAAACAATATCACCCATTCCCAGAATACGATCGGCAATACGACTTGGATGAAATTCTTCCAGAGCATCTATTTTTTCACCGATTCCAATTGCTTTAATCGGCTTTCCTGTAACAGCACGCATTGAAAGAGCCGCACCACCGCGACCATCACTATCCATACGTGTTAAGATAATTCCTGTAATTCCTACTCGTTCATCAAAAGAACGTGCAAGGTGAACAGCATCTTGACCCGTAAGACTATCAGCAACCAACATAATTTCATGGGGAGATGAGCAAGCTTTAATTTCAGCCAATTCAAGCATCAAAGCTTCATCAATATGGTTGCGCCCTGCTGTATCAAGAATCAGCACATCATAGCCACCCAATTTGGCAGCTTGTACCGCACGTGTTGTAATATCGACGGGAGACTGCCCAGCAATAATAGGCAAAGTAGCAAGTTTTGCCTGTTCTCCTAACTGGCGTAGTTGTTCCTGTGCCGCAGGACGACGCGTATCCAACGATGCCATGAGAACTTTTTTATTATTTTTGTCTGTTAAACGTTTAGCCAACTTTGCAGTTGTCGTTGTTTTTCCGGAACCTTGCAAACCAATCATCATCATAACAACAGGTGCCGGTGCGTTTAAATCACTCAGAACGCCTTCATTGCCAAGAATATGAACCAACTCGTCATGGACAATTTTAACAACCATCTGTCCAGGTTTAATTGATTTAACAATTTCGGCTCCAACGGCTTTTTCACGAACCCTATCCATAAAAGAACGTGCAACATCAAGTGCAACATCAGCTTCCAATAAAGCACGACGAATTTCACGCAGCGCTGTTGCCACATCCTGATCTGACAAAGCACCACGTCCTGTCAAATGAGACAGTATGGAACCAAGCCGTTCTTGTAAGGACTCAAACATTATTTACCTCATTGCTGCATAACAAACAAACCAAATTGGCATCCGAGGACGCATCGCGTTGTCGGACGTTGACCTCTGAGATCTCTTCATACCCTTAAAATTGGGGTCTCAGTCGGTGGCTCCAAGTCAATTTTGTTACTGAAAGCTCGCTCTTTCAAACAATAAAAGCCCCTCTTTGTCAAGGTTTATCATACAATACTTCAAAAAGACAATAAACATTACACTTTTCATTTCCCCTCCTCAACGCGTATAAATCGACCTGTTTCCTGCTCTAAACTCCATAATTCACCACTTGAAAGATCAAACCAAACTCCGTGTAATGTCAAAATACCTTGCCCTCTGCGTGCCTTTATCCAAGGAAATGTTTCTAAATTCCTCAAAGAATGATATATAGAAAGCTGTTCTAATGCGATCTGCTGCTCTGATACTGTCAGCGATTTATTGCTAACAATTGTTTGCACTGCTGGAGATAAAAGGCTAATCCACTGACCAATAAAATCATTTGATGATAAAGATCGACACGTCTCCTTAAGAGCAGCACTTATCCCCCCACAATGGGCATGACCAAAAACAACAATATGCTTAACTTCAAGCAATTGCACGGCATATTCAATAGCTGATGAAGTTGCGTGATATTGATTATCAGGAGAAAAAGGAGGAACCAAATTTGCTACGTTGCGCAAAGTAAAAATTTCGCCTGGCTTAGCATCAAAAATTGTTTCTGGTATTGCCCGCGAATCACAACAAGCAATGACCAAAATTTCAGGCTTCTGCCCTTCAATTGCTAGTTGTTGATAACGTGCTGTTTTATATGCAAAATTATTCTTTAGAAAGGCTTGATAACCGCTTAAAAGTCTTTCAGGCAAACGCATCATTCTCTATTTACTTTCATTTTTGTGTATCTTTAAGAACAAATTATCAACATACCAAGATACTAAAAATATCCTTATCACAGACGTAAAACATTTCCTCATAGTAGCAGATTATTACTATAAACTGGAAGAAACAAAGTTATTCTCTCCAAATAAATCTCTATTCCCTATAAAAATAAGATGCTACACTGGAGAAAATCTTATAAAGACTTGTTCTTATAAAAAGATTTTAAAGAGCACAAAGAGAAAAAGGGACAATCACTGTGTTAAAACAACAAGCATCAGAGATAAAAAGCAATCAAAATGAAATAGAACAAATTCTTTTTGCTCATACCGATAAAGAAGATATTGTCTATTATGAAAACAAAGAACTCCAAAAAGCTGCTACTGTCGCCATTAATGCTTTTAATCTTCATAAAGCAGGGGAAAGTACCATCTACTTTGAACAAAATTTAACACGCGGAAACCAACCAATAACAGTTATTACACTTGTCAACGATAATAAGCCCTTTCTCCTTGATTCTATTTTAAACGTCTTTAATCAGAACAAAAACCACATTTATTTGATTGCACACCCTGTTCTTGAATGTGCTTCCGGACAACGCATCAGCTTGATGCAGATCCACATTGAGTTCCTAAACGAACAACAAATACAAAAACTCAAAGACGAACTTAATTTAGTCCTTAAACAGGTCAATGCCGCTGTACAAGATTGGCAACCAATGCTTGAAGAAGTTAAAAAGCATATCCATGCTTATCAAACAAGTCTTCCAACACACTACAAAAAAGAGGGAAAAAAAGCCATTGAATTTCTTAATTGGCTGATGGACGATAATTTCATCTTCCTTGGTATGCGTACTTATAACTACAGCAAAGACAAAGAATCTTCAAAATCCTTTACAACAAGCACTATTGCACTGGGAATTCTCACCAATGCCTCTATTCGTATCATTGGTGATACGCGTGTGGAAGAACCTCCTGAGGAAATCCTCTCTTTCATGGAAAGTGATAACCTCTTTATTGTAACAAAAGCCAATAACCGCTCAAAAATTCACCGTTCTGTTTGGCTCGATCATGTTGGTTTTAAAATCTTTGATAAAAAAGAAGACAAACTATGTGGAGAATTGCGCATTGTAGGATTGTTTACTTCTTCAGCTTATACGCGCTCTATTTTGCAAATCCCTTTTTTAAAAGAGAAAGCCCAAACCATCATTCAACGCCTTGGACACAATCGCACTGACTATTCTGGAAAGGCGCTTCTCAGTGTTTTAGAGACCTATCCAAGAGATGAAATGTTCCGCTCTGACATTGATACATTGACGGAAAATGCCAAACTGATTATGCAACTCGATGAGCGTCCACGTTTGCGAGTTCTTGCCCATACGGATTCTTTTGGGCGCTTTGTTTCTATTCTTGTTTACATTCCACGTGATCAATATAGCAGCAATATTCGCGAAAAAATCGGTAAATATTTTGTTGAGCTTTACAATGGTGATTTTTTTGAGTCTTACCCATTGTTTCTGGAAAGTACCCTTACACGGGTCCATTATATTATCCATCGCAAAGGGAAAGGGAGTGCTCCTCTTATTGAACGCGCTACACTTGAGCAACATATACGTTCTATCGCACGAAGTTGGGAAGAATCTGTTCAAGCCATAGCCATTACGCGCAAAACAACGGAACAACAAACACGTTTGGCTAGCCAATTTCCAAACAGCTATCGTGATTTATTTTCAGCTGAAAACGCCATTGAAGATGCCGGACATATTTTAAGTCTTCATGATGAAAAACCGCTTTTTGTTACCTTTTATAACGCACATAATAAAGAAAAACAAAATATTTCTCTGCGGCTTTTTCACCGGAATGAAGCACTTGCCCTTTCTAAGCGTGTACCACTCTTGGAAAATATGGGTTTTCGAGTCATTGCTGAACAAACACTTGAATTGCCGGATGGCAATGGAAACTCTGTGTATCTTCATGATATGCAACTGGAAAGCACTTTCCAACTATCCATTGATTTCGATAAAAACGGTCAAAAATATGCTGAAACATTTGAAGCAACTTGGGCTCAAAATGCTGATAATGATGCCTTTAATTCTTTAACCCAAACAGCTGAACTGAATTGGCATGAAATTGTCATTTTACGCCATTATGGACGCTATCTCCAACAAGCTGGAATTCCTTATTCACAAGACCGCGTTGCCCAAACTTTAAATTCCTATCCTGATATTACTCAAGATCTTTATGCTTTGTTTCACTTGAAATTTCATCAAAGCCATACAGAGAAAGAGCGAGCAAAAAATCAGCACATTATTCAACAACGCATTGAAGAAAAATTACAAAGAGTATCTGGTTTAGATGATGATCTCATCTTACGCCGTTATCGCAATCTTATCGAAGCAAGTTTACGCACCAATGCCTTTACCCCTCTTTCAAATGGTAGTCCACGGCGTATTTTAGCAACCAAGTTAGATCCCCGCCAAATCGAAGGCTTACCTGAACCACGCCCCTATCGGGAAATTTTTGTTTATGGACCAGAAGTTGAAGGTGTTCATTTACGTTTTGGCCCTATCGCTCGCGGTGGAATTCGCTGGTCTGATCGTGCACTGGATTATCGCACTGAAGTGCTAAGCTTAGTCAAAGCGCAACAGGTCAAAAATGCCGTTATCGTTCCTGTCGGTGCAAAAGGTGGATTTTATCCTCATCGCCTTCCACAAACCAATGATCGTGCGATCATCATAGAAGCTGCACGACAAGCTTATATTGATTTTATCACAGCTTTGCTCTCCCTCACAGATAATTTGGTGAACGATAAAATAAGTCCTCCTGACAACATCGTCTGCCATGATGAACATGACCCTTATTTCGTTGTCGCTGCTGATAAAGGCACGGCGACATTTTCTGATACAGCCAATACCATCAGCCAAGCGAACCACTTTTGGCTTGATGATGCTTTTGCCTCTGGAGGTTCAGCAGGATACGACCACAAAGCCGTCGGTATTACAGCAAAAGGTGCGTGGGAAGCAGTTAAAAGACATTTTAGAGAATCTTTTAATCACGATATCCAAACAACCCCCTTCACCTGTGTTGGTGTTGGTGACATGTCTGGAGATGTTTTTGGCAATGGAATGCTTCTTTCCAAACAGACAAAACTTATCGCTGCCTTTGATCACCGTGATATTTTTATCGACCCAGATCCAAATATCGCTGAAAGCTATGCAGAACGTATGCGCCTTTTTAAGCTCCCCCGTTCAAGTTGGCAGGATTACGACCAAACAAAATTATCAAAGGGTGGTGGTATTTTTTCACGCACAATGAAAACGATTACTCTTTCACCCGAAGCAGCACAAGCCATTGGTTTCGAAAAACAGACAGGAACTCCCTTTGAAATTATCTCTGCAATTCTCAAAGCACCTGTTGATCTTTTATGGTTTGGAGGCATTGGTACTTATATTCGTGCAACAACAGAAACTGATGCTCAAGTAGGAGACCGTGCAAATGATGCATTACGCATTACTGGTGAACAAGTTCGTGCAAAAATTATTGGTGAAGGTGCTAATCTTGGCGTTACACAACGTGGTCGGATTGAATATGTCTTAAACGGAGGACGATGCAATACAGACGCTATTGATAATTCCGCAGGTGTTAATTGTTCAGACGTTGAGGTCAATATCAAAATTGTTTTAGCATCAGCACTACGTGCAAAAACGCTTACCCGTGAGGCACGGAATCAACTCTTGAAAGAAATGACTTCACAAGTTGAACAATTGGTTTTGCGTAACAACTATTTGCAACCTCTTGCTCTTTCTCTAGCTGAAAACCAAAGCATTACTGATTTACCTTATCAAATACAATTTATGCATGATTTAGAACAGAAAAAACTTCTGGATCGTAGAGTTGAAATTCTCCCTAATGAACAAATTTTGCGACACAGAATAACACAAGGTCAAGGACTGCTACGTCCAGAGCTTGCTGTTATTTTGGCATATGCTAAATTAACTCTAAAAGAACAGATCGTCCATAGCCCCATTATTGATGATCAGTATTTTAATGCACTTTTATTGCATTATTTTCCAACTCAAATTCAGGAAAAATTTAAGAAAGAGATTATTAATCACCAGTTGCGTCGTAATATTATTGCAACGCAGCTTGCTAATGATATTGTAAATCGTGGAGGACCTACTTTTGTTAGTCGGCTACAAGATGCAACAGAACAAAAAGTTGAAAATATTATTCGTGTTTTCATTGCACTGTGCGATGGTTTTGAAATACCTCAATTGTCTGATCATATTGATAAGCTTGATAATAAAATACCTGGACTTGTCCAAAACAAATTCTACGCAGCCATTACTTCAATGCTCTTTGAGACAACAAATTGGGGGCTACGCAATATGGACTTTTCTGCCCCATTAGAAGAACTTGTAAAAACAATAAAGCAAGCCCGTACACTTATTAAAGAATTGCTTACACATTCCAACGATAAAGATATCAATCAAAAAATTAAAGAAAAAACGGCACATTATAGTGAAGAAGGAGCGCAAAAAACTTTAGCAAAACAATTGGCTCTCTTGGAAGCTGCTCCAATAATTTGTGACATTTCTTTGATTGCAAAACGGAGTAACAGCGACCTTATTAAAACCGCAGAGATCTATTTTTCACTTGCTCAAACCATTCGGATCAACCGTATTAATGAGGCAAGTCAAACAGTCCTTGTTCTTGATTATTATGACAGTATGGCCTTAAATCAAGCTAAAGAAAATATTGCTGAAAGCTTACGAAAAATTGTTATGAAAATCCTGAAAGATTATGGAAAAAAAGATAATCCATTTGAAGCTTGGAGAAAGGCAAAAGAAGATCAAATTCACAATATCACAAACCGCATAGGTTCTCTCATTGAAAATGATCTCAATATTTCTCGTTTTACCTTTGCAGCAGGTATGATTGCACAACTTTAAGCCCAATATTTGAAGTTTTAAATAATATCTTTTAGATTTAGAGTGGTGCAAAACGACCAAATTTAAAAAACTAATTTTATCCACCCATGTAACCAACAAGGGTGGAAGGAAGTGTCGTTTACACTTTTACACTCATTGCCTAAATGAATTTAAGCATAGCGCCAAAAGAGCAAAAGATAATTTATTCGTAGCTTGCGAGAAAAACAAAAGAAGATCAAATTCACAATATCACAAACCGCATAGGTTCTCTCATTGAAAATGATCTCTATATTTCTCGTTTTACCTTTGCAGAAGATATGATTGAACAACTTTTAGTCCAATATTTGAAGTTTTAAATAATATCTTTTAGATTTAGAGTGGTGCAAAACGACCAAGTTTTAAAAAACCTAATTTTACCCGTCCATGGTTAATCAACAAGGGTAAGACGGGATAGCCCTCTGCACTTTTAGGCATAGCACCTAAAATAAAAAATAAAGCGTGTAAATTTTTAGTTTGCTCAGGAAACAAGCGTTGCAGAATCGTAAGAAATTTTATGTGTTGCACCACAACAAGTTTAAATTCTGCAGTCAAATATCCTTCATCATCAAAAGAAAAAGGCCCACTAACACGCATCCCTCCGCCTGAATGAAAAGTCAATTCGCTATGTTTTAAAAAACCACTTTTTCCATACAAACGCCATTTCCAAGGACCTGTCCCATTTTTAAACAGATGAGGCACATCATTAAAAGTCCATTTCAAATTGCCATCAATTTTTGGAAAATCAACAAAATAAGGAGCGAAAAATACGGAAGCGTCAAAATCATCGAAAGTCATGTGCCCTGACAAATTATTCTTCTCTTGTTTAAGATCAAGTCGCAAAAATTCTGCCGTTATTTTCTGCGACGTATTCTCCTTGTCTAAAGAAAACACATTATCTAACGGAGACATAATCACATCTAAAGTATCTTTTAAAGATGCTTGCTCTTCGATATCTTCTTGTATCATCTCCTGTTTTTTCGTCTGTGATCTCAATTTTCCTTGAAATTTCTGATCCTCGAGAGATGAAGCAATGGTAAAAATTTCAAGCCCTTCGACCATAAATTTAAATGTTTTACCCATTCTCCAATAAGGTTCCGTTTGAATCACCAGATTGCGCCAGCGCGATACCACAGGCGTTTTTTGAGAGAAAACAATTGATGCAGGAGAATGAATGTTAAACTCGACAAAATGAGGTGTATAAATTGGTGTACCAACAGTTAAACGCGCAGTTAATAAAGAAAACCTGTGTAAAGGCCAAAAAAACTGAAATTGATCACAAGCAACACCGACACGTAACGGATAACCATTCTTGCGTAGTTTCTCACACACAACTATCATATTATGGGCAGACGCCTTTGCAAATAAATCAGAAATACGATCTTCTATTTTATGCGAAAAAAACAGTGAGCTATAAATAAGTATGAGAAAAAAAATAACCCATAAATCAAATATCCCAAAGAAACACTTTTCCGTATTGAGATTAATTGAGATAACGCAGACAAAATAAAAAATTTCCTTATTTTATGACAATGATCAAAGTTCTTAGTTCTCATGCAGATGTTTAGTTCTCATACAGATGTGATGGACACACAAAAATCCGTTGCAATGCGTTTTCGAACCATTGGCTCAAAGCTTGATCATAGATTAAACGACCTTTTAGATGTTCGGAAGCGGACTGAGCACCTTTTTCGGTCAGTTTATGTGCCGAACGCACAACTAAACGTCTCATCATAGCACGCGTAAACTCAGCGTGGAATTGCAAACCCCATGCATTTTCCCCATAACGAAAAGCTTGCGTAGGATATATGTGACCTGTTGCCAAAAGTTCTGCATCCTCAGGGAGATCATAAATACCTTCATTATGAAAATGATAGACCATTCTTGGCCAATTCATCAATGCTTTGCCCTGTGGAGTAGCTTCAAGTGGATACCAACCAACTTCAACAATTCTATCACTTCTTGTACCAACACGTCCTCCTAGATTTCGGGCTAACATCTGCGCTCCAAGACAAATACCCAAGAAAGGCTTATTCTCTTTCAAAGACAAAGAAATCCAGTCAATTTCTTCACCAATATATGCCTCCTTGTCATTCACACTCATCTGCCCCCCTAAAATAACAACACCAGCATAATGCTTCAACGTCTCAGGAAGTTTTTGTCCCAAAATAGGTTGATAAATATCAAGAACAAAACCACTTTTCTGCAAAAATTTCCCCAATCGACCAGTATAGGTAGATCGGCGATGCATAACCACCGCAATCCTTGGTTTACTCTTTATTTGCTTTTTACCAAAACATCTTTGATCTAAAAACATTTTTTAACTAATCACTTTTAAAACCAAGCAAAGTTTTATATCTCACGCGTAAGAAAAGAATTTCGGCAAACAATATTGGCTTCGACCACGTTTTAAAAACCAATCTCATCTATCCATAAATAACCAACATGCTTCTTCTCTCTAAAACAGTCGAAATTTCTTTTTCGATAAAGATTCCTCTTCTTCTTCTGTTTTAATACCTGGATCATCAACATTTAAGTGAGTTTGTTTTAATGTCTTCACACCTTCTTTTTCTGTCTGCACATTCCGCAAAAAAGGATCCTCTACAGGAAGATATTCTTCAAGCACTTTATCTTCAACACAAGCACTTTTCTTCACGATATTTTCTTTATTTTGTTTTTTTGACGTAATATTGGTAACTTCTGTAATACTGGCAGCCTCTAATGTAAAGGGAGGCATATGGGAAGGAACTTTCCATTCAAAACACCCCAAACGTCCACTTATTGGAGAAACCGGCAACCAAGAAGGGAAAATGGCATCATCACACATCCACACTGGATCACGTTCAGCACGAAGTGCTAGAGAAAGCCATTGACGCACAACACCCTGATTATTTCCCTGAGCTTCCTCAATATTTGCCAACAAGAGATAAACACTTTCCCGCGGATAATATTGAAGTGCTTTTTGTGCCTGCTCTCTTGCGAGTATCGTTTCACCAGCATCCAGAGCAGCTTTAGCAATAAGAAAAGCCGACTCAAATGTATCTTTATTATAAGAAGCAAGTGTCTTTGCCCTTTTCAACCGCCCAACAGCGCCGGCTTCTCTTTCAAGATAAAGTGCCCCTAAATCAGGATGAGGTTCTTTCTGCCAAGCTGCAATAACCATTTTATCAGCTTTACGTGTTTCATTTAATTTATAAAGAATATCAGCAGCAATCACTGTTATTGGCACAAAATCCGGCTCTAATTTATGTGCTTTCAAAATAGCTGCACGTGCTTGTGCAGGATATCTTTCAAATAAATGAAGGGCTTGCCCACTTAACAGCAAAACCTGTGTATGTTGAGATTCTACAGTTGAACGGATCGAGCGTGGTAAAGCTTTTTGTGCACGTTCAAAAACAGCAAGTGCTTTATCCCACTGCCCGCTCATACTAAAATGCTCAAGCGTGGCTTTATGAGCCCATGAAAGTGCTGGTGATAAAGCCAAGGCTTCTTCTGCATATTGTTGAGCTGCTTCGTAAGCTTTATTCTTGATAGCTTCGCGAAACAAACCGTAAAGCCCAGCTAATTTTGTTGGTGTTTCCTTTCTCATTTCCTCATAAATGCTGATGGCAGAAGAAGAATTATTTTGCAAAGATAAGGTCTGGGCTTGTAAAAGTTTCACCAACGGCTCATGTGTGTCTGAAAGATATTTACCAACACGTGCTCCCATTTGTTGGGCTGCAACGCTATCACCCGCAAAAACTGCAAGAATCCCTTTTGAAAGAGCTTCATAACCGTGTTTTTTATGCCGTTTATAAAAGTAATTGGAAAGAGTACTGGGTAGAGAAAAAAGGACATACAAAAGCCATCCTAAAAACGCTAAAGTTCCTAAAAACAAAATAAGCAGACTTAAGACAGTAAGCAGTGAAGCTGAAATTCGAAAATGCAAAAATGTTAAGACCAAAACACCATTGTGATGAGCCACCCACCCAAACGCTAGCCCTAGCATGCATATAACAAAACTATAAATAAAAACACGTATCATCTTCAGCCTATTTACATTTTTGTTTCCTTAAAAGATTCTTGTTGCACAGACACCAACAACTTCTGAAGAAACTGATGAATAGCCATGTGTGTTTCAAGCTGATGAACAAAATCCCATGAAATATCTTTCGCATTTTGGGGTAATGTTTGCCATTCGTTCAAAGCTTTTTCGTAATTACCTGCTTGAATGGCAACTTCCATCCGCGCCGCAATCGCTTCCAGCGTCATACCTTCAACATTTCCAATCGGCCGCGAAATAATAAGACCTTTCATCCATATTAAAATCCGTTTAAAAAATCCCGTATCTGAAAGAGCACTATTTTGCGTTGCAACAATTGTATCCGCAACATGCGCAAAATCAGCTGCAAGTTGTGTTGCACTTGGAAGACCTATAGTGGCTGTCTTTTGCAACAAATCCAAACCATCAATTGCAGGTGATAATTGTTGTAACAGCTTTAATTCATCACTATAAGACCCACCACGTTCTATAGCATTTTTCAGCGCACTAATTGCAATAAACAATTCAGTATTTATTGCTTTTTTCTCATCCTTTTTAGCCGCAGTATCTTCCTGCAGTGTCTCTAACCGTTGCTCTAAGACAGCAAGAGCACTGGCATTATTTTGCCCAACGGATAAAGCTGTTTCTATCTTTTTTGAAATTTCCACAAAAGTTTGTGTGGACTCTTCAAGAGCTTTCACTTTTTCCTCTAAAATAGTAAAATCTCTTCTGCTTTCTTTTTGCAATTCTTCATCATTTTGCAACGTTTCAATCTGTTGTGATGAAAAAGAAGTCAACTTTGTTTTTAATGCATCAATTTCTTGCAGAACACTTCTCAATTGCTTCATTGTTTCTTCACTTTGACCTTTTGCTGTTTCAGCAATTTGCAAAGCTTTTTCGCCTTCATCACGATTTTCTACAAAAGAAGAAGGAACCAAATCCATCCATTGAAGTCCTATAAAAAGACTCAAAGCAATAAGACCACCACAAATTCCTGAAATAAGAAAACAAAGCCAAGTCATATGAAATATGCATTGCTTCTGCGTATTTTTCTCGCTCTGTTTTTCTATTGCATCCAATTCTACTGAACTTGGCGCAATTTTTTCTGAATCATGATTCACAGCTTCATGTGCAATTACAGACTTCTTGCGACGATTACCAGCATAATGAGGTTTAACTTTTTCTTTTAAAGAATCTACCATCTTAGTCACTTTTTGTGCACAACTTCTCTTCACGATAAAATAACAAAATGAAAAAATCTTTAAAAAATTAAGAATTTCGCAAAGAGCACAAATTATTTCAAACTCTGTTTGTAAAGAATATAGCTTCACTAAAATTTTCAACACCGCATTTTCATTGGGAACAATAAAATTATATATTTTATTCAATAAGATTTTTTAAATATACTGACTATTCTATACTAAAAAATACAACTTAATTTCTTACCAACACAGCCATTATATTAAGAGGATATGTTAAGATGCATTTTTTTATGGAAGAATCAGCTTCAAGAGAAGTTCTTTGCATCTTTACCTGTTCGTGATACCCACTCAGAGAAAGAATTTTTAACATAAGGTTTTGTTTGAAATGCGCCTGTTGGGAATAGAAACAAGTTGTGATGAAACTGCTGCTGCTGTTGTTGAATACAACAATGAAGGCAATAGTCAAATTCTTTCCAATATTGTTTGGAGTCAAATTGATCATCACGCACCTTACGGTGGTGTTGTTCCTGAAATTGCAGCCCGTGCTCATGTTGAAATTCTCGATAGTTTAATTCTGAAAGCTTTGACAGAAGCGAACACAAAATTAAAAGATATTGATGCCATTGCAGTCACAAGTGGTCCTGGATTGATAGGAGGACTTTTGGTAGGCGTTATGAGTGCAAAGGCACTCTCTCTTGCCACTGGAAAACCTTTTATTGCTGTCAATCATTTAGAAGGACATGCTTTAACAGCCGTGCTAACGCATAATGTCTCTTTTCCTTATTTACTGCTATTAGTCTCAGGTGGTCATACACAAACAATCCTTGTGCACGAAGTAGGAAACTACCAACGTTTAGGGACCACCATTGACGATGCCTTGGGAGAGGCTTTTGATAAAACAGCAAAACTCTTAGGTCTGCCTTATCCTGGAGGTCCAGCACTTGAAAAAGCTGCTTTATTGGGAGATAAAAATCGCATTTTTCTTCCCCGACCTTTAAAAGGTGAAAAACGATTAGATTTTTCCTTTTCAGGACTCAAAACCGCTGTTCGGCAAGCAGCAACAGCCATGGCTCCTCTTACAGAAACTGATATTGCTGACATTGCAGCAAGTTTTCAAGCAGCAGTTACCGATACAGTACGTGATCGCGTTCAGCTGGCTTTGCAACACTTTACTCAACAGTATCCCCTTCATCAAGGACAGCATCCTCCTGCTTTAGTCGTCGCTGGGGGAGTTGCTGCTAACCAAGCCATTCAATCTACATTGCGAGAGCTTGCACATCAGCATGGTTTTGAATTTATAGCTCCCCCTCTTTCCTTGTGTACTGACAATGCTGCGATGATTGCTTTTGCTGGAGCACAAAAACTTGCACGAGGAGAAACAAGCCCTCTTGATATTGCCCCTCGCTCACGTTGGCCATTAGATGAGAAAGCAACCCCCTTGATAGGTATGGGACGCCGTGGCACAAAAGCATAAGAAAATAACTTAGCGCTTAACATTCAATATATTGATTTATAATAATAATTTGCTATTTTCATGTTGAATGAAAATCCCGAATAGAGGTTTTTTCATTGAGACTCGTTTATCTTGAATCCATCAAAACCATTCTCTTTCACATCACAATATGAGTTGATATGTAAGTAAAAATCACTTCAAAAAAGACTAAAAATGCCTCTTATGAACCGTCAAATGCAAGAGCTGTCGTAAAATCTAAAAAATATAATGATGGTGCCAGCTTATGACAGTAATATGTTTACAACAAAGATAAAGGTAGGAAAATAGTTTGCAAACAATTTCAGCTTTTATATGCCAAGTCGAAGTATAGCACATCGCATAAGAAGCATTTTTCTAAAGCGATTGTTATCCCCACACCGATCCCACTTACGCTACAAAGAAACAGTTTCAATTCATTCACCATAACGTGAGGTTGTAATAAGAGATTTTACCTGTTACCCTTACAATTTTAATCTTTGACCCTTTGGAGGAGTAATTTTCCTGCACCGTTTTTTCAACTCAGCACAATCACAGAGTGTTCTTTCTAGATCAAAGTCACAAAGCAACTAAACTTGCCACGCCATAGTAGCAACCCATAGCTCATTTCTCCAATACACACACATATTTTCCTTCTAAAAGTGAAATGACACCACACAATCCATAAAACAGCGAGAAAGCATAGAGTGTTATTCTCCTACAATTTGATTATTTCTAAAAAATAAACCAATCGATCATAAACTTTCACCTCATTTTAAATCAAAAATCATGCTTGGCTGCACTCAATAATCTTATATAAACACTTATGTTTTATGAAAGATAAACGATCTATAAAAGGAGAGCGCATGGCTTATTGGCTTTTTAAATCTGAACCTCAAAAATGGTCATGGGACATGCAAAAGAAAAAAGGCACGGATGGCGAACAATGGGATGGTGTACGCAATTATCAAGCCCGTAACAATATGCGTGCCATGAAATATGGTGATAAAGGTTTTTTTTATCATTCTAACAAAGGATTAGAAATTGTAGGCATTGTAGAAGTCTGTGCTGAAGCACATCCTGATTCTACGAGCTCTGATCCACGCTGGGAGTGCGTAGATATCCGTGCACTTTGTGATATGCCGACACCTGTTTCATTAAAGCAGATTAAAGAGAATCCAAAATTAGAAAATATGGTGCTCGTCAATATGAGTCGTTTATCAGTACAACCCGTGACAGAAAATGAATGGAAAGAAATTTGTTTGATGGGCAACCTTAAAGTTGAAGAGCTCTCTTAAAACAATAATCTTTGTTCGTCGACTTATGTTCGGTAAAAATATTCCATATCACGGCAGAAGGGTGCAATACCTCTTTTTGTTTGCATGTAATTTTCTCATGCCAAATGCATAAAGACAGTACTTCCTCTTGCTATTTTTGATTCCATCACATTCCAATCCAAGCTAAAATAATTGTATAAATTTTATCTTCACGATGCATATTCTCAATACTGTTATCGCAAGTAGAAATGCATTGATTTATAATAATTATCCTTTTGCATATCAAAAACGCATTTTTGTTGCTTCTTGAACAAGAATCCTGAATATTTTAAGATATCATTTCAAATTGGGTTATGTTGAATCATTCAAAACTATTCTCTTGCACGTCATAAACCCAGTTATCGTATAAAGAAAAGCTGTTTAAGATGCTTCTTATGAACTGTTTTAATACAAGAGCTGTCACAACAACAATAAGCTAAAAAATACAATGATAGTATCGGATTGTTACTTCATAAGGAAGACACATTAAACGATCATAATCAGCATCACCACTCGCTTCACACCAATCATCTTGCATTCGAATAACAGAGAAAAAATGAAACCGAATATAGAAAGAAACGATAAAAAATAATTGTCAAATCCTCTAAATAGTACATATGTTCTAAAGATGTGAAACCATCTCCTTCAGCTTGAAAACAGAAATAGCAAAATGCTCGAGAGCACAAAAGAGTGATTTTGACCAACGCACTATTTTCTTCTTGTTGACAAACAATCATAGAAACAACAAAAAGGCGTTTTTGAGAAGATTTTTTTAATTTTCCTTGCATGCAATCACATTTTTCATGAAACTACTCTCCACTTATTGGTGCATCAACATATCTTGTAAGGGAAAAAAATGAACCTCTACACTCTTTTAATCGTTGCAGAAGACAATGATCTGCGCCCTATTTTGGTAGAACAACTGCAAATGCATAAGGAATTTGAAGTCCTTCAAGCAAGAACAGCTGAAGCAGGAATAGCAATAACCCAAGAAAAGAATATTGATCTCGCTATTTTGGATATTGAACTATCTGACCTTGATGGACGTAAAGCGGTCAAAAAATTACGCTCTCAAGAATTTCGTGCTCCCATTATCATGATTACAAATCATGATACAGACTGCGATACCCTTTTAGATCTTGAATCAGGCGCCAATGATTACGTAATAAAACCCTTTCGCTTTGCAGTATTATTGGCACGGATTCGCGCTCAATTACGCCAATATGAACAAAATGATGATGCAATTTTTTACATCAGTTCCTATAGTTTTAAACCTGGACAAAAACTTCTCATTGATCAACATAACAATAAAACGCGTCTCACAGAAAAAGAAGCAGCAATTCTTAAATATCTCTATCTCACCAATAACCAAATCGTAAGCCGCGAAACATTGTTAGAACAAATTTGGGGTTACAATGAAAACATTATTACCCATACCTTAGAAACGCATATTTATCGTTTACGACAAAAAATTGAAAAAGACCCCTCCAATGCGCAAATTCTCATTACCGATCAAAACGGCTATCGCTTAAACCTTTGAAGCTTCTCCAACATCGAGTGCTTCAAAAATAACTTTGATAATATCAATTTTTCTCTAAAAATAAAAAATGAAATGAGATATAACATATTGATTTATAAAAGTAATTAATTGTCTTATAAGCTGAATGAAAGTTCCGAATAAAGTAAAATTATCTCATTGCAAACCCACATTATAATGAACTGTTTGCTGGCACATCAAAATTAGAACTCGCATGTGAATAAAAATCGTTTGAGATCGAAGGCGATATAGCTTTCATGAACTATCTCAATATAAAAACATCCGTATTTTAAGCTAACAAATGAAATGACAGTGTCCCTTGTATCTTCCATAGCATATGCATGGTATCAATAATGCTATCTAACGGGTTTTGCATTATACCCTTTACAGATGCCGTTGTGAGATAGAATTGAGAACAAGATGAGAAGAACACTCACAAGCTTGTGGCGATAATGCAGGAATAAAAACACGTCGCGACTGACGGCGCTGTACGAGCAATCCTTGATAAACACGTTTCTGCGCTTGACACATTAAAAGCCCACCAAAATAAGGCAAGAGATGACGCGCAAACGGCTCATAAAAAAATGAGAATAACCGCGAAACATACCCCGAAGAAGGTGTATAATACACCATTTCTTGTACTGGTCCTGAAATAAAATTTGTTTTTTCAAACAAACGAGCGATTTGTTGTCGACTATAAGGTTCACCATAGCCAAAAGGTGTGCAACCATTACGCGCCCAAAAACCGGAGCGATTAGGAACAATGACAATCAACTGCCCATTGGGTTTTAAAACCCGCCATATTTCATTAAGTGTTTCAAAGGAATTTTCTGTATATTCAAGAGCATGTACCAATAAAATACAATCAACTGAAGCATCAGGAAGCGGTAAATCCTCTTCAAAAACAAGAACTGTTGCAACCTTATCAGCGCAAGGCCAAGGGGACGCACCTTGTGCAGCTGGCATAAAAGCAAAACATTGCTGTGCACGTGTACGCAAGGCAGAAAGATAAGGAAGCGCATAACCAAAACCCATCACTCGTTTATCAGTAAGATCCGGCCACCATAAGTTCAATTGATCATACAGCGTCTCTTGCACACGCCGTCCAAGTGTAGAAGCATAAAAATCTTTCAGTGTGACTATATCCAACTCAACATACCGTGTAGCAACAAATTTTTAACATCACAGATTTCATGTACCCCATTTATATGAACTCCTGCCTTTTCTCCACAATAGAAAAAACTTTAATTGTTCATATTGTAAACGCAAATAACAAAAAACGCTGTACGAATATTTTTATGATCATTTCATTCCAAACGCTTTAGTCATACTCTTTGATCTTTGAATCTTATACCCTCTAAGATTTCCAATGCACTTTTTTGACATTGATGAAAAGAAAAATGGAATGATTAATTAAAATTAAGCAGCCTTTCAAGATAGTTTTTTTCTACCTCTGGGATACGCTCTTTACCAAGACGTTTGCGAATTTCTTCCAAAATTTGTCGCGCACGCATCTGATCACTTTCTTGCGGTATAATTTTACTGTCTTGTTCTTTTTGATCTGTTTGTGAAGAAAGCGGACGTCCTAATGGATCTTTAGCACCAGAAGCAGCATTTTGATTGTCGCCAGTTTCTTTCAACATTTCACGCATTTTTTCTAAAATATTTTGTGCGCCTTTCCGCAAAGATTCTAAAGCATCTGACTGATTTTGTATAGACATTTGATTGTTTCCCTGATTAAGAGCATCTTCTGCAGAACTCATTTTCTCTTTTGCTTTTTCAAATGCATCATTCGGTCCAACCCCTTGTGTTAATAATTCTTTTTCTAACGCCGACAATTCAGACTGCAACTCAGCCTGACGCTTTTTTAAAGTTTGGCGTTGCTCTTCCGGTATATCCTCACCATGTCGCTGTTTTGTTTCGAGTTGGTGTGTTTCATTAAGAATTTCTTGCTGACGACGCAGAAAATCTCCAAGCTGATCCATTTGTTCTTTCATTTTTTCAGATTGGCTTTCCCCCTTCTCTCCATTTTGATTACTTTTTTTAAATTGTAAATGATCAAGAGTCTGTTCAATTTCAGCCAACAACTGTTCAGCTGCTACAGAGGACCCCATCTTGGCCATTTCTTCAATCAAATCCAGTTTTTTTTCTAATGAATCATTTGAAAGATCAGAATGACTATCGCTTTGTGCTTTTCCAGTGTTTTTGCTTTGTACTTTTCCAGTGTCTTGTGTGCTTTCAGCCAAAGCATTAATATATGCATCCATAGCTTGGCGTAAATCTGCTGTCAGCCGTTCAATTTCTGCGGCTGGAGCACCATAACGAAGAGCATCACGCAAAGCAGTTTGTGCTTGTTTTAAATTTTTCTGCACAGATTCGAGCTGATTGTCTTCAATACCTAAAGCAATCTGCCATAAATAGTCGACGATACCACGCAAATCATCTTCTGTCTCTACCATAGAAAGCCTTGTCCATGCGCTCTGCAAAACAAGAAAATGCGTGAAATTTTGAAGCCCATCTTTTGGACGCACAAGCAATGCAGAAAGCATATCGAGCACACGTTGTTGCGCAGAAGCATCAAGAGCCAGTAAACGACGCAATTCAATCACTGCCCGCGCAACAGGATTCGAAAAAATACGCTGCGGTAACGTCATAACAAAAGTTTTACTCCGTCCTTGCTGCCCTGCACCATCTTCTGCCACCAAAGTGATTTTGACTTCCGAACCAGCCCATGGATGAACTGATACGTCTTGCACGGTCCGCATTTTACCTTTTCCACCACGTGGGAGAAGAAGCTTTATTTCAGGTGCTTTATAAAGAGAAGAAGCATTTGTATGCTGACTTAAAAAAGGTTCTATTTCAACAAAAGCCTTTGTCACTCCATAATCATCATTCAATTCATATTGAATTTCTAATGACCCAGTCAAAACACGCCCTGGCTTTTCTACCCAATGAATTGTTGGAGGCTGATCTTTTATCACCTTCAAATTCCACTGCTGTTTCTTACGACGTGATGAGACAAACAAACCTATTGAATCTTTTAAATGTGTTTCAAATTGAACCACTGGATCATTTAAAGCCGTTTTTTCATTTTTCTTTGAAAATAAAACTTCATGCGCATTCTCTTTAGAGATTGCCTTGACTTTAACGCCAGCACCATTGACAACACGGACCACCAAATTGCTGCCTTCAGGAACTGTCAGCCATGTTTTCTCATCTTTTGTTAAATAAAGAGGTGCAACACCGGTATAAGCAGGCGGCGTTACCCAAGCATCAATCCGCATCGTTGCTTCATCGACCATAGGACGTAAATCAAATGCATCTGCCAAACGCCCTCCCGATGATCCAAAAGAAAAACTAAAAGCACATACACAAAAGAGAACACAAACAGCCCTCAGAGCAAAAGGATCATAATCTGCACTATTAAGAGAGAAAAATCCAGTTTTTAAATGATATAATTGTTTGGCCATGCGGCGTTTATGTTCACGCCAAACAATTGCACGAAAATCTTCATTATCTTCAACGTATAAACAATCTGTTTGGACGCTTAAAGGCTGATTTTTAAGGCCGTTTGCACGTTCAAGACGCTGATTAACCTCCCTCATTGTGGGAAAACGAAAACGAATAAGAAAAAATAAACTCCCTACAGAAGTAAAAAGAAAAAACACAAGTAAAAGTAAATGTGTCCAATAGCCCAGAAGACCAAAAACACCGAACCAACTAAGAGAACAAAAAATACTGAGAACCAGTAAAAACGGCAACAACCGTATCCATATCCGCTCAAATGAGAGGATAAACCACGTCAAAATTCGCACACACAAAAGCTTTATCATTGAAAAACTTCCGATGTTTTCATTTTTCATAGACAAGTATTTGTCCCCCTTTTACAGCGGTGAATTGAGATCTTGGCCTCTTCTTCACCCATTAAAGTGAAGAACCTCACCCCCCACCAATCTAAAACCAGGTGAATTTTTCTCAGTTTATTTCGCTTGCTGACCATTTATGATATTTATTTCACAGGTTTGCCAAGCAAATGCCACTCTAAATATTTTTCCAGCTTTATACTTTTACACTTGGTTGCAATAAAAGAAAACTGAAATCAAACAGAAACGACATTGTATTTTAATATACATAAATACACCTTATATCACCATAGTGAAAGAAAATGTTTGAGAGTATAAGGAATAAAACACACTCAAGACAATTTCTAGAAAATAAATTGTTTCATCAAAGTTTAGTAAAAATAAGACCAAAAACACTTAACAATGTTCGATCCAATCTGGAATATGATCACATCCTATCAATTGCGCATAATCAAGACGTGGACGAATGACTGCATAGCGTGTATCCTGAACAAGAACTTCTGGTACTAAAAGTCGGCTATTATAGGTGCTTGCCATCACTGCACCGTAAGCACCAGCTCCCGTAATCGCCAAAAGATCACCTTGTGCTAAAATTGGCACACAGCGATCTAATGCTAAATAATCGCCAGTTTCACAAACTGAACCCACAATATCTGCACGAATAAGCGCTGCATCTTCTGATGCTTGTTTCACAAGTATCACATTCTGCCAAGCATCATAAAGCGTTGGGCGTATTAGATCATTCATCGCCGCATCCACGATAACGAAATTCCGCCCTTCTCCCTTTTTCAAATAGAGAACAGATGTCACCAACACACCAGCTTGACCAACAATGCTACGCCCTGGTTCGACGATAATATTGATCCCCAAAGGGGCAATATGTTTTTTTACAAGCGCTGCATAATCAACAACAGAAGGAACACCATGTCGTTCATTACCGTATGGTATACCAAGCCCGCCACCAATATCTATATGCGTGATCGCATAACCATCGCTCAATAATTGACGCGTAAAATCTGCGATAATAAAAAATGCTTTCTCAAAAGGTTTTAAATCACAGATCTGACTACCAATATGCATATCGATACCGCACACATGCACCCCTGGTAAAGAAGCAGCTTTTTTATAGGCATCTCTCGCAAACAACAGTGGAATACCAAATTTATTCTCAGACTTTCCTGTCGTAATTTTCTTATGAGTCTTTGCATCAATATCTGGATTAATGCGCAGCGAAACAGGTGCTGTTTTTGAAAGTGCAACAGCACGTTGCGACAATTGTTCGAGCTCTGGCTCTGATTCAACGTTAAAACAATAGATATCCTGAGCAAGGGCAAAATCTATCTCTTTTACTGTTTTTCCAACACCAGAGTAAACAATTCGGTGCGCAGGGATACCAGCAGCAAGAGCACGCCGCAATTCACCTTCTGAAACAACATCCGCGCCCGATCCATTTGCTGCTAAAAGCCGTAAGACGGCTTGATTAGAATTCGCTTTAACCGCATAAGCAATCAAACTATTATGCATTTCTTGAAATGCATTTTGATAATCCTTAAAACTTGTAAGCAATGCGTTAGCCGAATAACAATAAAAAGGTGTTTCCACAGCCTGTGCAAGAGAAGAAAGCGAAAGACCTTCAGCATGAAGGATACCTTGATGATAAGAAAAAAAATGCACACTTTCCTCCTACTTTATCAAACCATCAAGGATAAAAGGTTTATCTTCTTTACCTTTAGTAATAGATGCTCTAGGCTTCTCCACAATTGGAGAAGGCATCTCCAGTGGTCCTTTACGCCCACACCCCACAAGAACAATACCCCCCAAAAGGACAATTGTTAAATTCTTTACAATAATTTTCATCTGTCCTTTTTCTCCTATCGATCTTTATTTTTGTTTTGTTGGATTGTAAATTCAACCATTCAGGCTGTAACAAGACGTTTTTTCCAATAGGCAATTTGATAACGTATTTCTGAAGGCGCCGTACCACCGAAACTTTTACGGCTTTTAACCGATTTTTCAACCGTTAAAACATCAAAAAGTGCCGCGTGAATCTCTGGACATATTGCCTGAAGCTCCCCCAATGACAATTCATTGAGATGACACTGCTTTTTTTCTGCTAATGCCACAGCACGTCCAGTAATATAATGTGCTTCACGAAAAGGAAGCCCTAATTCACGCACCAACCAATCAGCAAAATCCGTTGCAATTGCATAACCAGAAGCAGCTGCTTGTTTCATAGCATCTTTATTAACTTCAAGATCACCCATAATTCCTGTCATTGCTACCAGCGATAATTCTAGATTCAAAGCTCCATCGAACACATATTCTTTATCTTCTTGCATATCTTTTGAATACGCAAGAGGGAGCCCTTTCATCACCGTTAACAGCCCAATCAATGCACCATTTAGTCGTCCGCTTTTGGCACGCACAAGTTCTGCAGCATCAGGGTTTCTCTTTTGTGGCATCATGGATGAACCAGTTGAAAAAGCATCCGATAAACGAATAAAATGAAATTGTTCGCTTGACCAAAGAATAATTTCTTCTGCCAAACGCGAAAGATGCATTGCACAAAGAGCACCAACACTTAAAAATTCCAATGCAAAATCACGATCCGAAACACTATCGATTGAATTGCGTGTTGGCTCTCGAAAGCCGAGCGCTTCTGCTGTCATAAAGCGATCAATTGGGAAGCTTGTTCCTGCCAAAGCACCAGCCCCTAAAGGCGATTCATTCATTCGCTCAACTGCATCACGCATTCTTGATAAATCTCGACCAAACATTTCAACATAAGCCATCATATAATGACCAAATGTTACAGGCTGTGCTGGTTGTAAATGCGTAAAGCCTGGCATAAAACTATCAACATGTTGTTCTGCTCGAATAAGCAATTGCTCTATCAATTTTTTTAAAGCTTGCGCTATTCTCTTTGCAGCCTCACGTACCCATAAACGAAAATCAACAGCAACCTGATCATTGCGTGAACGGGCCGTATGCAAACGCCCTGCTACAGGACCAATTAATTCACCCAGCCTTGATTCAATATTCATATGAATATCTTCAAGTTTTCGTGAGAAAATAAATGTGCCGTCCTCAATTTCTTTATGAATAAGTTTTAAACCATGAACAATTTTTTCATAATCTGATTGTGAAATGATCCCCGTTTGCGCTAACATTGCAGCATGAGCAAAAGAACCTTCAATATCTTGCGGATAAAGTTTGTGATCAAAATCAATTGAAGCATTAATTTCTTCCATGATTACAGAAGGTGTTGTTATAAATCGACCACCCCACATTTGGTTCTTTAATTTCTCATCTATCATATTCTGAAAACACCCATAAAAAGGTTAAAAATGATGATTCCTCAAACTTTTACCAACAGAAAAACACAGCTTTTCATCGCATTCTTTATCATTGCTTTAAGCTTATACACAATAATGAACCACAACAACAAGAGAGAGTCTTTCTTTTCCAATTTCATTTCAACAGCAATAGCAAAAGAAACAAATACAGTAAAAACACGAGCAGAAAAAATGATGGCGATCAAAGAAGCAGCAAAAGGTTTTTTTTCTCACATACGATTTTCTGATAGTCCCTATGATATGAACCAACTTTCTTTCAAGGATATTCAAGGAAAAGACCACAAACTCGCTGCATTTACCGGCAAACCGCTGCTTATCAATCTATGGGCTATTTGGTGTGCACCCTGCCGTGCGGAAATGCCTGAGCTTGCGCAATTAAAACGCGAATTGGGTGGTGAAAATTTTGATGTAATCGCTATTAATACCGATAAAACAGCTTCTCCTGAAAAAATTCAGCAATTTTTACAAGAAGTTCATGCTGATAACCTGCTTTACTATCGCGATGAAACAATGGATATTTTTAACAACATTCGGAAACAAGGGTTGGCTCTAGGACTCCCCATCACACTTCTGATTGATAAAAACGGTTATCTCATTGCCTCATATAATGGTGCAGCTCCATGGGCCGATGATGATGCCAAAGCGCTTATAAAAGCTGTCATTAAAGAGGCACAAGAACCCTAATAACCGCGTCTTTTTAAACGTTGAACAACCAAATCTAATGCTGATAAAAAAGCAGAACGATCCTTACGACAAAAAGGACGCGGACCGCCTATTATCATATTGCCTTGTCCTCGCAAATCTTCCATCAAATTGCGCATTGCCAAAGCTTGACCAATTAAGCTTGCATCAAAAATACGCCCTGTTGGTGAAAGACCGACACCTCTAGCCCGCACAACGCGCGCAGCCAAAGGGATATCACTGGTAATAACGATACTCGCCTCATGCACATTTTCTACAATCCAATTATCTGCACAATCAGGCTCATCATCCACTATCACCCTTTCAAGAAGCGTTTCATCTGGCAAAACCAAAAAACGATTTGCCACAGCAAATGTTTTGAGTTGATAACGATTCATAACGCGATAAATTTCATCTTTAACAGGGCAAGCATCCGCATCAATAAATAAAGTAATAGCTGGCTTTATTGGGGGATTCGTTTTTAGACTTTCAAACAATGACTGGCTCTTTCATTTACCTGAATCTTGCAAATGATTACGATAAAACATTATTGCCGCGTTTATTTCACCTCCAAAAATAAAAATCGCACTTAAAATGTAAAGAAAAATAATGGCAACCATAATAGATGCTAAGCCTGCATAAGTAGAAATATAATTAAACATTGTCAAATACTGCGCAAAAGCAATGGAAGCCATAAACCACACTGACATTGTCACGATAATTCCTGGTAAAATATCGACAAATTTCCGTCGCTCTGCTGGTAGCCACTTATGGACAATTAAAAGACTTATAAATAAAACAACTGCTGCAATAGTATAACGCCATAAACGAATGATACCAATATATTCGGTAATGAAAAAAGAATATTTTTGCATAATTTTGATCATCAAAGGTGCTAAAATTAATAAAAAGCTAATCACCACAAGACCAATAGCTCCAAGGATCACAAAAAACAAACTTTGAAAACGACAAAACAACAAGCTCCGCTGATCAACAACGCGATAAGCTTTATTCAAAGCTGCACGTAAAGCTTCTATCCCATTAGAGGCAAAATAAGCTGCTCCAATGACAGAAAGCGTTAACACACCTCCTCGCTGAACAGTTAAAACATTGATAACTTCCTGAGATAAAGGTTCAGCAATGACATCTGGCAATAACTGTACCAGCGCCTTAATTTTTTGCGGTGTGTATGTAAAAGCACCAAGAAAACTCGCAAGAGATGTCCCAAAAATAAAAAAAGGGAAAAACGCTAAAAGCCCTGATAACGCAACATGACTTGCAAAAGCGCTCCCATTATCACGCCAATAATGGCTTACTGCATCAACAAGAATACGATAGCTATACCAAAAGATATTTCTTAACAAATCTCAATACTTTCTGGTAATATTCTTTTCTAGTTCATTCAAGCTTCATAAAAATCATCAGAATTCGACAATAAATCTTATTTAGTATAAATGGCAATGATCCATATGGTCAAGCCTAGCTTTGCAGTAAAACTAAAAAGAACAAATTTTGTACATTAAAAACCAAAAACAATGAGATTAATCATCCAATATTATTGATCAAACAAATGTATTAAACTTACACAAAGCACCATGTAACCTTTGTTACAAATTTAGGTACACAGAAAATAATCTTTTTACTCCCATCTGCATGCGAGCAATTGCTTATCTCATTTAAAAACAATCCACGGTTTAAAGAAATAGAGATTTATAGAAAAAACAAAGAAAGCTCAATGTAAACTTTTACTTACCTTTTTGAAAAACACTATGACGACCAAAATCAGGAGCATCAATCTCCTGTCCAGCAGCAATAATGTTACGACGCACAGCACGCGTATACGTAAAAAAATCAAAGAGTGTCTCACCATCTCCCAAACGAATTGCCTTCTCTAAAGAAGAGAGCCCTTCACTAAAACGGCTTAACATTTCTAAAATGGCATCCTTATTATGCAAACAAATATCTCTCCACATAACCGGATCAGAAGACGCCAAACGCGTAAAATCACGAAAACCTGAAGCGGAATAAGCAATCACTTCTGAATTTGTCACCTTTTCTAAATCGCTCGCCGTTCCAACGGTATTATAAGCAATCAAATGCGGTAAATGTGAAACAATAGCCAAAACAAGATCGTGACGTTTAGGATCCATTTTCTCAACACGCGCTCCACAAGTTTCCCAAAACGCTGTTAACCGTGCGACAGCTTCAGCATCACTTTCAGCAAACGGCGTTAAAATACATCAGCGATTCATAAACAAGTCAGCAAAACCAGCATCCGGTCCTGAATATTCTGTTCCAGCAATTGGATGACCAGGAATAAAATGAACTGATTTGGGCAATAAAGGTGCCATTTCTGCAATAACCAACGCTTTTGTAGAACCAACATCACTCACAATCGCTCCAGGTTTTAAGTGATCACGAATGGTTTTTGCAACTTCCGCACTTGCTCCAACAGGAATAGAAACAATAACCAAATCTGCTTCTTCAACAGCTTTAGCATTATTGGTTGTATAAAAATCTCCAAGTTCTAATTCACGCGCTCTTTTCAATGTTTCTTGACGACGCGTTGCAATAGAAATGTGAGCAGCAAGATCCTTCTTTTTAATTACCCGCGCTAAAGAAGAGCCAATAAGACCAATCCCTATGAGTGCTATTTTTTCAAACCGAATATGGAGCATTTTTCACCTTTAAAGACCCTTTGAAAAGGGCAACAAAACAACAATTTTTCTTCAAGATTTATGTATCAAACATTTAAAAAATCAAAACCGATAAGACAAGAAAGAATAAAGCCACACGGTGATCCACTAATCACCTTTGCAAACCAAAAACAGATCATTTTTACTTGGAAAGTGCATTCAAAAAATGAATAACAGAAGCAATACAGAGCCCTAAAATATGTCAATTTATTGTTCTACGAGCACGCATCATAGCAAAAGATACTTATGTGTTCTCACAAGCTCTTGGTAACAATAACCTCCGCTCTGCATAAAACTTCACAAGTTATTTCATAAAATTTCTCAAAAATATAAACGAAAATCGCTCCTTTACACAATACTTGGATCATCTTACGATCCTTCCCTCTCTCACTGCAACAATCAACATAAATTTTTTGAATGTTGAAAACGCTACCAAACAACTTATGCAAAAAAATACTGCAATTCTAAAAGCATTTTTTTCTCCCTATGCCACAAAGCTGTGCCATAAATTACCCTCCTATAAACCAAACTTACTTTACAAACTAAGAAAGCTCAGAAACGAAATTAACATCCTTGTGATGAAACAAATTCAGAATAAAATAACCTCATCTTTAAAGATAACTATAAACAAAAAAACACCCCTTTTGCACAACGGCAGCATAAAGGTATAATACACAATCCATTGCGTACTATCATTTTCCAGTCTTTTCCTGCAAATAGGTTGTAGACATGACATGCTACAATCTTTATGTTGATAAAGAAGCAGATCGGTACCACCATTATATCCAGAACCACTTCTGTATTTCTAACTTCCAATGTTGCTAACTCACGCCTTTATCTAAGTGGTTTATAAGAGTCATTTTTAGTTTTTTGGCAAATAATTTTATCCATACACCGATCTCTTTCATGAGATACAAACAAATAATTTTTTTCATTCATCATGAAAAAATTTCTACGAAACCTTATCTTTCAACAAAAAAATGATTTATTATCGTTATAAATTAATATGTTAACTCTTTTATAAAACATATAAAAACACAAAACACTTTTACCATAAATCTCTCAATTTTACCCTAACAAATTACCCGAATATCAGATGAAAAATCTGTAAAATCTTTCTTTTAAAGACTGCCCTCTTTATGTTGCGAAAAAACAAATAAATTTTCATGGATACAGCTTAATATTTTAAGCAGCCATTTGGCGTCGTGCAATAATTGTAAGCCCCAGTAAAACTTGACGAATGATAGCTTCTCCTAAAAGTGGATTTTTACGACTATTTAAAACAGCAGTTTGAATTTTTTCCATTGCATGAGAAATATGTTCCAATTTCCAATAGTTTAAAGCTTGTTCAACTGTTTTTTTCCGTTGAAAAAAAATCGGTGGTCGCGCTTGAGAAATCACTGAAAAAGGCGTTTTCCCTTCAATCTCCACTTGATAACGCAAAAGCTGTAACTGCTGAAAATGCCTTTGTGCCGTACTTAAAATAAGGAAAGCTGTACCATACATCGTTGTATATCGGCTAAAGTGAACCTCAAACCCAGAAACATCACCTAATAAAAGGGCATCAACCACTTCATCTAGAGAAAGAGCACTCACATGACTCACAACAGCTTTTACATCTTCAAAGGTAATATGACTATCTGAAGCGTAAAGACAAAGCTTTTCTAACTCACCTCGCGACACAAGACGATCCGCCCCCAAATTTTCGTGCAACCATTTTCGTGCATCTAAAGAAAGGGTTTTCTTAAAATGACCTAAAGTCTCATCCATCAAAGTATCAAGAGAACGAGCATCATCTGCAAAACAAGGCAAAGCCATTGCTTTTGATGCCGTTTCAACAACATTGCGCAACCCTGTTCCTTTTTTCAAATCTCCAGCCTCAATCAGAACAAAGCACATTTCTGGTGGTTCCTCAATTAAAAGCTTCAAAGCTGTAAGAAAACCTTTCTGGTTAGCACCGTTAGAGATCCATATCAAACGATCCCCTCCAAAGAGAGATAAGGTACGTGCTTCATTTCCCAAACGAGCAGGATCTTTATCAATTTCAGCTGCATCCAAACGAATTGTTGAAAATGGATCTTCTATTGCTACCCGTGTAAGCTTTGCAAAACACTGCGCACGCTCACAAACAAGACCACGATCTGGTCCGTAAATAAGAACAATAGGAAAAGAACGTGAAAAACGCGTTAGGAACTGATCAACTTCATGCGCTTTTTTCTGAGCCAAAATATTAATCCATTAAAAGTTCATCATCATCAAGAGCTTCCCCACGAACTTTCTGAAACATGCCTATTAAATCATCTACATTCAAATTCTTGCGTTCTTCTTGACACATATCCAAAATCACTTTTCCACCATGCAACATCAATGTACGATCTCCATGATCAAGAGCCTGACGCATAGAGTGTGTTACCATAATAGTGGTTAATTTCTTCTCTTCAACGATTTTTTCGGTTAACTTCATAACAAAATCAGCCATTCCTGGATCTAATGCTGAAGTATGTTCATCAAGCAATAAAACATCCGCATGGGCTAAAGTTGCCATCACAAGACAAACTGCTTGACGTTGTCCGCCTGACAAACTGTCCATAGGATTATGAATAAACGCCTCAAGACCAATACCTAATTGTGCGATTTCATCACGAAAAAATTGCCGTTTTTTATGGTTTAAAGCTGCACGCAAACCACGGCGACTTCCCCGAAGAGCAGCAAGAGCCAAATTTTCTTCAATTGTTAAAGAACCGCAGCTTCCTATTAACGAATCTTGAAAAACACAAGCAACCTTCGCTGCACGCTCACTTACTGATTGCCTAGAAACATTTTGTCTATTGATCACCACTTTTCCTTTTGTAGGAAGAATTGTGCCTGCCAAAACACCAAGCAACGTTGATTTACCAGCGCCATTTGAACCAATAATCGTAACAAAACTGCCCCGATCAATCTTGAGGTTAATATCAATTAATGCTTGTTTTTCTAAAGGCGTTTGCGGTTTAAATGTAACCCCGACATGAGAAAATTCAATCATGTTTACGCCTCCTCCAATAGCGTGGTATAACTAGAGCTGAAACAACTAACAGTGCAGTAATCAACTGAAGGTCTGTTGACGTATCGATACCAATTCCGTTTGCCTCAAAAGCAAGTTGCACAGCGACACGATAAAGGACAGAACCCACAATACAGCTTACAATAATCCACAAAATATTGCGCGTACGAAAAAGAGTCTCACCAATAATAACCGCTGCTAAACCAAAAACGATCGTACCAGTTCCACCAGTAATATCAGTAGCAATTGCGGTTTGAATATAAAGAGAACCACCAAGTGCGACGCACGCATTTGAAATCCCCATACCAAAATAAATTAACGCTGATCTATGAATCCCTTGCGCCGTAGCCATACGTGGATTAGTGCCCATTGCTCTCATAGCAAGACCTATTTCACTTTCCAAAAAGCACCAAATAAAAAATGCTACAACCAGCAATACAGCACCAACGAAAAGAGGACGCACAAAGATATCAGACAAGCCAAACAAATTATAAAAGGGTGTTAAAGCAGTATCAGAAAGTGCCAAATTAATATTAGACCCTCCCATAATGCCCATAACACGAAGATTAATTGTATAAAGTGCTGACATTATCAAAATGGAAGCCAAAAGGTTCAAAATGCCAAAACGCAAATTGAGCAAAGCTGTTAATAAACCAGCCACCATACCTGCAAAAAAAGCGCATGCCATAGCGATCCATGCATTAAAACCTAAGAGAATCAAAACGCCACAAACACATGACCCAAGAAGAAACGAACCATCAACAGTTAAATCAGGAAAATCCAAGACACGAAATGAAAGATAAACCCCTATAGCAACAAATGCATAAATAAGACCTAACTCCACAGCCCCAGAAAACGCAAATATACTCATCCTAAGACCACCCTATGAAAACTTAACGTACTTTTATTATATCAACCTCACATCAACAAAAGATTATTGAATAATCTCTGTCGCACGTTCGATAACTGCCTGTGGAATAACAATACCAGCTTTTTTAGCTGCTTTCATATCGATTCTAATGTCATTATTCGCAGCCTGTATCACATCGATATCACCAGGCTTTTCACCCTTTAGAATACGCACAACCAGTTTCCCAGCTTCGACTCCTACATGGTAGAAATTCACGCCCTGTGTCATAAAAGGACCGCGTCCAATAGAATTAGAATCAACAGTAAATACAGGCATATTTGCTTCCTGTGAGACCTTTACTGCGCCCTCTAAAACAGAAGAAACCGTATTATCAGCGGGAATAAAAATGATATCGACTTTTCCAACTAAAGCCCGTGTTGCTGCCTGAACATCAGAAGGTTTAAGCGCCGCTGAAGGAACAATTTCAATTCCAGACTTACCTGCCACATTTTTTAACATCTTAAGTGTTGAAACAGAATTGGCTTCCGACGGATTATAAAGATAACCAATTTTTTTTAGATCTGGTTTTACTTCCAGCAAAATTTTAAGACTTTCTGCAACCTCTAAATAATCGGAAATCCCCGTCACATTACCACTGGGTTTGGTAAGCGAAGACACTATTTTCGCTCCAATAGGGTCAGAAATCGCAGCAAAAACGATAGGAATATTTTTCGTTGCTGCAAGCACTGTTTGTGCTGAAGGTGTACTGATCGCAACGATGACATCAGGTTTATCACCGACAAATTTACGTGCAATTTGCGTTGCTGTAGAAATATTGCCCTGTGCCGGTAAAAAAGTGAGTTCGAAATTTTCACCTTGTTTATAACCATTTTCTGCAAGTGTATCCACAACCCCTTTACGGACAGCATCAGTAGCAGGATGTATCATAATCTGTGTAATTGCAACTTTAACGCGATCACCTGCCTTTGCAAAACTGTTCATGATAAAAACAGCAGCAATCGCAATCCATAATAGATTTATTCTTTTCAACACTTTATTCCACCACTCTCTTATTCAAACTAAAGAGGAAAAGATCTATTGAAGAGCACTTCCAAAATCAATCTTTATTTTTATTTTTGAAATATTTACAAAATAAATCTAATTGAAATGTTATTTTTTTGTTGCAATTCGTAAAATGCTACGCCATACAAGCAACATCTGAAGCAAAATTATGTTTCGAATCGGTGAGCGGGTGTAGCTCAGGGGTAGAGCACAACCTTGCCAAGGTTGGGGTCGTGGGTTCGAATCCCATCGCCCGCTCCATTATATACAATAGCAATCTGTCGCTGTTATGGGTGGTTTGTGTAGTTTATCACCAAATCTTATGTTTTTTGGCACAAAATTTTGTATCAATTTATTTTTTTCACGTTTTTTTTAAAAGACTCAAGAGAGTCTCTAAGGGGCTTCAAAGATCTTTTGCCAAATCACGCTCTTTCTTAAGCGGAATAATTTCGGTTAAATGCGCTAAAATCTCGAGAGAGTGACGTTGTGGAATACGAAGAGAAAGACGGTTTGCAATATTATTAATATGTCTGTCCATGATTATATTTTCTCTTCACACATGTCCGTTTGTTTTTCTTCTGTTACTGTAGGAAGTTTCTGCACATTGAGAGAATAATTATCCTTTCCCCATTCGCATTTTTTAAAATGGTGTGTGGAATCTTTTTCACTGTGAGATTTGGATAATCTGCTATATTGGCACGGAAATCAGTGCAGCATACGACCAAGGTACGCGTTGCCCCCACTTCTTCGCACAGAGCTTTCAACTGTACCTGATCAAGCATCTGCGTAGTAACATAGATAAAATCATTTTCATTCGATTTTCCATGCTCCCAATAATGCACCTCGCTTGGTGCGTAGGTAAAACCCATTATCTTGCACAGAGCTTCAACAAGCATAACAGCGTTATATTCCTTACTGATAACCCAATTGCCCCATTTATCCTTTTCCAACATAGAGGGAGCTAATCGATAATAGCGGAAACCACCACCACCTTGCCAGTTTACAACCTTAGAAATTCCTCCTTGATCCGAACCATCAATAACTTGTTTCAAGCGGGGTATACAATGGGTTTCACAGTGATTACCAAGTTCAATACCAATCCAACGCCGCCCCATCTTATGCGCTACCGCTGCCGTAGTTCCTGAGCCCAAAAAGGAATCCAATACAAGATCACTCGGCTTGGTCGTTAAATTTAATATTTTACTGATAAAACTTTCTGGTTTGGGATTAGTAAATGGATGATCGCCAAAAAGCGCCTTAGAATGTTGAGTCGCGTTGGTTGTCGTTTCTACGTCAGTCCAAAGTGTTGTAGCAACTCTACCACGAGAAAGAGCTTCTGATAAAAAACGTTTCCGTTGCGGCCTAGCTTCATTGTTTTTTCCAAATACGATGCGGTTATCTACCAACAACTCACAAAATTTATTGTATTCGTTTTTCCAACTACATCCTTTGTTTGGGATATAAAACTTACCTGTTTTTGGATTTATAATTTCATATTGTTGATTAGGTCTCCAACCACCTACTTGAAAAGGATCCGCTTTCCAAGGGCCTCTTGGATCATTATCTGGATTGCTAAAGCCTTTGCCTTCTTCTGGTATCCGAAATTGAGTTCTATTTTTTATCCAATAAGATTTATCTTTAAAATATACAAGATTATGTGTATGAGAAGTAGAAATTAACGCTGTATTTGTTACTGATTTTGTGGAATGCCAGATGACATCAGCCAAAAAATTGTGACGCCCAAAAATCTCATCCATCATAACCTTTAGATAGGCTTGTTCATTATCATCAATCGATATCCAAATACTTCCATCATCGACAAGCAAACGATGCAACAGCTCTAATCTATCGCGCATGAATCTAAGCCAAATAGAGTGCTCTAAATCATCGTCATAATGCTCAAAAGCGTTGCCGGTATTATAAGGCGGATCAAGATAAATACATTTTACTTTACCTGTATATTCCTGTTCTAATGCTTTAAGTGCGAGCAAATTGTCACCATGAATCAGTATATTATCAAAAATATCATGTTTGCTGAATTTATGGATCGCATGGTAAGATTTTTCTGCATCCTCCAGAAGAATACGCGGCTCTAACTTTGATCGCTTTTCTTTGCCAATCCAAGTTAGCTCTAATCTTTGTTTTTTCCTACTTATACGACAATTTGCTTCTTTTGTATTTTAAGACTCAACCAGTACTCATAATGATCAAATAAAAACGCGCAGAAAATGAAAGCAACATTCATTGCTAATTTTGCGTAATGATTTAACGGTTGATATGATATAAAATAGTCTGCACGAAATAAGAAGCCTTTTCGGTAAGACAAATACTCAATGTCACCGTTAATCACTTTTTGCAAAACTATAACAATAGTCTTTAATATTTTTATTTTTCTAATCTCTATTACACACAAAACATATCCTTGATCTCAAATCGCATATCTTGCATTTGTTTCTCAATTTTTGGGTAAACATATCATGTTTTTATCGATCTTATTCTTTGAATTCTAAGGCTCGCACAGTTTCTTGCTGCAGTGCTTCTCCAAAACAGATCTTTGCTTTTGGAGCTCTCGCTTTTCCTGTAAGCTCACTCATTATTTGAATTTGCTTTCAAGTTAACGAATATCTTCATTAATTTTCGTTAGATCCAGATCTAGATTGTTTTCGAGATTTACCACTCAGCAGTAATCGAACTTATCCAATTCTTCATTGAAATAGATATGATTTTAAGTTCTGTGCTTTTAAGTAATTCAGTTACATGATGAAAATTTTATAAATGATGAGATCTACCTTGTAGTCGTTTTTTTTATTTTTCACTACAATGGTAGGAATATTTTTGGCACTTTTTTTCTGATTTTCGGTAATTTTGGCAATTTTAGGTATCAAAATGCAATTTGGAAAACAACGCATTTAATGATAAAAAATATAACTAAAACAACATATTATCACCTATTCTTACTAAGAATAAAACTATCAAACAACACCCAACATTTACGAATACGAATTTTTCGTTTAACTGTAAAATAAGATAATGTGATTCAACAGATTACAGAATGAAGATTTTTCACATAAATCGTTTCATATATTTTTCCATAGCGCATAAAAATGGTGAAGTGGTCCTCGGCCTTTTCCCACATGCAAAGCACTTGAAGCAGATAAAGCACCACTCAAATAATCTTTTGCTTGTTTAACCGCACAAACCAAAGGCTGTGTAGGTAACAAAGCTGCAATTGCAGCTGAAATGGTACAACCTGCACCATGATCATTAGTCGTTACAAAACGTAAAGCTTCAAGCGTCACAATACCTTCACAATCACAATAAAGATCAGGACTAGAATGATCATAATGAGTTTCATTCGCGTGAGAAAGAGTACTAAGATGCCCACCTTTTAATAAAACCGCCTTACTTCCAAGTGTCAAAAGCTGTGGGGCATATTGGTACATAGTATCTAACGACCATTCCACTTCACATCCCAACAGCATAGCTGCCTCAGGCAAATTTGGAGTGATCAAAGTTGATAGTGGAACAAGAACGTCACGCATAATTTCGATCGTATTAGGCTTTAAAAGAACATCACCACTTTTTGCCACCATAACTGGATCAAAGACAATAAAACGGGGTTTATGATAAGCTAAACGCTCTGCAATAACCTGTGCAATCTGAACATTTGCAACCATACCAATTTTCACAGCATCAACATCAACATCCTCAAAAACAGAATCAATTTGATCAGCAACAAAAGACGCATCCAGCGCCTGAAAAGCACGTACTCCCTGTGTATTTTGTGCAACAACAGCTGTAATAACACTCATTCCATAGGTTTTCATTGCTGAAAATACCTTCAAATCGGCTTGCATCCCTGCACCACCGGAAGGATCAGTCCCAGCAATAGATAAAATACGTGGAATAAAAATTGCGTCTTGGCCAACCTGTAATTTCATCAGCCCCTTTCCTTATGTTTCTGAGTATCAGAAAATAGGTTTCTGAAAAATTCTAAAGAGAGATGTTTTCTCATGTCAAACTACGTTATATACATAGTGTTTTTGCAGATATAAAATGGAAAATATAGTGCTTATTCTTCGTTCTCTTCTTTTTACATTTACTTTCTATACAGTGACTCTCATACAGATGATCCTTTATGCTCCTATCTATTTTTTAATGCCACGTAAAAAAGCTTGGATTGTACCTAAAACATGGGCGCGCGTCACACTCTTTTTACAAAAATACATCGTAGGCACAAATTATGAAATTGAAGGGCTAGAAAATCTTCCTAAAGGAGCCTACATTATCGCTCCTAAACATCAGTCTGCATGGGAAACCTTTAGCCTTGTCCCCTATTTTGATGATCCCGCTCTCATCCTAAAGCGTGAATTAACATGGATTCCATTTTTTGGCTGGTACATGGCAAAAACACAAATTATTCCCATTAACCGAACAACACCCATTAAAGCTTTAAAAACCATCATACAAAAAGCAAAAGAAAAAGTAAAACAAGGACGCCAAATTTTGATCTTTCCCGAAGGAACACGCCGACAGCCAGGTCAAGAACCAGATTATAAATCAGGAATTGTTGCGCTCTATAATGAATTAGAGCTTCAAGTTGTCCCCATCGCACACAATGCCGGTTTATATTGGCCACGCAACAATTTTCGTCGTTATCCAGGAACAATTCGCGTTCGCATTCTTCCCCCTATAGAAGCAGGTTTAAACAAACGTGATTTCTTAGATCAACTCATCCAAAAAACAGAAAAAGCTTGTGATGAACTGCTTTTATTAGCCTCTCAAGACCCTACCCCCCCACCTATGCCACCCTGCGCTGTTAAAAAACTGCAAGAATTAAAAAAAACAAATAGTATGTAGATAAAAATATTTGAGAAAGAAGTAAAAATCTCTCTTACAATCATTTAAATGCAAGAACAGCTACAACATGATAAAATAGCAATATAATGTAATGCCAATTTGCACCTTCATAAGTACAAAAATTCTTCTTGATGCTATCATACTATTCACGGGTTGCGTTAAAAATAAGATTGAAACAAAATAAATTTTCTTTTTAAAAAAAGTATATAAATAAACAACACAACAATGTGTCCTTATTCGAGAATAAGCGTCGTTCCACTAAAGAACATGACAAATAAAAACATAGAATTTCACAATATATATCATTTTCAATAATATATATTGTGAAATTTTTACACTTTACAAAGCTGAATTCAAAAGGGAAAGTAAAAAGAGATACTGATGTCATCCTCGAAAAAACTGATAAGATACTAACTACCTGCCCTCTATCTCATGGACTTAGAAGCACAGTGTGCTACATTAAAACTACTCTAAATCATTGATAAGAAGGTATTGGACTTAAATTTAATGCAACGACTCTCTTATAATTTATTTTTATCTTTCATTTTGATTTTAACAAGCACCTTTGCTTTTGCACAACCCTTTATATCTGTTGATGTTGAAAGCGGACGTATCTTGGAACATAATCAAGCTTTTGAGCGTTGGTACCCAGCCTCCTTAACAAAATTAATGACTGCGTATGTCATTTTTCGTGCCATAAGCCGAGGAGAAATTTCACCAAACAAACATATCACCATCAGCGAAGATGCAGCAAAAGCTCCTTCTTACAATTCAGGTTATAAAGCTGGTTCCGTTCTTACACTTGATACAGCTTTAAGTATTACTCTGGTTAAATCCACCAATGATCTGGCCATTGCCATGAGTGAAGCAGTCTCTGGTTCACAAAAGGCTTTTGTACAACAAATGAATGCAAATGCTCAACGCCTAGGCATGTTTGGAACACATTTTGCCAATGCAAGTGGATTACCAAACACGCAAAATTACTCTACTGCACGCGACATTGCCCTTTTAGCAGTACAAATTCGCCGTGAATTCCCTCAATATGCCCATTATTTTTCTATTCCTGCCATTGATTTTGGAGATAAGCGGAAAATCTATCCCAATTCAAACAAGCTCATTGGTCGTTTTTACGGAATAGATGGCATGAAAACAGGCTTTATTTGTGCTTCGGGTTTTAATCTTGTTGCTTCAGCAACCCGTAATAAACGCACAATTATTGCTGTTATTTTAGGGGCTAATAATATAAGTGAAAGAGAGGAAAAAGCTGCACAATTACTTGAAACAGGATTTTCACATCAAGGATCGCGACAATCAACACTAGCAACACTAAAACCCTATGGTATAAAAATAGCACAAGCAACAGACATGAGTCAACAAATGTGCACTCCTAAAAGCATAAAAATGCATGCAGATTCTTACGATAATCAAGGAAATATTATTTTTTCTTCACCTTTGATCACTGATTCACCGGTTTTTTCACTTCCTTTATCAGTACGGCTCATTAGTGCACCAAAGGAACATAAAATCAAAAGAAAACCGCTTAAAAAATTCCACATTCCGCATCAAAAATCAGAAAATCGTATTATAACAAAGCCTGTAAACCATAATAGATGATGCATATGAAAACAAAATGTATTCCGATCACACTTATTACCGGCTTTTTAGGCTCTGGCAAAACAACCTTGCTCAACCGCATGCTACGTGATCCTCTTTTGGCTGAGTGTGCTGTTATCATCAATGAATTTGGTGAAATAAGCATTGACCACCTTCTTGTTGAAAAGACAACTGAAGGAATTATCGAACTTGCAAATGGCTGTTTATGCTGTGATTTGCGTAGTGATCTTATCGATACATTGACCGATTTAATAAATCGCGTTCAAACAGGAAATCTCAAACAACTCAATCGCATTATCATTGAAACAACAGGAATAGCTGATCCAGCTCCTATTTTACAGGCTCTTCTAAGCCTCCCACTCTTCATTCAAACATTGTCTATCGATTCTGTTCTTGCAACATTTGATACGTTAAATACGACTTCCATACTCGAACGTTATCCTGAAATATATAAGCAATTAGTATTTGCTGACAAAATTATCCTCACAAAAACAGATCTGATTGCTTCAAAAATGCTTTCAAATACATTCCTCAACACACTCAAAACAATTAATCCTACGGCACAAATTATCGATATCAACTCTGATCATTACTGTTTAAGTTCCTTAATAAATAAAACATTATGGAATGAAAAAGAAGAAAATACACACCTTAAACAATGGCATCCTCCTTCTCCCCATGATCATTCTCACCATAGGACTATTCGTGCCTTTTCGTTAGACTGTGAAGAGACTATGGATTATACCACTATCGAAGCTTTTTTAGATCTCTTAAAAAACCTTTATGGTTCTCAATTGCTACGTATTAAAGCAATTATCGCATTGCATGATGATCCCAGTCGTCCACTTGTCTTGCATAGTGTGCAAACATTTTTTCATCCCCCAAAAAGACTAGCAGCATGGCCAAAAGGAATCACACAAACGCGTTTTGTCATCATTGCTGATGGTGTTGAAAAAGAAGTAATACAAAAACTCTTCAATGCTTTTCTAAACAAACCAGCGATAGATACTGCAGACAAAGCCGCTATATTGTACAATCCCCTCGTTATTCCAGGAATAAAATTTTAATTTTTTTCAAACCTGCAATGAAAAAACTTTTGGCTTCAACTTGGTCTCATGAAAATCATCGCGAAAACCAAAATGCAACTTCAAAGTAACGCATCATAAAAAAACTTGTGTGAAGAACAACACATTTACTACACTCCAAAGACTGTCACAGCATTCGTGAAGAATACAGCACTCTAAAAGAAATAAATTGAGCTCATTTTACAATAAAACGATATTTACGGTGTTAAAAAATCTGAAGCTCAATTATTATTGCGATTGAAAACATAACGTTTCCCATAAACTTCAACTATTGGAGGTTTACGATCCTCCTCAAACAGATCATAACCTTTTTTAAGCATCACCCAGAATTTATAATGAGGATCAGAACTATGATGCGCCATATTCGCTTCTGTCATGCGGAAAGGAAAAGACTGCAACTGAAATTTTCTCTGTCCACCTTTAAAAGCATCGCGTGCAAAAGCGTAAATTCGTGCCATATTTTTATCACTCATAGAATAACAACCAGCAGAAATACAAGAACCGTGCACCATAAGATTGCTCCCCGTACGACCATTTTCCTGATCATAAAGGTTAGGAAATCCTATATTAAAAGAAAGATAATATTTCGAATAAGGATTCATTTGGTTTGCGCCAACGGTATAAAAGCCCTCCGGTGTCTGAAAATCCCCTTCCTTATATTTTGGTCCAAGCTGACCAGACCATTTACAAATATCATAGCGTGCCACTAATATAAAACGTCCTGAACGAGACTGTTTCCAAATTTCAGCAATATTTTCTTTCTTAAAAAACCTCATCATAATTGGCGCATATGGATCGATATCATAAAGAGCCATTCTATTGTGGATCTCTTTAGGAAGTGGTTGCTCAACTTTAGCGCGAATAGAGGCTGGCAATTTCCCCCCACATGCTGTTAATATTCCCATGGCAAACAAGACACATATTGCTAGGAATCTATTGAATATCATCGAATAAAACTCCAATCTATCCCCTCACAAAAAATGATTTATGCTAAAGATCTACCGATCTGAAGATATTTTTCCCAACGTTCTTGTTTAAGAACTTCACCCTCTTTACCAGCCATATCTTTTAAAGCAGCAAAGATAACCTCACCCGTTTCATCGATGACAATCTCTTTGCCGCGATGTGCTCCTCCTAAAGGCTCGGGAATAATACCATCAATAATCTTTAACCGATGCAAATCTTGAGCAGTAATACGCATATTCATTGCAGCATCTTTTGCACGTGCTGGATCACGCCATAAAATAGAAGCGGCTCCTTCTGGAGAAATAACAGAGTAAATCGCGTGCTCTAACATATAAACTTTGTTAGCTGCAGCAATCGCTATAGCTCCACCTGAACCGCCCTCTCCAATAACCACCGAAACAACGGGGACTTTTAAGCGCAAAGTTGTCGCAGTTGATTGAGCAATCGCTTCGGCTTGACCACGTTCTTCAGCACTCACACCAGGATAAGCACCCGCTGTATCAACAAAAGTAATTAACGGCAAACCAAAACGATCTGCCATTTTCATAATACGTACAGCTTTACGATAACCTTCTGGACGTGCAGAACCAAAATTATAGCGCAAACGTGTTTGCGTATCGTGGCCTTTCTCCTGACCTATGTAAGCAACTGCTTCACCTTTAAAGCGTGCAAATCCTGCTTGAATAGCCTCATCTTCAGCAAATTTCCGATCTCCTGCTAAAGGTGTAACATCAGTGAGCAAACGTGCTGCATAATCCATAAAATGAGGACGATCCGGATGGCGAGCCACTTGTGTTTTTTGCCATGGCGACAATTTTTTATAAATATCACTCAATGCCGTTTGAGAACGCATTTCAAGACGTGCAATCTCATCACTCATATCAAGGCTGCCTTCTTCTTGAGAAATCTGTTTTAATTCAAGAATTTTTCCATCGAGATCAGCAACTGGTTTTTCAAAATCAAGATAATTATACATTGTACCCAACTTATTTGGTGTCACTTATACACTTATAATTCGGTTTATAAAGTATTTTTCAAAAACATCCCCTTATTCTTAGCCAGTCTCCTGCTCATCAGAAAGTGGATGATGCTCGTTAACTAAACGATAAAGTCCTGCTTCCAACACATGTGTATAAATCTGTGTAGTAGAAATATCGCAGTGACCTAACAAATGTTGAACGGCACGCAAATCGGCACCATTTTGCAAAAGATGACTAGCAAAAGCATGGCGTAACACATGCGGAGAAAAATTGTTACTTTTTATTCCCGCTCTTCCGGCAAGACTTTTCAACTCCCGTGCAACAACTTGTCGAGCAATATACCCTGTCTCTGAATGAGCAGGAAAAAGATAAGGACTAGCTGCATCTTTTCCTTGATCTCGTAGACTTAACCACTGTGAAAGAACTTGGTATGCTTTTTTTGACAAAAGCACCACGCGCTCTTTTTTGCCCTTACCGCGAACCAAAATACTGTATTCCTTTCTCCGAACAGCCTGCACTGGAAGACTTATCAATTCACTAATACGTAACCCTGTTGCATAAAGCATTTCCACCAACAGCTGAAGACGCAATGCACGCAAATAGCCCTTTGATCCATAATCTGTTTCATTCACTTCTAATTGCGCCAAATCAAGTAATTTCGTCACGACATCCTCATTGATAATTTTAGGCAAAGGACGTCCCGAACGAGGTGAATCAATATTATCAGAAGGATCATCTGTTCTTAATCCCTCTGCATAAAGGAATTGATAGAACTGACGCAAAGTCGATAAACGACGCGCTTGCGAAGATGCTGCAAAACCAAGAGTATGCATGAGCGACAAAAGACCAATCAAATCTTCTTTTTGTGCTGAGAAAATTGAAACAGAATGCGAAAGTAGTTCATCTTGCGCCCACTGCAAATCATGTTGATAAGCTGCAAGCGTATGGTCGGAAGCGCCTCGCTCCGCACTCATCATTTCAAGAAAAAGCTCTATCGCAGCATCACTTTTCATTTTATTGATTCTCTTTTAGAAAAAGATTGAATGAATCCAAAGGAACCTCAATAAACATATCCACAGTTGTTGGTTCAACAAAGAGCACAAGAGCGATCATCATACTGAAAAGAACAACAAGAAAAACAAAAAGAATTATTAAAAATCTGGTCAATGTTGGCATAAAACAAAAACTATCTAAAAATACTTCACCTTGTTAAATTATGCCTTACAAAGATTAACAGGAGTTGACTTTAAAACAAATAAATGCCGAAATAAGCCATGAAAAATAACCACCCCAAACATATTCCGATAACACAGACAAAGAATCAGTTTTTATCATTTCTTGACAAGCGAGCACTTGTACTTGTTGGTCTTATGGGGGCAGGAAAAACAGTGATTGGAAAACGTGTCGCCAACATGCTCCGTTTACCTTTTTATGATTCCGACGATGAAATTGAAAAAGCTTCACAAATGACCATCACTGAACTCTTTAAAATTTATGGAGAACCAGAATTTCGCGCTCTTGAACAGCGTGTTATTCTAAACCTCATGAAAAAAAGTCCTCTTGTTTTAGCCACGGGTGGTGGCGCTTATATAAACGAAGAAATACAAAAAGCCATTCACAAAAATGGAATATCCATCTGGCTCAAAGTAAACCTTGATATTCTCATGCAACATGTCTCAAAGCGCCCAACACGACCACTCCTTCAAACACCAAACCCGAAAAAAACCATGCAAAAACTCATCGAACAGCGCTATCCTATCTATGCAAAAGCAAACTTAACAATTAACAATCATAAAGAAAGCTGCCAAACCGTAGCACAAAATGTCATACGGTCTGTACAACACTATCTGTATACAGAAAATAATGATAGGAAAAACAAGCATGCAAACCCAAACGGTCACTGTTGAACTAGACAAGCATTATTACGATGTCATCATTGGTCCAGATCTAATTACGCAGGCAGCTTCACAGATTAAGCACGCTCTTCACCTAAAAGACCCCCATCAAACGCGTGTTGCACTTATAACAGATAAAAATGTCGCATCTCTCCATTTAGAGAAATTTCAAACAGAATTAACACAAAATAATATCCAAACTGTTCCAATTATTGTAGAAGCAGGGGAACAATCAAAGTCATTTTCAACTCTACAAACTGTCATCAATAAAATTCTTGCTGCACGCTTAGAAAGAGGTGATTGCGTCATTGCTTTTGGTGGTGGTGTCATTGGCGACTTAGGAGGATTTGCTGCAAGCATCATACGCCGTGGTATGAACTTTATTCAGATGCCCACAACGTTACTTGCTCAAATTGACTCTTCTGTTGGTGGAAAAACTGGAATCAATAGCCAGTATGGTAAAAATCTTATTGGTACTTTTTATCAACCACGATGCGTTATTGCTGACACTTGTATTCTTGATACACTGCCCCTACGCGAATTTCGCGCTGGCTACGCAGAAATGGTCAAATATGGTCTCATTAATCAGCCTGACTTTTTCGAATGGCTTGAAAAAAACGGGCAAGAAGTCTTTTCTAATGGTCCTATACGAACAGAAGCTATTGTTCGCTCATGCCAATTCAAAGCTGAAATTGTAACACGCGATGAACATGAAAAAGGGGAACGTGCATTATTAAATCTTGGTCATACATTCGGACACATGCTTGAAACGGCAACCGCTTATGACTCAGACCGCTTAATCCACGGTGAAGCTATAGCAATTGGAATGATCTTAGCCTACCAATTTTCCGCTCAACTGAAATTAACCGACCCCACAATTATACACCGTATTGAAACGCACTTTAAAACAGTGGGATTGCCCACACACCTAAAAGATATCCCTGGTGAATTACCCAATACTGAAATGCTAATGGCTCTCATTGCCCAAGACAAAAAAGTTTCTCAAAACAGCTTAACATTCATCTTAACACACGGACTTGGACAATCATTTATTGCAAAAAATGTTTCACCAAATGAAGTTTTTATCTTTTTGGAACAAAAATTAGCGGAAATCCGTTAATTTATATTGAATATAATTGATTCGTTTTTATACTTCTATTAAAAGAATAGAATGATGATGTCTGCGTAGCTCAGTAGGATAGAGCACAGGATTCCTAAAGAAATTGGGCGCTTTATGGAGAAATCCTCAAAGTGGATCTGCTCAAATTCGGGGAAAGCTTTATAAGTAATTATATGCCAATCCCGAGCCAAGCCTCTCTCAAATGGGAGGAAGGTGTAGAGACTGAACGGGCAGCACCTAAAGAGCATCAGCTCTATGGTGAAGAGACAGTCCAGACCACAAACAGTCTGTAAAGCTGGCGGTGAAAATCGAAGTGGTATGAATCCTGGGGCCGCAGGTTCGAATCCTGCCGTAGACACCATCGCATCAGTCAAATGCGTAAATATAGGGAAGCATTATGAAAAAAACTCTACACATTTTAGGATTTTTCGCCGCTTTAAATCTATTATCACTTTTCAATTTAACCAATGCTCTTGCTGGTTCTTTAATCCTTGAAGTACCAGACAATCCAGAGCCAACAACAGAAACTATTGCCTATCAGTGTGAAACAAAAACAGGTAAAGAACGTGTTGAAGCAACTTACCTTAATACTGACAATGTTTCGTTGGTTGATTTTAGATGGAGAGGTGATCGTGTCATTGCTGCCAATGTAATCGCTACCATGGGAAAAAAATATGCGGGTGCTCAGTACATCTGGTGGGAAAACAACAAAGAGATTACACTTTATGACCTTGCTAATGATCCAGAAAGTCAAAAACCTATAATCTGTAAAGATGAATCAACGTTATTATTCTAAATAACGGAGGAAATATTATGAAAAAAACTTCTTTTACTGTACGATTTTTCACGACTTTAAGTTTGTTATTTTTGGGCTCAGCTAACACCTTTGCAGGCTCTTTACTTATTGAGGTACCAGATACCCCAGAACCAACGACAGAAACCGTCACCTATCAATGTGATATGGGAACAAATAAAGATCGTGTTGAAGTAACCTATTACAATGCTGATGGAATTTCGTTAGTTGATTTCAAATGGAAAGGGAAGCGTGTTATTGGTTCCAATGTCATCGCCGCTTCTGGAGCAAAATATGTAGGAGGTCCATATATCTGGTGGATTAAAGGAGACGAAGCCATATTTTATGATCTTTTGAATGACCCAGAGAGAAAAGAACCTATCTTGTGTGTAGAAGAAAAAAGCACAAAATAAAAAAGACTCTTTGTATATTAAGAACCACGCTGGCTCTTATCGCGTGATTTCGGTAAGGATGGTTTTTAATCCTCCTTATGTGATAGAAGAGTCAGCGGTTTTTCTGATATATTTTCTGAATGGTGTCGATAGGCTGCAGCCTGTGATACTAGCATAGAAGCCACTGGTATTGTTACAAATAAAAAGATCATCAACAAAATCTCATGAAATACCAAATGGTGGTCCACAAATGTAGAATAAAGAAACGAGGCAATGAGAATACTGCCTGCTCCCCAGCTTGTACTAAGTGAGAGCATATGCAAACGCTTATAAAAATTGGAAAAGCGCACCAATCCTATCATTCCAATCAATGTGAGACCAGATCCCAATATTAAAAAAACCGTGATTGTCATAGCAGCCACAAGCGATACATCATTTTTCATTCAATAATTTCTCCCCGCATTAAAAATTTTGCCAAAGCAATACTTGATACAGGACCTAAGAGCCCAATAATGAGAGCTGCAATAAAATAAATAGTTGTTCCTGAACGAATATCGAATGTAAGAAACAAAAGAATAGTGGTTATATAAAGAGCATCCAAGCCCACAATCCGATCCTGCGCCCTTGGACCTCGAATCAACCGAAACAGTGCAAGAATCATTGCTAAACTTAAAAAAAGCTGCGAAATAAAAATCCCCCAATAAAGAATGATCATACTCATGAGAAAATCTCCAAAAGCGGTTGCTCATAGCGTTGTTTGATCAGCTGTTGGTAATTATATCCATTTTTAAAATTTAAAACATGAAGTAAAAGCTCACTATTTTTTCTGTTATAAGCAATCCAAACAGTTCCTGGAGTTACCATAAGAATGCATGCTAAAACAGCCAAAGCAGTAGGACTCTCAAGTAAAAGAGGAACGACAATGAAATCAGACTGCTGTTTTTGAGACCTTTTTGTTAAAATAAAGCAAGCTACCGAAACATTTGAAATTATCGAATCGATAAACACCCGAAAAATGAGATGAAAAACTGCACGCCAGTTTTTAATAGTGATCTTTTCCGGCTCAAGAAACCGCATCATCCATCCACTAAACAAAGCAATTATAATCCCTAAAAGCAATTGGCCTAAAGTCAAGCCGTTTAAGGTTAACCACATTAGAACAATGGCCACACTGAAAATAGGAAAAGGACAAAAATAATTCATTTATGAAGCTCCCTCTTTTCAAGAGAAAAATCACCTAAAACGCTCCAAATATAATTTTGAGGATTAGACAAAACCTTAGCTGTTTCAGACATATAATGGCTAACAGGACCAGCGACAATTGTTATAAGGAAGCACAAAGCAAGGAGGACAGCAATAGGTGCAAATTCAATTACCTGCACACGCGGAACTCTTCCTTCAAGAGAGACCCAAAAAGTTCTAATTCCCGTTCGTGTCAAAGCGATCAAAGCAGCAAAACCAGAGAGGGTAACAAAAATGAGAAAAAGCCAATCTTGGTAAACCGGTAGAAAAGCAGACGAATCCTCATTAGGGTAGTTTAAGATTGCCATAAACATCATAAATTTAGCAACGAAACCCGAAAATGGTGGTAAACCAATAATCAAAATAGCACAAATAGCAAAACAAGTTCCAAGAATTGCCAAAGTTACTGGTAAATAAGTGGCAGCTTCATCTTCTTCTTCCTCTTCATCATCACCATATACCTCCATTGTGACAGTTAAAACATTCGCAGCTACATCTTGGCAACGCTCAACCAGCTCCACTAAAAGAAAAAAAGCGCCAAGAGCTAAAGTTGAAGAAACAATATAAAACAGTGCACCTGCTGTCAGAGCTGTATTGCCGATACCAATTGCTGCCAATAATGTACCAGAAGAAACAAGAACACTATAAACTGCCAAACGTACCAAAACTTGGCTTGCCAAAATCCCAATAAAACCAAAAGCCATGGTGATAAGCCCACCATAAAATAAAACTGTATGACCAAAATGGTTAAAATATTCACTTTCAGGACCAAACCATAACAATGTCAAACGTAAAATAATATAAATACCAACCTTGCTTAAAAGCGCAAAAACAGCCCCAACGGGTGCTGCTGCTGCACTATAAGTTGGTATCAACCAAAAATTAAGCGGCCACATACCCGCTTTGAGTAAAAATGTGATGCCCAAAAGAGCAGCACCTATTTCGAATAAAACAATATCCGTCGAAGCTATATGTTTTATTTTCACAGCTAAATCAGCCATATTAAGAGTGCCAACAACTCCATAAACGAGCGCAGCACCTACTAAAAAAAACAACGAAGCAACAAGATTGACGACAACATAATGCAACCCTGCACGCACTCGTATTTGCCCAGATCCATGCAACGCAAGCCCATAAGAAGCTGTTAACATCACTTCAAAAAACACAAATAAATTGAATAAATCACCCGTTAAAAAAGCTCCGTTTACTCCAACCATAAAAAATTGCATCAGTGATTGAAAATGAGGCCCCACCTTATACCAATGAGCTCGTGCAAAAACCAACGCAGCAATAATCAACAAACTGGAAAGTAAAAGCATCATAGCACTGAGACGATCAAGAACTAAAACGATTGCAAAGGGAGAAGGCCAATTACCAAGATGGTAAACCTCCGAAACTGGAGTAACTTCAAGAGCACGCATAATCAATAAAACAGCAACCACAACCAACAGTCCTGCAGAAACAAGACTTATAAATGATTTAAGCTTTGCGCGACGTTCATCATAAAAAAGAAGGAGTGCCCCAGTACTTAACGGTAAAAGAATAGGCAAAATAAGAAGATGATGCAGATAATTTTTCATCATTGCACCTCACGTCCATCAACATGATCTGAACCTGTTAATCCGCGTGAAACCAAAAGAATAACCAAAAATAAAGCTGTTGTTGCAAAACCAATGACAATTGCTGTCAAAACTAAAGCTTGTGGAAGAGGATCAACGTAATTCTCAGGGCTGATTATCTTGGAAGAATCAACGATTGGTGCAGCATTGCTACGCGGTCTGCTCATTGAAAACATAAAAAGATTGACACCATAGGATATCAAAGACAAACCAAGAATGATTTGAAAAGTCCTTGGGCGTAAAATAAGCCAAATTCCTGAACCAACAAAAATACCGATACCCAAAGAAAGAATAATTTCCATTAATTTTCCTTCTCTTCCAAAATAGGTTTCTTGCCAATTCGGTAACTACGAATTGACTGATGTGCAAGAGCAATTAAAATAAGAACGGTAGCTCCCAACACAAGAGAAAACACGCCCAAATCAAATAAAAAGGCAGATGCCATGGGAATCTTTCCAACAAATGGAAAATGAATATATTGAAAAAAGGACGTTAAAAAAGGATAGCCAACAAACCAAGCACCTGCTCCCGTTGCAACTGATAATAACAAGCCAAACCCCATCCAACGTAAAGGCAAAACCTTTAAATGGCTTTCCACCCAACGAATATCACGTGCAAGATATTGCAAAATAAAGCCTATTGCTAAAGTCACACCACCGACAAATCCACCTCCTGGAAGATCATGTCCGCGCATAAATAAATAAACCGAAAAAGCGATAATAACTGCAAAAAGCCAACCCATAATCACAGAAGGAACAGTGAGATAGTTTAATATAGTATCCCCCACATCCCGATCAGGCTGTTCCATATCAAAAGCTTTCTGAAAACGTTGCTGAAAAGGTGCTTCAATACTTTCAGGAGCAGGACGAAACCGTCGCAACAGAGCAAAAACGGTAAGAGAAACACCCCCCAAAACAACAATTTCTCCCATTGTATCAAAACCACGGAAATCAACTAATAAGACATTCACAACATTGCGTCCACCAGCACCACTATAAGCATTTTTCAGAAAAAAATCGGAAACCGTTGCACCTTGAGGGCGTGTCATCATCGCAAAGGAGAGCCACGCTACACCAACACCTCCTATAAGAGCGATTAAGAAATCACGAATGCGACGCAAACGCACAAAAAAATGAACCGTCGTTGGAGCAGGATTATACAAACGCTTAGGCAACCACCGCAAACCAAGTAATAATAAAACGATTGTTACCACTTCAACAACCAACTGTGTTATTGCCAAATCGGGTGCAGAAAGCCATAAAAAGGTTGCGCTAGTCATCAAACCAGCTCCTCCTAAGAGCATAAGAGATGCCAAGCGATGAAACTTTGCTTGCCAAGCAACCAAAAGCGCGCATACTCCGCCAACTACCCAAAGAGCAAGAAAAGGAATATCAAGCGGAAAAAGCGGTAAAGAACCCGCTGAAATAAAACCATCACACCAAAGCAAAAGACCAACAAATGCAAAACACAGCAAAAAAATCCAATGTAATTGTATTTGTAAACGACGTGTTGATAGGATAGACTCCACAGCACGTGCCCATTTCCAAGAAATAATCACGAGAACACGTTCAAAAATACGTGCTCCTCTCAAATGACGAAAAAAAGGAGGGCCATCTTCGCAGGATAAAAAATAACGATGTCCGACAGTATAAAGCAATCCACCTCCTAATAAAGCCACCAAACTCATCATTAATGGAGTTGTAAAGCCATGCCAAACAACCAAGCTATAAGAAATTGTCATCGGACCGAAAACAGAGACAACTGCATTATCTAAAATAGGTCCTATTGTTAAATTAGGAAAAATACCAACTGCCAAGCAAATAAACACCAAAAACTCCATTGGCAAACGCATAAAATGCGGCGGTTCATGTGGTGTTTTGGATAAATTAGTGGGTTTTGGTCCTAAAAAGACTCCATGAATAAACCGTATAGAATAAGTTACACTAAAGAGACTCGCCAGCGTCGCCACATAAGGTGCAATCCAATCGAGCCATGATTCCATATGTTTTTCAACTGCTTCAGCAAAAAACATCTCTTTCGATAAAAAACCATTCAACAAAGGAACACCAGCCATCGCTGCACTCGCTACTAAAGCAAGCGTTGCTGTAATGGGCATAGAACGATAAAGTCCTGTCAACTTACGCATATCACGCGTTCCTGTCTCATGATCAATAATACCGGCAGCCATAAATAAAGAAGCTTTAAAAGTAGCATGATTGGCCATATGAAAAATCGCTGCGACACATGCACGTGGACTACCAAGACTTAAAAGCGTGGTAATCAATCCAAGATGACTAATTGTTGAATAAGCAAGTAGCCCTTTTAAATCTTGCTGAAACATAGAAAAATAGGCACCAAGCAACAAAGTTGAGAGTCCTGAAAAACCAACCAACCAAAACCAAGATTCTGTTCCAGAGAGAACGGGCCATAAACGAATCAGCAAAAATAATCCTGCTTTCACCATTGTTGCCGAATGCAAATAAGACGATACAGGCGTTGGCGCAGCCATCGCACCAGGCAACCAAAAGTGGAAAGGAAACTGCGCACTTTTCGTCAACCCTCCTAGTAAAATGCAAATAAGGATAGGATGATAAAGAGGGCTTGACCGGATTACATTCCCAGATTGTAAAACCTTATCCAAATCAAAACTGCCAACAGTGTATCCAATCAATAAAACCCCAATAAAAAGGATAAAACCACCAAAACCTGTGATTGTTAAAGCCATTCGCGCACCATCACGCGCACCTGCATTACGATACCAATAACCAATCAATAAAAAAGAAAAAATGCTGGTGAGTTCCCAAAAAACAACCAAAAAGACGAGATTTCCAGATAAAACGATCCCTGTCATCGATCCCATAAAGGCAAGAAAAAAAGAAAAGAACCGCGGTACAGAATCTGACGGATCCATATAATAACGCGCATAGACAACAACAAGCAGGCCAATTCCTGTAATGAGTAAACAAAAAAGCCACGACAAACCATCCATACGCAGGACCAAATCAACGCCCCACTCTGTAAGCCACGAAATATCTATACGCACGACATGGTTTTTGCGAACGGTTGGATAAAGCATTATTGTAAAAAGAAGAGCGAAAAGTGCAATAACTCCAGCGAACCAAGCTTCACTATTTTTTGCTGTCGAACGAAAAAAACCAATAACAGCACTTCCACCAAAGGGAAGCAAAACGAGCAACATCAATATTGCCTCCCGTGTTGTCATTTTTCAAGCTCCATACCGTCCTTAAATATTTTGTCAGAGAGACAAAATAAAAATTTACATTGTCTCCCCCTTATCTCGTACTTAACGATAATAAGATTTAATAAAACTTAAAAGCATTTAATTTAAAAAAACAAATGCTGCGTAAAAAATGACACAGCACAGAAGTTTCCTCTTTATTTTAAAAACGATACCGCTTTCGACAAGGCTTAATAAATCTTTTTTACATTTAATAGTATCTATTCCTAAAAAAAGCGTGAAAGACATTGCTTACGAGGACCATGAAAAGGCTGATAACTATTATCATTTTTATTGTAAGAACGGTAACGCATACGACAAGATTCAATATGTTGCTTGATCATCCATGGCTTCTCTTCGTCTAAAGAAGAGGTTAAAAGCACCTTTTTCTCACCTGATATAACTTTCAATGGCGCACGCTTTGTGTTTAAATGTGGTAATGCGACGAAAGCTGCTTCAGGATACCACCAATTATCTCTATACTTACGATAACCAGGCCGATAATTATGATACCCCTTAAAACCATTCAGTTCTCTACGCCCTGTAACAATCAAAGGTGCGGTATCCTCTTGAACAGAAACTTGAGGAACTATTTTTGCTTTAGCATCACTGCTATTTTGTCCTAAATCAATAATATTTGTTGTTATAAGGAAGAAACTGCCAACACATACGAGAGCTAAAACATAATATAAATTTTTTTTAATACACATAACGCAAACCAAAAATCTCAAAAACAAAATGCAGCTATAAAAAATCTTATCTGCCATGAGACAAAAACGAATTCTTTTTTTTGAACCATTCTGTTACTCTTTATACTAAACGTAAATCTTAAGAATAAGATCCTTCAAAAGAGATGGATAAACGATGATAAAAACTCCCTACTATCTTATAGATAAATCTAAACTCCTAAAAAATATGGAAATTATCGCTCGCTTACGCGAAATATCCGGAGCAAAAGTGTTGCTTGCTTTGAAATGCTTTGCCACATGGAGTGTTTTTGATTTTATGTCTGAATTTATGGATGGCACCACCTCATCCTCTCTCTATGAATTGCGTTTAGGGAGAGAAAAATTTGGTAAAGAAACCCATGCCTATTCGGTCGCTTGGGCAGATCATGAAATTGATGAAGCTTGTGGTTATGCGGATAAAATAATCTTTAATTCCATTCAACAACTTCAACGTTTTGCTGATGTAACAAAAACCATTCAACGAGGTCTAAGGTTAAATCCAGGAATCAGTGCATCTCATTTTGATCTTGCTAACCCCTCTCGCCCTTTTAGCCGCTTAGGAGAAATCAATCAAAGCGCTATAAAGCAAATTTTGCCTCTCATAAATGGCTTGATGATTCATAACAATTGCGAAAACACTAATTTTAATCTCTTCAACCAAATGCTTAATGATATGGAAGAAAAATTTGCAGAACTTTTCGCTGCAGTTAACTGGATAAGCCTCGGTGGCGGAATTCATTTTACAGCTGAAAATTATCCCTTAGAAGTTTTTGCGGAACGCTTAAAGTGTTTTTCAAAAAAATATGATGTCACCGTTTTTCTGGAGCCAGGAGAAGCGGCAATTACCAAAAGTACCACACTGGAAGTCAGTGTTCTTGATACATTGTATAATGAAAAAAACCTTGCTATCGTTGATAGTTCAATTGAAGCGCATATGCTTGACCTTTTAATTTATCATGAAAATGCCAAATTAGAAACAAATCAAGGGCCGCATGAAATTATGGTTTGTGGAAAATCTTGCCTTGCTGGTGATGTTTTTGGAACATTTCAGTTCTCCAAACCTCTTAAAATTGGTGACAGACTATCTTTTCAAGATGCTGCAGGCTATACAATGGTTAAGAAGAACTGGTTTAACGGCGTTACAATGCCTGCCATTGTTATCAAAGAGCTTGATGGCACCCTAACAGTCCAACGACAATTTAGCTATAATGACTACAAAAGTAGTCTTTCATAAAAAACATTAAAAAAATAATCTAGAACAGTCTTTAAAAGGAGATCAACGCACAATGAAGAAAAACATCCTCATTATTGGTGCTGGAGGTGTTGCACAAGTTGTTGCACATAAATGTGCTCAAAACAACGATATTCTCGGTGAAATCCATATTGCTTCACGAACGCTCAAAAAATGTGAGGCCATCATTGCTTCCATTAAGGAAAAAAACACAATGAAAAAACAGGGCGTTTTTAAAGGACATGCACTTAATGCAATGAATGTAGAAGAAACTGTGAAACTTATCCAAAAAACAAAATGTGAAATCGTCATCAATGTTGGATCGGCTTTTCTTAATATGTCTGTTCTTTCAGCTTGCATAGAAACCAAATGCGCTTATATTGATACTGCAATTCATGAGGACCCTTTAAAAATTTGTGAAACTCCTCCTTGGTATGGCAATTATGAATGGCCTCGACGTCAAGAATGCGAAAAAGCTGGTATAACTGCTATTTTAGGTGCTGGCTTTGATCCAGGTGTTGTTAATGCTTATGCAGCATTAGCACACAAATGCTATTTTGACACGATTACCGATATTGATATTATTGATATTAATGCCGGAAGCCATGGACGTTGGTTTGCCACAAATTTTGATCCAGAAATTAACTTTCGTGAATTTACAGGGCAAGTATGGTCTTGGCAAAATAAACAATGGGTTTCCAATAAAATGTTTGAAGTCAGCCATGAATGGGATCTCCCTGTTGTCGGAAAACAGAAAGCCTACATGACAGGACATGATGAAATTCATTCATTATCCAAAAATCTTGATGTTCAAAATATCCGCTTCTGGATGGGTTTTGGTGAACGTTATATCACTGTTTTTACCGTTTTAAAAAATCTTGGACTCTTATCAGAACAACCCATTAAAACAGCAGAAGGACAAGAAGTTGTTCCTTTAAAAGTTGTAAAAGCTGTCTTACCCGATCCAGCTTCTTTAGCACCAGATTACACAGGAAAAACTTGTATTGGAGACCTTATTAAAGGCGAAAAAGATGGAAAACCAAGAGAAGTGTTTATCTACAATATAGCCGATCACAAACAGGCTTTTAATGAAACTGGAGCACAAGGAATTTCTTATACTGCCGGTGTCCCAGCAGCAGCAGCAGCCCTCCTTATTGCTAGCGGCGAATGGGATGTTAAAACCATGGTTAATGTAGAAGAACTACCACCACATCCTTTCCTAAAATATCTCGATCATATGGGGCTACCTACCTATATAAGAGAACAACAAGAAGAGAAAAAATTACAATTTTAACTTATTCTCTATATAGCTAGCAATATATATAAGCCGTCCCTAGAAGGGCGGTTTTATATTTTTATATATATAACAATAAACAATCAGTAACTTAAAAAAAGCAAAAATACTTTATTTAAATACCAAAAATAAAGCAGAAAAAGATAGCTTATATTTCTTCAAGAAGTGCCATGGAGTGCCAAACTAGCACCCCTCTTGACATCAGACTCAGAACCTTAAATATGAAGTGGCTTAGCGAATGTTGCTAAAGCTGCTTCGCGCACTGCTTCTGATAAAGTAGGATGCGCATGACAACAACGTCCTAGATCTTCTGATGAACCACCAAATTCCATTAAAACGGCAATTTCATGGATCATTTCACCAGCACCAAACCCAAGAATATGCCCTCCTAAAATCCGATCTGTCTTTCTATCAGCAAGGATTTTAACAAATCCCTCACTTTTTTGCATTGCCCTTGCACGACCATTAGCCATGAAAGGAAATTTTCCAACATTATAATCAATACCGGCAGCTTTAAGTTCTTCTTCTGTTTTTCCTACACTAGCAATTTCCGGCTGTGTATAAACAACACTGGGAATGACATCAAAATTAACATGCCCCTTTTGACCAGCCAAAATTTCAGCTACAGCGACACCTTCTTCTTCCGCCTTATGCGCCAACATCGGCCCTTTAACAACATCACCAATCGCATAAATTCCTGGAATATTAGTCTGCCAATGCGCATCAATGGCAATAAAGCCACGCTCATCCAACATAACACCAACCTCTTCCAAACCAAGACCCTCCGTATAGGGAGAACGTCCAGTAGCAATAAGTACAACATCAGCCTCTAAAGTTTCAGATACACCATCTTTAACAGCTTCAAAAGCTACCTGAGCTTTTGAACCAGATCGCGTAATAGCTGTTACTTTTGTACCAATCTTATATTCAATGCCCTGTTTTTCCATTAACTTTTGAAATTGCCGTGAAATTTCACCATCCATCGATCCTAAAATTTTATCTAGATATTCAATAATAGTGACTTTAGCACCTAAACGGCTCCAAACAGAGCCAAGTTCTGAACCAATAACTCCAGCACCAACGACAATCATACGCGTTGGTACTTTTTCAAGAGCAAGTGCTCCCGTAGAAGATACAATTACCTTTTCATCAATTTCAACATTCACTCTTGGGATTCCAGCACTTTCTGAACCTGTAGCAATAATAATATTCTTTGTTTCCACGGTTTGTGAATTACCATCCCTAGCTACAACTTCAATTTGACCTGCGCCTAAAATCTTGGCTTTACCCAAAAAAGTGTCAATTTTATTCTTCTTCATTAAAAAAGAAATACCACTCGTATTAGCAGTTACAACAGCTTTCTTATGAGCCATCATCTGTTCAAGATTAAGCTTAGATTTGCCAATCAAAATACCAAGTGTTTCAAAACCATGCTGTGTTTCAGCAAAGATTTCCGAAGCATGCAACAATGCTTTAGAAGGAATACAGCCAACATTAAGACATGTCCCACCTAGTGTCATTCCTTTTTCAATAATTGCTGTTTTAAGCCCCAATTGTGCCGCCTTTATTGCTGCAACATAACCACCTGGACCAGCACCAATCACCACCACATCATAAGACATCCGTTTTTCCTTTCATCCTGAAAATTGTACTTTTACAAGTCAAGAACAAGGCGTTCCGGATCTTCTAAACTTTCCTTAACGCGTACAAGGAAAGTCACAGCTTCTTGCCCATCTACAATACGATGATCATAAGAAAGTGCCAAATACATCATGGGACGGATTACAATTTGCCCCCCCACAACCACTGCCCGCTCTTTAATCGCATGCATTCCCAAAATACCAGATTGTGGCGCATTCAAAATTGGCGTAGACATTAGTGATCCATAAACTCCCCCATTGGTTATGGTGAAAGTTCCACCTTGCATATCAGAAACAGCTAATTTTCCATCACGAGCAAGACGCCCCAAACGACCAATCTCTTTTTCAATTTCTGCAAGAGACATCTGATCTGCATTACGTATCACTGGAACAACAAGCCCTTTATCTGTTCCAACAGCAATCCCAGCATTAACATAGTTTTTGTAAATAATATCTGTTCCATCAATTTCTGCATTAACAGCAGGAAGCTCCTTTAATGCATGACAAACAGCTTTGGTAAAAAATCCCATAAATCCAAGTTTAACACCATGTTTTTTTTCAAAAACATCTTTATAACGCTTGCGCAAATCCATCACAGCAGACATATCAACTTCATTAAATGTGGTTAACATTGCCGCTGTATTTTGTGCATCTTTAAGACGACGAGCAATTGTTTGACGCAATTTTGTCATACGAACTCGCTCCTCATGTATTTCCTGAACAGGAACAGTAGAAGAACTGGATACAGAAGTAGAGCGCGTTATAGATCTAGCAGGAGCAGATTCTTTTGTTCCCTGTGTCAACACATTTAAAACATCTTCTTTAAGAATTTGTCCACGTTTTCCAGAACCTGAAATATCGCTTTTTTCAATATTATTTTCCGCCATCATTTTTGCAGCCGAAGGTGAAGAAGGCATTGTATCACTTGAAGAAGACTGCCTCAATTCAGATGGAGCAGCAAACACAAGCGTATTAGAAGACGGCACCGATTTGGAAACACCTGATGCTCCAGCCTCAACCATCCCTAAGAGCGCATTAACTTTAACCGTATCGCCTTCTTTTGCAATGATTTCAGATAATTTTCCTGCAACAGGTGAAGGAACCTCAACTGTTACCTTATCGGTTTCTAATTCAATCAGGGGCTCATCTACAGCAACAACATCACCAAGATTTTTAAACCATTTTCCAACAGTCGCTTCGGTAACCGATTCGCCCAAAGTAGGAACACGAATTTCAGTAGTCATAATATTTTTCCATACATCAGAGTAGTCATAAATTAAGAGCCTAACGCGTCCTCAAGAAACGCAGCAAGCTGTTCAAGATGTTGCACCATCAACCCAGAAGCTGGTGATGCACTTGCAGGACGCCCTGCATAACGTGCACGTGAATGTTGCGCATTAATATGCGTCAAAACCCATTCTAAATAAGGCTCAATAAATGACCAAGCCCCCATATTTTTCGGTTCCTCCTGACACCAAACAACTTCTGCCTGCAAAAAGCGTGACAACACCTCCACCAAAGCTTTTGCAGGAAAAGGATAAAGCTGTTCAACACGAAGCAAATAAACATCATAAATACCCCTTTTTTCACGCTCTTCATAAAGGTCGTAATAAACTTTACCCGTACAAAGAACAATACGACGAATTTTATTGTCTCTCTGCAATTTAGTAACAGAATCTTTGAGACATTCGGCATCATCAAGCAGCAAACGACGAAAACTTGTTTCTGGTCCCATTTCATTGAGAAAAGAAACTGCTTTCTTATGGCGTAAAAGTGATTTTGGTGTCATTAAAATCAATGGTTTACGGAAATCACGTTTAATTTGCCGACGTAAAATGTGAAAATAATTTGCAGGGGTCGTACAATTAGCAACCTGCATATTATCTTCCGCACAAAGTTGTAGGAAACGTTCCAAACGCGCTGAAGAATGTTCTGGTCCTTGCCCTTCTAAACCATGAGGCAACAAACATACAAGACCAGACATGCGAAGCCACTTACGCTCTGCAGATGAAATAAATTGGTCAAAAATAACCTGCGCACCATTAGAAAAATCACCAAATTGCGCTTCCCAAAGCGTTAATCCTCGTGGTTCAGCAAGGGAATACCCATATTCGAAGCCAAGAACGGCTTCTTCAGAAAGCATCGAATTAACAACTTCATAAAATGCCTGTCCTTTTTGCAAATTATTTAAAGCGATATAGCGTGCTTCATTTTCTTGATCGTAAAGAACAGAATGGCGTTGAGAAAAAGTTCCACGTTCAACATCTTCACCGGAAAGACGAACCGGAGATCCTTCTAAGCAAAGCGAACCAAAAGCGAGCGCTTCAGCTGTTGCCCAATCAACACCTTCACCAGTTTCAAAAATCTTAGCACGATTGTTCAAAAAACGTTGAATGGTTTTATGAACATGAAAGTTTTCTGGAATTGCAACAAGTTTTCGACCAATTTCCTTTAAAGTTTTTAACTCAACTCCTGTCTTTCTACTATGTTGCTCACCAGTATTGCTTGAAGATCTAAACCCCGTCCAGTTTCCATCAAGCCAATCAGCCTTGCTAGGTTTATAAGAAACACTTGCTTCGAACTCACCTTCAAGTTTATCGCGCCAGAGCTTTTTTTTCTGTTCAATTTCTTCTGCAGCAATCACCCCTTCTGCTACCAACTGATCACCATAAAGCTGAAGCGTCGTTTTGTGACTACGGATAGCCTTATACATAAGTGGTTGTGTAAAGGAAGGCTCATCGCCTTCATTATGTCCATAACGACGATAACAGAACATATCAATAACCACTGGCTTATGAAAAATTTGTCGAAATTCTGTCGCTATTTTTGCAACAAAAACAACAGCTTCAGGATCATCACCATTCACATGAAAAATGGGAGCATCTATCATTTTTGCCACATCTGATGGATAAGGTGAAGAACGAGAAAAGCGTGGATCTGTCGTAAAACCAATCTGATTATTAATAATGACATGAACAGAGCCAGCAACACTGTAACCTTTCAGTCCCGAAAGTCCAAAAGTTTCCTGAATAACTCCCTGCCCTGCAAAAGCAGCATCACCATGAATCAGCAATGGCAAAACTTTTGAACGCTCCGCTAATGGAATTTCATCACTATGCATAACTTCCACAAGCTGATCTTGTTTAGCACGTGCCTTTCCGATCACAACTGGATCAACAATCTCAAGATGAGATGGATTGGCTAAAAGTGATAAATGAACTTTTTTACCATCAAATTCAAGATCCGTCGTAGTTCCCAAATGATATTTAACATCACCTGATCCCTCTACATCATCAGGCTTATAAGATCCTCCTTTGAATTCATGAAAGATAGCCCGATGTGGCTTTGCAAAAACTTGTGAAAGAACATTTAAACGACCACGGTGTGCCATTCCTAAAACAATTTCCTGCACTCCCAAAGCACTACTGCATTTGATAATCTGTTCAAGTGCAGGGATCAGTGCTTCACCACCATCAAGACCAAAACGCTTTGTTCCTTTATATTTTACATCTAAAAACTGTTCAAACCCTTCCGCCTCAATAAGCTTATTAAGGATAGCTTTCTTATCTTTCTGAGAAAATGCAATATGCTTATCTGGTCCTTCGATACGCTCTTGAAGCCACACTTTTTGAACAGGATCAGAAATATGCATATATTCCATACCAATTGTTGAACAATAGGTACGATTGAGGATTTCAAGCATTTGCGGAATAGTCGCATATTCCAACCCTAAAACATTATCAATAAAAATGGGGCGCTCATAATCAGCAGGAGTAAAACCATAAGCTTCTGGGGAAAGTTCCTTATAATCTTCAAGTTTTTCTGCCAGCTCAAGAGGATCAAGACGAGCATGAAGATGCCCACGTGCGCGAAAAGCACGAATCATCATGAGAGCATGAACAGAATCGCGCGTAGCTTGAATAATATCCTGTTCCCGAAGAGAAGTTGTTTCTTTTTGCGAAGCTTCGGTTACTGCCTTTTCTTTTAATTTATCACCAATACGCTTTTCAAGACCAGACCAATCTCCATCAAGAGCAGAAACTAACTCACTATTTGCTTTTAATGGCCAATGATCGCGTTGCCATGTTGCCCCTTTAGCGTTCTTGAGAATATCTTCTTTTTTATCATGAAGATTTTCAAAAAAAGTGCGCCATTGTGAATCTACACTGGTAGGATCTTTTTCATATTCGGCATAAAGCTGATCTATATAATCCGCATTTCCACCATACAGAAACGACGTTTGTGCAAAAAGACTATTTATTTCGTCTTGCCTTGCCATATACCTCTCCGGAATACCTATTCCGTCTCCTTATATTTCTTTTCAACCTTCAAATATTTGCAAAGCAAACAAAAATCAAAAAGTTCAAAAACTTATCTTTTTCTATCCATTATTTCATCAAAATAAGAATATACCCTTATTAAGATGAAGCTTTTTACCCTTTTAAAACTGTCATCAAGGTCTTACCTATCTGTGATGGTGAGGGAGAGACCCGAATCCCAGCGGATTCCATTGCAGCAATTTTATCTTCTGCCCCACCTTTACCGCCAGAAATAACAGCACCAGCATGACCCATTGTACGCCCTGGAGGAGCTGTACGACCAGCAATAAATCCAACCACAGGTTTTTTACGACCTTTTTTTGCCTCATCTTGAAGGAACTGTGCAGCTTCTTCTTCAGCACAACCACCAATTTCACCAATCATAACAATAGATTGAGTTTCATCATCGGCTAAAAACATTTCCAACACATCAATAAACTCAGTTCCCTTAACTGGGTCACCACCAATACCAATAGCTGTTGTTTGCCCAAGACCTTCACAACTTGTTTGAAAGACAGCTTCATAAGTTAAAGTTCCCGAACGCGAAACAACCCCAACAGAACCTTTTCTAAAAATAGAACCTGGCATAATACCGATCTTACATTCATTTGGTGTAAGAATACCAGGACAATTAGGACCTATGAGACGTGATTTTGATTTTTCTAATCTCGCCTTTACCCTCACCATATCCATAACGGGAATACCTTCTGTAATACAGATAATCAAACTGATCTCAGCATCAATAGCCTCTATAATAGCTGCCGCTGCCCCCGCAGGAGGAACATAAATAACGGAAGCATCCGCACCTGTCTTTTCTTTTCCTTCCGCGACACTGGCAAAAATAGGAAGAGTTTCTCCTTTTGAGCCCTCCCATGTCTCGCCACCCTTTTTAGGATTGACGCCACCAACCATTTGCGTACCATGATAAGCAAGCGCTTGTTCTGTATGAAACGTTCCTGTTTTCCCTGTAAGACCTTGAACTAGAACTTTTGTATCTTTATTCACAAGAATCGACATAACTTAAGCTCCCTTTACGGCTGCAACAATTTTTTGAGCAGCATCATCTAAATCATCAGCGGGAATAACATTCAAACCACTGTCACTGATAATTGCTTTACCTTGCTCAACATTTGTACCTTCAAGACGCACAACCAGAGGAACCTTTAAACCAACTTCCCGAACAGCAGCAACGACACCTTCAGCAATGACATCACAACGCATAATGCCACCAAAAATATTGACCAAAATACCCTTAACATTTGGATCAGCAGTAATAATTTTAAAAGCAGCTGTGACTTTCTCTTTTGAAGCCCCACCACCAACATCAAGAAAATTTGCTGGTTCAGCTCCATAAAGCTTAATGATATCCATTGTTGCCATAGCAAGACCTGCACCATTGACCATGCAACCAATTGTACCTTCAAGAGCAACATAAGCAAGATCATGTTTTGATGCTTCTATCTCTTTCGGATCTTCTTCTGAAGTATCGCGCAGTTCTACAATGTCTGGATGACGAAACAAGGCATTATTATCAAAAGAAACTTTCGCATCAAGAACACGCAAATGACCATTTTCCATCACAATAAGCGGATTTATTTCAAGAAGACTCATATCTTTTTCACAAAATACCTTATAAAGAATTGGGAAAAGTTTTTCACCATCTTCTCGTGCACTATCACGCAATTCTAGCGCATCACAAAGCTTTGTACAATCAGCAGAAGTAACCCCTTGTTCAGCATCAATGGCGAGGGTTAATATCTTTTCTGGTGTTTCTTCAGCAACCGTTTCAATATCCATTCCCCCTTCTGTTGAAACAACGAAAGCCACCTGACCAACCGTACGATCAACCAAAAGTGAAAGATAAAGTTCTCTCTCGATATCAGCACCATCCTCAATATAAAGGCGATTGACTTGCTTACCCTCTGGACCAGTTTGTTTGGTTACCAAAGTTTTACCGAGCATTTCTTGAACGTTCGCAACAACTTCTTCAACAGATTTTGCAAGCCGAACACCACCCTTTGCATCAGGATCAAGTTCTTTAAACTTTCCTTTACCACGTCCACCAGCATGTATCTGACTTTTAACCACATAGAGTGGACCAGGCAATTTCTTTGCCCATGTCTCAGCTTGCTCTACAGAATAAACGGCAACACCATTTGCAACCGGTGCTCCATATTCATGAAGCAAACGTTTGGCCTGATATTCATGGATATTCATGTATTTGTCCTTTTCTTTTATGGATTACTTTATAAATCTTTAAATCCTAATATTTTAAATACTCTGTTTTAATAAACAAAAAATTCCCCAATTTATTTAAGAGCAGGTACAAGAGCGATACAAGCCTCACAAAGATTCTTAACTGCACTTACTGAATGCTCAAAAGCATTTCTTTCTTCTTTATCAAGGTCAATTTCGATGACCCGTTCAACGCCGCCTGCACCAAGTACAACGGGAACACCAACATAGGTATCATTAACCCCGTATTCCCCTGAAAGATAGGCCGCTATAGGAACAACACGCTTAGTATCCTTTAAATAGGCTTCAGCCATAGAAACCGCAGAAGCTGCTGGTGCATAAAAAGCAGAGCCTGTTTTTAGTAAACTAACGATTTCTGCACCACCATCACGGGTTCTTTGGATAATTTGATCAATTCTTTCCTGTGTAGTCCAGCCCATTTTCACAAGATCAGGCAAAGAAATACCACCAACTGTTGAATAACGTACTAAAGGCACCATTGAATCACCGTGCCCTCCTAAAACAAACGCCGTCACATCTTTAATAGAAACCTTAAATTCCTCAGATAAGAAATAACGAAACCGTGCTGAATCAAGAATCCCAGCCATACCAACCACTTTATGTGTAGGAAAACCTGAAAACTTCTGCAATGCCCATACCATTGCATCAAGGGGATTGGTAATACAAATAACAAATGCTGAAGACGCATATTTTTTGATCCCAACACCAACTTGTTCCATCACTTTTAGATTAATGCCCAAAAGATCATCACGGCTCATACCAGGTTTTCTCGCAACACCTGCTGTTACAATAACGACATCAGCTCCCTCGATTGCCTCATAAGCATTTGCACCTTTCAAACTGATGTTAAAACCATCAACGGGTGAAGATTCGGCAATATCGAGAGCCTTACCCTGTGGCATACCTTCCACAATATCAAATAAGACAACATCACCAAGTTCTTTAAATCCAATAATATGTGCTAAAGTGCCACCAATCATACCTGAACCAATGAGAGCTATTTTTTTTCGTGCCATTTTATTTTTCCTAACATTAGAAAACTCAGCATGTATTTACCAGTACTTGTATATTAAATACTTTTTTAACCTTAGCCATAACAATATCTTCAAAAGAAGATAAGGATGAAATTCACTAAATTTCTTGACTTCACAGAAGTTATAATCCTCCAAGGAATATACTATTAGAAAATTACTATGATGTATCGATAAAGTGAATTTTTTAAAAATACAATAGAATTATTACACTTCTTTTAAATTCAAAGAGTTATTACTTTTGCAATTTATGTGAAGTGAAACTATAATCAATTTTTTTCCTTCAAAAGAAAACGTTTTTCCCAAAATTTCAAATAATCTTGACTTTGCATCTCGAAAAGGCGCGATTGTGTTCTCTGAAATTCAAATGTTTCAGAAGTTTGCGCATTCCCCTTATATAAATCTTCAAGTTTTACCGCCGCTGATATAAATAATCTTATGTGACGTTCATAGAGAACATCAATAAGCAAAATAAACCGCTTTGTTTCATTGCGACTTGTATCATCCATTACCGGTACATTATCAACAAAAATCGTATGATAGTGTTCTCCTAAGACTAAATACTCAGCCGCTGACAAGGATTTTGCACATAAATCTTGATAATTAAAGCGTGCACACCCCGCTCCAGTCCGTGGAATATGAAGAAGACGCCCTTTTATAAGAAGTTCATCAGATGTTTCCCTTTGTCCTTGCAGCACCAGCGTCCACGCTTGATCCATAGATTTATTTGCTTCCAATCCTAGTGGCGTTATATACACATGTTGTAGATTAGATTTTTCAAGACGATAATCTGTTTTTACATCAAGATTAATGACGTGAACATGTGCTTTCAAAGTTCGAATAAAAGGCAAAAAAAGCTCTCGATTTAAACCATTATAATAAAGATTGTTAGGCGCAACATTTGAAGTTGCAACAAAGAAAACCCCTTTCTCAAATAAAGCCGAGACAAGGCGACCAAGTATCATCGCATCAGCAATATCTGTTACGCTAAATTCATCAAAACAAAGGACTTGGGCTTCTCGTGCAAGATCTTCAGCGACAGCTAAAATAAGATTATCTTGCCTAGCTTTTGCACGTGTTGATGCCTGACGATAAACATTAATGCGCTCATGGATATCTGCCATAAAATCGTTAAAATGGGCGCGTTTTTTACGATTTTGCGGCAAGCAAGAAAAAAACAAATCCATCAGCATGGTTTTGCCACACCCGACTTTTCCGTAAATATACAATCCCTGAAAAAAACTATCTTCATCACCTTGCTTTGAAACAGTAGAAAAAGTTTGTTTTTTTCTCTTAAAGAAATGCAAAAATTCCCAAGGACGAGAAACATTTTGCTCAGAAATTTTTTGTAATAAACGATCAAAATGCTTTGTTAAATCCAATTGAGCCGGATCCAAATTAATTTCTTTTTTGCAGACCAATTCTTTATAACGCGTTGAAACCAAAGTCATCCAAACAACCTTTTTTCAAACCGTTTTCAATGAGAATACATATTTTCTTCATAAACTTGTACATGATTATAAATGACCCCTAATGATCTAACGTCTTAAAGAAACTGGATAACCATCAAGTGTTTTCCCTTCAAAGAGATTAAGATCGTTGGAATGAAGCACAACTATAATACGTCCTGATTTATCATAGAAATATAGTCTTTTTCCTCTAATATCCCAAGAATTTACTTGGGAAACGATTCCTGGACAGTGCAAAGGACCCGCCCGATACCCTTGACCAAATTTTGTTTGTGGTGTTGCAATTCGACAAGATTTACCACCCATAGAAAGATTCCATACCCCAGCAATACTTGCAGGAAATAAATCAACAGCATTGTCTGGCAGTTCAAAATTAGCCATTTGTCCATCACTCTGAACTTCTCCTGTCTCATACATTGAAGCATATGCCGCTTCAGATACAGAAGAGGATGGATCAGACATAACTTCAAATGTCGATATTTGTTGAACGGGATAAAAAACTTCTAATGCATCGCCACTATTATTCCGCGATGTTAAACATCCCGCTAAAAATGTTACAGTTGATATTACAACAAAAAATGATTTTTTTGAAAATGACATATCTATACTCTCTCCCATCATAATAAATAAGCCAACTTAAAGTTAAGCGGTAAACATTTATTATATGGTATTTTACAAAGATAAATTAACAAATACGAAAAACAGCGTGAAAATTGCCTATTTTAAACAATATAATTTTGCTACCCGTTTTATATTTATTAAACACTAGAAATTTACAAGATTTTCAGCCATATATTCTTTTGTGGGTAATCACTAAAAAATAGAGAAACTTCATGAAAACGCCATTCAGCAAAATGAACGGTCTTGGAAATAAAATTATTGTCGCTGATATGCGTGAAAGCACACATACACTTACACCGCAAGCAATTCTCGCCTTAGCAGCTGATCCTCAAACATCTTTTGATCAAATTATGACTATTCACCCACCACTTCAAAATGAAAACGATTTCCGCCTTGAAATATGGAATTCTGACGGTTCAATAGCCAATGCTTGCGGCAATGGAACCCGCTGTGTTATTGCGTGGCTTACAGACAATAACCTTGGTGATTTTTTTCGATTGGAAACGCCCGCTGGAATTATCGAAGGTAAACGCCAAACCGATAATCTCATCTCTGTGGACATGGGATGCCCAAATTTCAATGCCAAAGATATGCCTGTTTCACGTGAAATAGTCGATACCAATCACGTAGAAATTACTGCTGGTCCTTTAAAGGATGCTTCCCTTGTATCGGTTGGCAATCTCCATGCTATTTTTTTTGTTGAGAGTGATATTCAACATATTCCATTAGAAAAATATGGACCACAGCTTGAATATGATCCTCTTTTTCCAGAACGATGTAATATTTCTATAGCTTGCATAACGTCAAAGAAAAGCCTAAATTTGCATACATGGGAACGAGGTGCTGGATTAACTCAAGCATGTGGGAGTGCTGCTTGTGCGAGTGCAGTAGCTGCCTATCGACGTAGACTCATCACAAAACGCCATATCGATGTGGTTTTACCAGGGGGAACACTGAATATTTTTTATCGAGAAGACAACCATATTATCATGACAGGCCCATCCCAATATGAGTTTAGTGGTTTTTTAAACCCTTTAACAGGGAGCTACAAAAAGGATCACGTTTAATGGCAGTAGAAATTGTAACGTTTGGTTGTCGTCTAAATAGCTATGAATCAGAAATTATACGCAAAGAAAGTATGTCTTCTGGTCTCGATCAACTCAAAGATGGTGCTATTATATTTAATACCTGCGCAGTTACTGCCGAAGCTGTACGACAAGCAAAACAAGCTATCCGCAAAGCAAGACGTGAAAATCCTCATGCTCGCATTATTGTGACAGGATGTGCCGCACAAACAGAAGCACAAAATTTTGCTTCCATGACAGAGGTAGATCTTATTTTAGGAAATGAAGACAAACTTCATGCACATTCCTATCGTCAACTTCCAGATTTTGGTATCAACCATTCCGAAAAATTGCGTATTAATGACATTATGGAAGTACAGACAATTGCTCCTCATATGGTAAGTGCAATGGAAGAGCGCACACGAGCCTTTGTACAGGTACAAAATGGATGCGACCATCGCTGTACATTTTGCATTATCCCCTATGGACGAGGACCATCACGCTCAGTTCCCATGGGTGCTGTCATTGAACAAATTAAAAAGATCATAGATAATGGCATTCAAGAAGTAGTTCTGACAGGTGTTGACCTTACAAGCTATGGTCACGATCTCCCAGGGAAAGCGACTCTCGGAAAATTAACCTCCGCCATTTTGCAGCATGTTCCTGATTTACCTCGCTTACGCCTTTCATCGATCGATTCTATTGAAGCAGATGAAGAACTTATCAATCTTTTAGCCTATGAAAAAAGGATCATGCCACATTTGCACTTATCCTTGCAAGCTGGCGATAACATGATTCTAAAAAGAATGAAACGTCGTCACTTACGCGAAGATGCAATTCAATTTTGCCAAGATCTGCGTGCTAAACGCCCAACAATGGTTTATGGTGCTGATTTAATTGCTGGTTTTCCGACTGAAACAGAAGAAATGTTCCAAAATAGTCTTTCTTTGATCAATGATTGTTATTTAACCCATCTCCATGTCTTTCCTTTTAGCCCAAGAGAAGGAACCCCTGCCGCACGAATGCCACAAATCAATCGTAGAGTAGTAAAAATGCGGGCAGAAAGATTACGCAAAGCAGGGGAAGTGGCTTATCAAAAACATCTTGCTCATTTACAAAATAGTCAGCAAACAATCCTCGTTGAAAAAGATGAGATTGGACGAACAGAAGATTATACTCTTACACAAATCAAAGGTGCGAAAGCTGGAACAATTGTTCAAGCCCTTATCGTTGGCCATGATGGTGATAAATTAATTGCTGTTCTCCCTAAATTAAACGCAGCTTGAGCAGGAACACCTTATGACAAAATCTTTTATCAAAAAAATATTCTCTTTTAACAAATCTAAAGAACGGGAAATGGAACAAATTTCCACTTCTTCTGGAACTGATATAAAAAAAGAAAGCGAATATAAAAGCAAAAATACGAAAAACAATCACGTCTCAGTAAGTATAGAAAAAAATCAAAACACAACGCCTGCAGGATGTGATGAGAAAAATCCACCTTTTGAGCCACACTCCGATAAAGTATCACACTCAGGTAAAGTAATTGTAGCAGATACAGTTCGTGAAAAAAAGATTGAAGAATTCTTACCTATATCATCTGTTGAACAAAAAAAGACAGCATGGTTTGGACGCCTTAAAGAAGGTTTATCTCTTTCTTCACAACGTTTAAGCGGATCAATTAGCGATCTCTTCGTCAAAGGAAAACTTGATGAAGACATATTACAAGGACTAGAAGATATTCTTATTCAGGCTGATCTTGGTGTAGAAACAGCTACGCGCATTACTGATATCTTGGCTTCTAATCGCTATGAGAAGAATTTATCTCCAGATAACATTCATACCATTGTCTCTGATGAAATAAGAAAAGTTTTAGAACCCGTTGCGATACCATTAGAACTTGATCTCAATCATAAACCTCACGTTATTTTAATGGTTGGTGTAAATGGTACAGGAAAAACAACAACTATTGGAAAACTTGCAGCGAAATTCACCGCAGGTGGATTAAAAGTTATGTTAGCTGCTGGTGATACATTTCGCGCTGCTGCTATTGAACAATTGCATATTTGGGGTGAACGCACAGGATCTCCCGTTATTTCAACAAAATTAGGTGCAGATGCTGCAAGCTTAGCATTTGATGCTTATGAAAAAGCGAAAAAAGAAAACAGTGATATATTGATTATTGATACAGCTGGACGTCTACAAAATAAAACTGAGCTTATGGATGAATTAGCAAAAATTATTCGCGTCTTAGGCAAACATACTCCCGAAGCTCCCCATACAGTGCTTCAAACACTTGATGCAACCACTGGACAAAATGCACTTAACCAAGTGGATATTTTCCGTGATACTGCTGGCGTTAATGGTTTAGTCATGACAAAACTCGACGGTACCGCACGAGGAGGAATTCTTGTTGCCATCGCATCCAAATACAAATTGCCTATTTATTTTATAGGTATAGGAGAAAACATCGAGGATCTCCAACCTTTTTCAGCTACTGATTTTGCAACAACCATCGCAGGAAAACACGTATGAAAAAATCTTCTTTGAAGTCTAATTCTTATAACAATCCCAATTTGAAAAATATCAATAAAAGTCAAAAATCGAATTTTTCACCAACCGTTAAATTTCTCTTGGAATTTGGACCATTAGTCGTATTTTTTCTGGCCAATTATAAAGGTAACTGGTTGTTAAATAATATTGGACTTTTTAAAAATTTTAGTAAGCCTATTTTTCCTGCAACCGCTATTTTCATGGTGACTATTGTAATTGCTCTAAGTTTATCATGGATTCTTGCACGAAAAATTCCCATAATGCCTCTTATTTCAGGAATCTTTGTTCTAGTCTTTGGATTTTTAACTCTTTGGCTTCACAATGATGTCTTCATCAAAATGAAACCAACAATTATTAATAGTTTATTTGCGCTCATCCTCTTTTGTGGTATGTGTTTAAAAAAACCATTCTTACGTTATGCCTTTGATTCTACTTTAAAACTTGATGATTTAGGATGGGAAAAATTAACCTATCGTTGGGCATTTTTTTTCGTTTTTCTTGCTCTTTTGAATGAAGTCATTTGGCGAAATTTTAGCGATAATTTTTGGACCAACTTTAAAGTATTTGGCATCATGCCCATAACAATTCTATTTACGATTACCCAAATGCCCCTTATCCTTAAACACTCAAAGGGACTTTTTACAGAAGAGAACAAATCTGATTCTTAAATATAACACATACATAACTATAAATTATTTTGCAGATTTATTGCTGCACACTGTTCGTGGAGAAAAGATACGTTAACTGAACAATTCATATGTCGAAAAGATAATTTTAGTGTACTCATTCATCATCACGACTATATAGAAGCGTTACTGGAGTTAAAACAAGTTTATAAGGTTGTTGTTATTGGACCAGAAGCAGAGAAAGAAAAGATTTATCATTTTGATCAAGCACTTCGTCAATCTGATCAATCTGATGATTTTTTTCCTTGTCACATGCTCGATTTTAGTTCTTTCAATACTCAGTCATACTTTAGGCGTATTATCCTATTATCTTTCTGAAGAAGGTATTCTTTTTTCTCAGATGTAGAGACACCTTTTTGAAAGAACACCAGCACAAATGCTAAATTTTTAGAGAGAGATTCGTTAACTATCGATGAATTGTGGGCATAATATACAACAACAACGCTCTTTTTGCATTGATCATTGATCCAAAGACTTCACCAAAAGGTAGAAGATGTTTTTTGCTGCGCACAAAAAAATGCTATAATTTCACTTGTCACTTTAAGGAAAACAAACTCTTTTCTTCGTCGAAATGGTAATACAGTGAAAAAATCTTACAATGAAAGTAACTGATGAAAAATTTTTTCCTAAATTAGAAAAAGAAAGGATGATTTTTAACCATGTTTAGATTTGCGTTGTATTTTCTTTTCCTTTTCCTTTTTTCTTTTATAACATATGCTCAGGAAAAAAAACAAGAACCGGATAATACTTCTCTTATATTACATCTCATTGCAAATTATCCCTTAACAGAAGATCTTCTTTTAAAGCTGGAAAAAATCGAAAGAGAATGTAAAAATTTACCTCCAGAGCTAGAAGAAACAGATACAAAAAGCGATCACATCGCTGATGGTGATAGTATTGAAAACTACATTGCTTATATTTCTAGTAAACCAAAACTCATGAGTATTTTAAAAGAAAATAATATCACACCTAAAGATTTTGTTATTGCTCACCTAACACTTCAAGCAACATTGAATGTGCTTACAACAGATGAAGAAAATTCTATTTATGAGAAAAACATTGTACCTTTAAGCAATTTAGAATTTGCTAAAAAGCATATGTATAGAATGATAAAAATTTTAAAAGGTAGTTGTTAAAAAGATCTTTGATAACAATTTATTAGCTTTTTAGACGTCGGCAAATATCATCCAATTGCTCTAGTGAAGAATAATGTATTTTTAAATTTCCACCTTTTTTACCATGTCGAATGATAACTTTCATTCCGATAACATCTGCAAGTAATTTTTCTAAAGACTTTGTTTCTGCATTTTTTTCTACAATCGTTCGTTTTTTTATCTTAGGATTTGCCTGTTCATATGCTAATATTTCCGTTTGACGTACAGAAAGACCTTCACGAATAATTTTTTCTGCCAATTCTTTCGGATTATCAACGGTTATAAGACAACGGGCATGGCCAGAAGAAAGTTGACCCTCAGTTACAAACTGTTGTACTTTTGGTGGCAATTTTAATAAACGAAGTGTATTTGCAACATGACTTCGGCTTTTTCCAATCACTTGTGCTAAATCTACTTGTGTATAACCATGCTCATTAAGCAACATTTCATATCCCATTGCTTCTTCAATAGGATTAAGATCAGTACGCTGAACATTTTCAATAATTGCTAATTCTAAAGCTGTTTTATCATCCACATCACGAATAATAACTGGTAATTGACTTAAATTAGCGCGTTGTGCAGCGCGCCATCGCCGTTCACCAGCGATTAACTCAAATCGATGAGGATAATCACGTAAAGGTTTTACAATAATGGGTTGAACAATACCGTGCTGTCGAATGGACTGCGCTAAATTATCAAGTTCTGATTCTGTAAAATGGCGTCGAGGATTACGTGGATTACACGAAATAGATTCGATAGGAACAAATTTTTCTGAAAAATTATAAGTTGTATGAGGCTCTATTAATTTATCAGGACTGTATGAAGGTATAGGATTATTGTTTAAATTCATATCTCCAATCAATGCTGCTAAACCACGTCCCAGTCTTTTTTTTGATTGATCATCATTCATAATTTTGCTCTTCGAATTTATTTAACAAAAATTATTTTTTATATTTTAAGCAGCAGCACATGCTTGTCTTTCACGTTGTATCACTTCGGATGCTAGGCGTAAATAAGCCTGACTACCAGCACATTTAAGATCATAAATCAACACTGGTTTACCAAAAGAAGGTGCTTCTGATACTCGAATATTTCGTGGAATAACCGTACGATAAACTTTATCTCCCATAAAAGAACGCACATCTTCAACAACTTGATTTGAAAGATTATTACGTACATCATACATCGTTAAAACAATACCTTGAATTTCTAAAGATGGATTAAGAAAAGACTGCACTTTTTTTACTGTTTCAAGCAATTGACTTAATCCTTCAAGCGCTAAAAATTCGCATTGCATAGGAACCAAAACTGAATCCGCAGCCGCCATAGCATTGAGTGTTAAAAGATTAAGTGATGGAGGACAATCAATGAAAATATAATTGAATTTTTTTTGCATCTCTGGATCATCACAAAGCGCCTTACGCAGTCGTTGGATGCGATCTTGTGATGAAGCTATTTCCATTTCTACACCTAAAAGATCAAGTGTAGAAGGCACAATATGAAGATTGTGCACTTCTGTTTTTAAAGCTGCTTTTGTAATTGAAACTCTTGAAACCAAAACATCATAAGATGATAAAGGACGACTATTGCGATCAATACCTAATCCTGTACTTGCATTACCTTGCGGATCAATATCCATAATAAGTACATTTTCACCAATAGCAGCTAAAGCTGTAGCAAGATTAATAGCTGTAGTTGTTTTACCTACCCCGCCCTTTTGGTTTGCAATAGCGATAATCCGTGTGCCGCTCATTTTGCTTTACCCTCATATGATCGAAGATGAGAAATTTCTAAAATAATAGAATTCTCATCAATTTTACTTTTATATTTTAGCAGATCAAAGAGCCAATTGGCAGAGGCATTTTTTATTTCTGTAGAATAATCCCTACCTTTTTGAAAAACAGCTCTTGTTTTTTCTGTAAATAAAGGAAAAATAAGCCGTAAAAGATCATCAAGGGAAGCTAATCCCCGTGCTGTTATAATTTCTGGTGGTGCTATTTTTTTATACACGTCCTCAATTCTACAATGATATACTGTTGCGGGAAGATTCAAATGAGCAATAATCGTTCGTAGAAAAGCTACTTTTTTTCCATTACTCTCAACAAGAACAATATGTCCTGATTTTTTTTCTTTCATAAGAATAGCAATGACAATTGCAGGAAATCCTCCTCCTGATCCAAGATCACACCAATGTAATAAATTACTGTATAAGGGATAGATCTGTGCTGAATCTAAAATATGACGCGTCCATAAGATTGGTACTGTTGTAGAGGATATTAAATTAATATGCGCATTCCACTGAATAAGGAGAGATTCAAATTGTATTAAATCTCTCATCGTTTCACGTGAAACAGAAGGAATGACCTTTAATAACGCTTGATATTTTTTTTCTTCAGAAATATCCATTAAGCTGATTTAACCTTTTCACGCCGTTGACGTTGAATATAGGTAATAATGAGTGATAATGCCGCTGGTGTCATGCCATCAATTTTTTGAGCATCTGCGATTGAACGCGGTGATATTTTTTGAATTTTTGTTTTTAATTCATTTGAAAGACCAGAAATTGATTGAATATCAAGAGAAGAAGGAATTTCTAAACGTTCATCTCGCTGAAGAGCAGCAATATCTTGTGCTTGTTTTTCTAAATAAACCGCGTATTGCGCTTCAATTTCTAAAGATTCTACAGTTTTAGAGTCTATCGATCGTAATTGTGGCCAAAAATGTGAAAGACGCTCTATAGTTATATGAGGATAAGCAAGAAAATCATAAGCTGAACGTCTAACCCCATCGTGGTTTACTTGTAATCCATGTGCAGAAGCTTCATTAGGCGTTAAAAAAAGTTTTTGGCATATTAATCGCGCTTGATCAAGACGTTGCCGTTTTTCCTGATAACAATTCCAACGGTTTTGACTCACAATTCCCCATTGCTGTGCTAAAGGTGTTAAACGTGCATCAGCATTATCAGATCGCAAAGACAAACGAAACTCAGCGCGCGATGTAAACATTCTATAAGGTTCACAAACCCCACGTGAAACTAGATCATCAATCATAACACCAATATAAGCTGTAGAACGACTTATAAGTATCTCACTTAATTTACCAACTTTACGTGCAGCATTTAATCCAGCCAAAAGACCTTGTGCTGCAGCTTCCTCATATCCTGTCGTACCATTAATTTGTCCTGCCAAAAATAACCCAGATAAAGAACGTAATTCTAAAGTTTTCGTCAATTGTTGTGGATTAACAAAATCGTATTCTATAGCATAACCAGGCTGCAATACTGTAACATTTTCTAACCCTTCAATAGTTTTTAAAAGGGAAATTTGTATATCTTCAGGAAGAGAGGTAGAGAGACCATTTGGATAAATAGTATCATCATTTAATCCTTCTGGCTCCAGAAAAATTTGATGTCCGTCACGTTCTCCAAATTTAACAATTTTATCTTCAATAGAAGGACAATAACGTGGACCTAATCCTTCAATATTTCCAGAATATAAAGCAGATCGCTGAATATTTTCACGGATAATTTTATGTGTTTGTGTATTTGTACGTGTTATTGCACATTCAATTTGAGGCTGTTTAATTTTTTCTGTTAAAAGAGAAAAAGGAACTGGATCTTCATCAGCTTTCTGTTTTTCTAACATATCCCAACGGATTGTTTTTTTACTAAGCCGTGCAGGTGTTCCTGTTTTTAATCGACCAAGATTGATATGATAACTTTTTAGACGTTCAGCAAGTTTTACACTTGACTTATCTCCCATACGTCCAGCAGCCCATGTTTTATTGCCAATATGAATAAAACCATTTAAAAATGTACCTGTTGTTAAAACAACAGCACCAGAAAAAATTATTCCTCTATTTTTTAAAACAACACCTGAAACACAATTTTCCTTAACAATTATATCAAGTACTTCATCTTCAAGTAGAGATAAATTATTTTGTTTTTTCAAGAGTTTTTGAATTTCTTCTTTATAAAGTCTTCTATCAGCTTGTGTACGCGGTCCTCTTACAGCTGGTCCTTTACGTCTATTAAGAAGTCTAAATTGAATTCCAGCAGCATCTGCCGCTCTCCCCATAAGACCATCCAAAGCATCTATTTCACGAACAAGATGCCCTTTTCCAAGCCCACCAATAGCAGGATTACACGACATTGTTCCCAATGCTGATATTTTATGTGTAACAAGAACTGTCTGTGCTCCAACACGCGCTGAAGCGGAAGCAGCTTCACAGCCAGCATGACCGCCTCCAACAACAATAACATCGTATAATTGCATCAGGATTCATCCCATAGAGAGTTATTCTAAAGTTTCACGTGGAACATAATATATAAAATACATAGTCTTTTAAATCTGTCTATAAAATAATCAATGTTTCAAGTTAATCATTACTTGCCAATACAAAATTCTGAAAAAATAATATCAAGTAAATCTTCAACATCTATATCTCCCGTAATTTTCCCAAGAAAATCACTCGCACGACGAAGATGTTCTGCACGCAAACTTAAATCAAGAGAATAATAATTTATGGAAGCTTCTATCTCTTTAACAGCCTCTTTTAATAAATGGAGTTGCCTTTTTCGTGCTGGAACAAGATTTCCAATTTCAGAAGCACGACGTGAACAAAATGTTTCAAGTTCACGAATAAAATTATCAAAATTCAAACCAGTTAATGCAGAAAATTGTATAGACCAATCAATTTCATTTTTTTCATAAAGATCTAGCTTATTACCAATATGCCATATTTCAGCTGAGGTTTTTGGTAATTCAACCTCTTTAGGATTTCCCATATCATAAACTAAAATAACCAAATCAGCATCTTTAACATGCTGCTTTGCAACCTCTATTCCTAATTGTTCTATTTTATTTTTTGTCTCTCTAAAACCAGCAGTATCTATAAAAAAAACCGGTAAACCACCTAGAACAAGTCTTATTTCTAAAGCATCGCGGGTTGTTCCTGCTTCCTCTGTTACAATAGAAACAGATTTTCCAGCCAAACGATTCATAATGCTTGATTTTCCAGAATTTGGAGCACCCGCAATAACAATTTTTAATCCATCATGCAATATACTCGCGCGTTCTCCTTCATCAACATGTTTATGAATAGAAGCACAAAGATCCCTTACCTCTTTCCAAACTCTATCAGATACTGAATTGGGAATATCAGCCTCATCAGCAAAATCAAGTTCTGCTTCAATAAAAGCACGCGCTTTCATGAGTTTATAACGCCAATCGCGATAAAGCGTTGTAAGACGTCCACTTGTCCCCATAATCGCTAAACGCCGCTGACTCTCCGTTTCTGCCGCTATTAAATCAGCAAGACCTTCTGCTTGAACAAGATCTAATTTTCCCTCTATAAATGCACGACGTGAAAATTCACCTGCTTCTGCAATACGGCATCCAGAAAATGTAGATAATTCATCAAGAAAACGATTAACAACCGCTTTTCCCCCATGTAAATGAAATTCAGCACAGTCTTCCCCTGTAAAACTATGTGGAGCAGGAAAAAAAACTGTTAAAGCAGAATCTAAAAAGCTTCCATCACGAGCAGTAAGATTACCGTAATGCATAAAACGAGCTTTAGGCAAACAACCACAAAGCGTTTTCACAACATTCACAACATGGGGACCGGAAACTCGAATAACAGCAACCCCTGAAGGCAACAACCCACTCGAAACAGCAAAGATTGTATCCACAGGATGTATCCTAATAAAAAACTTAATATTTCTATGTATTCATTGAATCAAAAAACTCACTATTATTTTTAGTTTGTTTTAATTTATCAATCAAAAATTCAATTGCATCTATTGCATTCATAGGTGCTAAAATACGGCGAAGAACAAAAATTTTGTGTAAATCTTGTCGCGCCACCAAAAGTTCTTCCTTACGTGTTCCTGACTTCAAAATATCCATAGCTGGGAAGGTACGTTTATCAGCAACCTTACGATCAAGAACAATTTCAGAATTACCCGTCCCTTTAAATTCTTCGAAAATAACCTCATCCATACGACTACCAGTGTCAATCAAAGCCGTTGCAATAATGGTTAAAGATCCACCCTCTTCAATATTGCGTGCAGCACCAAAAAAGCGCTTAGGACGTTGTAATGCATTTGCATCCACACCACCTGTTAAAACCTTCCCTGATGAAGGAACAACCGTATTATACGCACGCCCAAGACGTGTAATAGAGTCAAGAAGGATAACAACATCACGCCCATATTCAACAAGTCGTTTTGCTTTTTCAATAACCATCTCAGCAACTTGCACATGACGTATTGCTGGCTCATCAAAAGTAGAAGAAACGACTTCCCCTTTTACAGAACGCTGCATATCAGTGACTTCTTCTGGTCGTTCATCAATTAAAAGAACAATAAGATAACATTCAGGATGATTAGTGGTAATAGAATGAGCAATATTCTGAAGTAAAACCGTTTTTCCGGTTCTAGGAGGAGCTACAATTAATCCTCTCTGTCCTTTTCCTAAAGGAGTTATCAAATCAATCACTCGTGATGACATATCCTTCTCTGTAGGATCTTGTATTTCCATTTGAAAACGTTCATTTGAATAAAGAGGAGTAAGATTGTCAAAGTGAATTTTATAGCGAATTTTTTCAGGATCTTCAAAATTAATTGTATTAATTTTAAGAAGAGCAAAATAACGCTCACCTTCTTTTGGACTCCGTATAGGACCTTCAACAGTATCCCCTGTTTTCAAAGAAAAAGACTGAATTTGAGCAGGTGATAGATAGATATCATCAGGACCTGGGAGATAATTAGCATCAGCAGATCGCAAAAAACCAAATCCATCTTGTAAGACTTCAACAACCCCTTCTCCAATAATTTCTACATCTTGTGAAGCAAGTTTTTTCAAAATAGCAAACATTAGCTCTTGTTTACGCATCAAAGAAGCATTTTCAACTTCTAATGTTTCAGCAAAAGAAACAAGTTCAACCGGATTTTTACTTTTAAGTTCTTGTAGTTTCATTTCTTGCATAAAATATGCTCTTTAAATATATGGGAAATTGTTCTTGGATAAATTATAGAAAACTTATGATAGATAACTATTGTAAGGAAGGATCATTATACACTTAATTTTAAAAATCTGCAAGCACCATTTATACGAATTATTTTCCTATAAAATTAAGTAATACAATAAAAAAATTATTTATATAACTTCAATAAATTCATAAAACATTTGAGAAAATAAAAAAAAAATTAGAGTATATAAGTAACGCTCCTATTATACATAAGTAAAATATAAAATTATTTTATAAGATCAATGTAATGATCTGAATTTTTCTTGGTATTATTTAAAATATAAATTATTTAATTTTTTAGATTTTTCAAGAGAATTTTATTTAATAATTTTTTAAAAAAGAGGATTTTTTCTTATTTAAGTCTGTGTTTAATGTGAACTGTTTTTATACCCCGTTCATCCTCAGTTTTATCCACAAAGATGAAAGAAAAAAAAATAGATATAACACTTTCTTAGGGATATTATCCCCGTTTTTTTCTTATAAAAGGGTTTTTCTTATCACAATGGTTTAATTTGTGCATAATAATGGAAGATTTTCTCTAGATTTTAGTTTTATAAAACCTCAGTAGGATATATACACATCTGTTAACAAGGAGTTAAAATTTTTGTGACAATTAAAAAAAAATTCTTTCATTTGCACATGCTTTCTGATGCAACAGGAGAAACACTTATTTCACTTGGAAAGGCTGTCGCATCACAGTATACGATGAGTCAGGCAACAGAACATATTTACCCGATGATTCGTAATGAAAAACAGTTGCAAAGAGCTCTTGATGAGATACAACAAGAACCGGGTATTGTTCTTTACACAATCATTGATAAAAAAATTAAACTGCTTCTTAAAAAAAGATGTGAGAAAATAAAAGTTCCTTGTATTGATATACTCCACCCCGTTTTAGATGCTTTTCAATCTTATCTTGGAATGCCAACAAATTTACGGGCGAGTGCACAGCATGATCTTAATGCAGATTATTTTCGTCGTATTGAAGCGTTGGATTTTACAATAGAGCATGATGATGGGCAATCTCCCGTTAGTTTATCGGATGCAGATGTAATTCTTGTAGGAATTTCAAGAACCTCTAAGACACCTACAAGTATCTATTTAGCAAATCGTGGTATAAAGACTGCTAATATACCTCTTATTCCAGGTATTGAACTACCAGAAACCCTTTTAGAAGCGAAAAATGCTTTGATTATAGGTTTAATTGCTTCAGCTGAAAGAATCTCACATATTCGTCAAAATCGTGATCTAGGAAGTGATTTTGTCGTTGAAAATTATACAAACCGTATCAGTATAGCTGAAGAATTGACTTATGCAAAGCGCATTTGTGAACGTTTTGGTTGGCCTATTATTGATGTAACAAGGCGTTCTATTGAAGAAACTGCTGCAGCCATATTTGAGCTTTTGTCGCGATTTCGTGAAGGAAAATGAAGGAAAATTTTCATGGCAGCAGATACATTAATATTAGCTTCTCTTAGTTCTTATCGTGCACAATTATTGAAAAAAGCAGGTTTAAGTTTTTGCATTGAAGGAGCCTCTTTTGATGAAAGAGAAATAGAAAAAATAGGAAAAACAAAGACTTCAAAGGATTTAAGCCGTTTTCTTGCAAGTGCAAAAGCAAAAGATGTTTCTAATCGTTTTCCTAATGCTTTGGTCATAGGTTGTGATCAAGTTCTTGATTTGGAAGGAAGGATTTTTCATAAAGTTACGAATAGGCGAGAAGCACATCAACGTTTATGTGATTTATCAGGAAAAAAACATTCTCTTCACAGTGCAGTAGCTTTAGTTAAAAATGGACAAGAAATTTGGGTGGAAGTTTCTAGTGCATATATGTCGGTACGTTCTCTTTCATCAGAGTTTATTGAACGTTATTTAACACGTGTAGGAGCAGATGTTTTAAACAGTGTGGGTGTATATCAAATTGAGGGAGAAGGGATCCATCTTTTTGAAAAAATTGATGGAGATTTTTTTACAATTGTTGGTTTACCTTTATTACCTTTATTAATAAAACTGCGCCATTTAGGAGCGATTGATGGTTGATTTGACACAAAAGAATAGAAAAACGATTTTTCCGCGTGCTTTTGTTGTTGGTACTCCTATTCATCATTCAAAATCACCAAAAATTTACAATTTTTGGCTTAAACAATATAATTTACAAGGTGAATACTTAGCACAGGAAGTAGCATCTGAAGAATTTGAAGTTTTTCTTACATCTTTACAAAAAAGAGGTTTTTGTGGAGGTAATATTACTCTACCTTACAAGCAGAAAGCTTTTCATTTTGTAAAACATAAAGATGATGTAGCAACAATGATTGGTGCTGTTAATACGCTTTGGTATGAAAAAAACAAACTCTGTGCCACAAATAGCGATGCTTATGGTTTTAGTGCTAATCTTGATGATTATGTTCCTGATTGGGGAGGAGAAATAGCACTTGTTCTTGGTGCAGGAGGTGCTGCACGTGCCATCTTATATGCTTTAAAAAAGCGTAGATTTGAACGTATTTTCTTAATTAATCGTACAAAGCAACATGCAGAGAATTTAGCCGAGCATTTTGGAAAAACTGTTGAAATTCACGATTGGCATAATGTTCATGAAATATTTTGCCAAGCTGATTTAATTGTCAATACAACTTCTGTAGGGATGAAAAATCCAAATTCTGTAGGTATGGAAGATCCAAACGCAAAAAAAAGTGATTTTTTCCTTTGTGATTTTAGTAAAACAAAGAAAACTGTATTAGTGACAGATATTGTTTATACACCATTAATAACGCCTTTTTTAAAACAAGCAAAGGCACACGGTTTAAAGATAGTTGATGGACTTGGTATGCTGTTACATCAGGCTGTTCCTGGTTTTGAACGATGGTTTGGAATAAGACCACAAGTAACAAAGGCATTAAGGGCTGCAATTTTAGAGGATATGGGTGAACAGAGAGGATGAAAATCATAGGGCTAACCGGATCAATTGCTATGGGGAAATCAACGGTTGCTGATTTTTTTAAGGAAGCAGGTATTTCTGTTTTCAGTGCTGATGAGGTGGTACATCAACTTTATGAAAGTGAGCCAACATTATCGCTCATAGAAAGTATTTTTCCTGAGGTTGTTGAAAATGGTAAGGTTAATAGACAAAAGCTTTCTCAAATTTTTCTCAATGATAATAAAAAATTACAAAAACTAGAAAAAATAATTCATCCTTTAGTTAAAAAAAAAGAAGAAGAATTTATTCATACAGCACGTAAACAGGAAAAAAAGTTAATTGTTCTTGATATTCCGCTTCTTTTTGAAACAAATAGTGAGAAACGTGTGGATTTTGTGGTTGTTGTTTCTGCTCCATTGGCAATACAAAAAGAACGTGTAATGATTCGTTCTCATATGAATGAAGAAAAGTTTTCTTTCATCAATGCTCAACAAATGCCTGATGAAAAAAAACGAGAACGCGCACATTTTGTTATTGATACAGGAAAAGATTTAGAGAATACACGTCAACAGGTTTTTGATTTGATAAAAAGTTTGCTAAAGAATTAACGTCATGCGTGAAATTATTTTTGATACAGAAACGACGGGTTTAGATAAAGATAAAGACCGCATAATCGAAATTGGTTGTGTCGAGATGGTTGATCGTTATCTTACAGGACGCCAATTTCATGTTTATTTGAATCCACAAGGCGTGATTATCCCTGATGAAGTTGTAGAAATTCATGGTTTGACCAATGAACGCTTGAAAAATGAAAAAATCTTTAGCGATATTGCTGATGAATTTTTAGAATTTATCAATGGTGCAACAATGATTGCACATAACGCTAGTTTTGATATTGGCTTTCTTAATGCAGAATTAGGACGAGTAAATAAGCCACTTATAGGTGTTGATAATATTATTGATACATTATCCATGGCACGGCGTAAATTTCCCATGGGACCTAATTCTCTTGATTTTTTATGCAAACGTTTTGGAATTGATAATAGCCATCGCGTTCTTCATGGTGCTCTGCTTGATGCAGAGATTCTTGCTGATGTTTATATCGAGCTCATTGGTGGAAAGCAGGGGGTATTGGGTTTTGATAAAAAGGAAAATTTTGATAATAATCCTAAAAGCGATAAGGATGCTGTCCACACCATTAAACTTCGTCCACAGCCTTTACCTCCAAGATTAAGCGCGCAAGAAAGGAGTATGCATGCTGATTTTATCAAAAAAATGGGTGAAAAAGCTTTGTGGAATAATTTCAAATTCCTTCAATGACCTCTTTTTTATGAAAATATTATTAAAACTTAGAAAGAATAAGACTTCTAGAAGTATTCTCTAAAAAACGGTCGTTGTGGGGAGGGGAACACCACAACGACCCTGTCGCTACTTCGTACCTCAGCTATCATAGGAGGAGCAAAATGAAAGCTATTATATCCTGTAACAGCAAAGAAAAGCTCTAGGTACTCATTACTTAAATCATAACGACATGATATCTTTATGAAAACAAAAAATGGCTTTTTAGAGGCATTTCTATAAATTTTAAAATAAAAATAATAAAAAAATGAATTATTTTTTTGCTGAAATGGAGAAATGATATTGTCATGAAAGCGACAGATCACCTTTTTTTAGTTGATGGATCAGGTTATGTTTTTCGTGCTTACTATGCTTTACCGGCTTTAAAGCGCAAAAAAGATGGGCTTCCTGTAGGAGCTGTAGCTGGTTTTTGTAATATGTTATGGAAACTGCTTTGTGATGCACGCAATACATCTACTGGCGTTATTCCAACGCATTTTGCTGTCATTTTTGATTATTCATCTGATACATTTCGGAAACAAATTTATCCACAATACAAAGCTAACAGAGCAGCTCCTCCTGAAGATCTTATACCTCAATTTTCTCTCATACGACAGGCAACAAAAGCTTTTAATTTGCCTTGTATCGAGAAGGAAGGATTTGAAGCAGATGATTTAATTGCTACCTATGCACGATTGGCAACAAAGGTTGGGGCAAAAACAACAATTATCTCTTCTGATAAAGATTTGATGCAATTGGTGAATACGCATGTATCTTTGTATGATGGAATGAAAGATAAACATATAGGTATTTCCGAAGTTATAGAAAAATGGGGTGTTAAACCTGAAAAAATGGTTGATTTGCAAGCTTTGACTGGAGATCCGACGGATAACGTGCCAGGTATTCCAGGTATTGGTCCGAAAATTGCAGCACAATTATTAGAGCAATTTGGTTCTCTTGATATTTTGCTGCAGCGTGTAAGGGAAGTGAAGCAAATAAAAAGGCGTGAAAATATCCAAGCTTATAGTGAACAGGCAAAAATTTCTCGTGAACTCGTTCGGCTGAAAGCAGATGTGCCTATAGACAATGATTTAGATGATTTTATTTTAGAGCCTCAAAATGGTCCACGCTTAATTGCTTTTCTTAAAGCTATGGAGTTTTCAACTCTAACACGTCGTGTAGCAGAGGCAACAGAATGTGATGCTGCAATGATTGATTCACTTGATATAGATATTGAATGGGATTCTTCTGCACAGAGATTTGATCATGAGGTTAAAAAAGCTAAGAAAGTACCTTCTCACGATTTTCTTGAAAATTCTCCACAAATTTTGGCACAAAAACGTAGAGATCAAGCTCTCAGTCAAAAAATTACAAGAGATGCTTATGTAACGATTCTTGATGAAGAATCTTTAAAAGAGTGGTTATTAGAGGCACAAGAACAGGGTTTTTTCGCTTTTGATACTGAAACATCCTCACTTGACCCTATGCAAGCAAAACTCGTGGGGTTTTCACTCTCATTACAGCCAGGAAAAGCAGCCTATATTCCTCTTGAACATATCGAAGGAGAAGATGATCTTTTGGGAAATGGACGTATCACTGGGCAGATTGAGACACAAAAAGCTTTGGCACTTTTAAAGCCGATATTAGAAAATGAAACGGTATTAAAGATTGGTCAAAATATTAAATATGATTGGTTAGTAATGAAGCAAAATGGCATTGTGATACGTTCTTTTGATGATACAATGCTTTTATCCTATGCTTTAGACGCTGGAGTTTTAACCCATAATATGGATGATTTATCCGAACGTTGGCTTGGACATAAGCCGATTGCTTACAAAGATTTAATGCATAACGGAAAAAAGATTTCTTCTTTTGCGCAAGTGGATTTACAACAAGCAACCCATTACGCTGCAGAGGATGCTGATGTAACACTTCGATTATGGCAAGTTTTAAAACCACAGCTTGTTGCTCAGGGAATGACAAAAATTTATGAACGTCTTGACCGACCACTCATAGAAGTTCTTGCAAGAATGGAAGAGCGTGGAATTCTCGTTGATAAGCAGATTTTATTACGGCTTTCGGGAGAATTAGCACAGGCTGCTTTTATGCTAGAAGAAGAAATTTATCAGCTAGCTGGTGAAAAGTTTAATCTTGCTTCTCCAAAGCAATTAGGAGATATCCTCTTTGGCAAAATAGGTTTGTCTGGGGGGGCTAAAACAAAAGGTGGACAGTGGTCAACTTCTGCGCAGACTTTGGAAGAGTTGGCTGCTGAAGGCCATGTTTTACCGCGTAAAATTATTGATTGGCGTCAACTTGCAAAGCTAAAATCTACTTATACAGATGCTTTACCCACTTACATTTTGCCAAAAACAGGTCGTGTTCATACGAATTATTCTTTGGCAACAACCTCAACAGGGCGGTTATCATCATCAGAACCCAATTTACAAAATATTCCAGTGCGAACCGCTGAGGGGCGTAAAATACGAACTGCTTTTATTGCTCCAGAAGGGCATGTATTGCTTTCGGCTGATTATAGCCAGATTGAATTGCGCATTCTTGCACATGTTGCTGATATCACAGCGTTAAAAGAAGCTTTTGCTCAAAATCAGGATATTCATGCAATTACAGCATCACAAATGTTTGGGGTTTCGATAGAAGGGATGGATTCATATATACGACGACGTGCAAAAGCGATTAATTTTGGTATTATTTATGGCATTTCAGCTTTTGGATTAGCCAACCAATTAGGGCTTTCACGGCAAGAAGCAAGGCGTTATATTCAACTTTATTTTGAGAGATTTCCAGGAATTAAAGACTATATGGAAACAACGAAGATGTTTGCACGCCAAAATGGTTATGTAGAAACTATTTTTGGACGTCGTATCCATTATCCAGAAATAAAAGCAACGAACCCACAAGTCCGTGCATTTAATGAACGTGCTGCTATTAATGCACCGATTCAAGGATCAGCAGCAGATATTATTCGTCGTGCTATGATTCAAATGGAAGGTGCTTTGGAAAAAGAAAAATTATCAGCAAAAATGTTGCTGCAAGTACATGACGAATTGATTTTTGAGGTACCAAAAGATGAAAGTGAAAAAACGATTGCTCTTGTTAAAAAGGTGATGGAAAATGCTACAATGCCGGTTCTTTCTTTGTCTGTACCGCTTGAAGTAAAAGTAATGGCCGCTCAAAATTGGGATGAGGCACATTAGCCTTTTTCGCTTATCTTGTTTTTTAAAAAGGTCATGGTATTGGCAAGATCAAGGTAAGCTTTGATAGGTAAGTGATCTGAAGCAATGCGGGCAAGTGGTGAATGGTGTGTTTCTATATGCGTTACTAATTGATGAGGAAAAGCAAAAACTCTATCAAGAGCTAGAAAAGGAAAGCGAGAAGGAAAGCTTGGCACAGTTCCAAGTGTGTTATCAAAGTAAGAGAAAAAATGGTTTAAAGATGAGCCTTTTCCTACGCGCCATTCGTTAAAATCACCAACAAGGAGTGTGGGCATAAGAGGACGTGTTTTCAAAAGCGAAAGGAGCATTTTTGTTTGCTGATTACGAGAATAACGTAATAAACCAAAATGAGCAGCAATAACACGAAGAAGACCTGCTTTCATTTCTAACTCTACAATCACAGCCCCACGTGGTTCAATACTAGGAAGAGTGATTTGTAAGATATCGCGTACATGCCCTTTTCGTAAAAAAAGAGCATTACCATGCCAACCATGACCGTGAGGTGACATAGTATTCAAGGGTACATGAACCAATCCTGTTTCGGATTTTAACAGTTTAAGATCAATCAAGCCAACGCGTTCACCAAAACGTTTATCTGCTTCTTGAAGAGCGAGAATATCAACTTGCAGTTCAGCAATAACACGTATAATTCGTGCAGGATTAAAAATTTTATCAACGCCTACGCATTTATGAACGTTATAAGAAGCAGCCGTAAGATCATAATGGCTATTATTATTCATTATATCTGATCGATGACAAGAACCGTTGCGAATTGCATTTAAAAGAGGGTGATGAAGCTTTTTCTGCATAAATTCAGTGAATCGAAAAAATCCTTGAGGCTTCTTTTTCTGCTTTGTCATTTTATAAAGTGGGTACGTTAGAAAGATAAATAGGAAATAAAATATTGGCACTGAAAACAAAAAAACCTTGCTTCCTTTAAGAAACAAGGTTCTTTGATTTAACTATGAGTGTTGCTATCAATCACGCTTTGCACCAACAAATTGTAGCAAGAAGATAAACATATTAACGAAATCAAGATAAAGACTTAGCGCACCCATAATAATTTTACGGCCTTGGGTGTCAACACCATCTCCTTCATAATACATTAATTTGATGTTTTGTGTATCGTAAGCTGTTAGACCAGCAAAGATGAAAACACCAATCACAGAAATCGCAAATTGCAAGGCACTTGATCCAAGAAAGATATTAACAATCATGGAAAGTACCAAACCAATCAAACCAATAAAAAGGAATGATTTTAGTGCCGTAAGATCGCGCTTTGTTGTATAACCATAAAGTGAAAGAGCACCGAAAGAAGCAGCAGTAATAACAAAAGTTTGCACAACACTTTCTGTTGTGTAACGCAAAACGATTGCAGATAGTGAAAGTCCAACAAGGGCAGCATAAACAAAAAAGAAGCTACGAGCTGCACTTGTACTCAATGTGCTAATTTTGAAACTAAGGAAGAATACCGCCACAAGAGGTGCAAACATAACAATATAGGAAAGCGGCGAGGTATAAAATGTCACTCCGAATGAAGTTAAGTAAATGCCGTTAGTAATTTGGGCGGCAGCTTGGCTTATATCTGTCGTTGTTGCTAATGACGCAATTGCATAAGCAGCCACGGCTGTAATAAGCAAACCAATGGCCATTGTATTATAGACGCCCAGCATATAGCTACGCAACCCTTGATCAATTGATGCATCGGCATGGGAAACAGACGCCGAACGTAAATTTTTGAAATCAGCCATAATATAAAGTCCTTTAGCATATGTTCCACCAGATATTGGGGTAAAAAAGAGTCTCTACTGCCACAATAACAAGCATGTATAAGCTTTTAACGCAGCAGATACACACCCCTAGGTGCTGCTGGTGGAATTCCAGCATACCCCTTCTTATTATGGAGATTTATTTTAAAATTACAAGAGAGTTATACTAGGAATAAACCTTACAAATTTGTAAGAAAAGAGCTTATTTATTAAAAATGTTTAAGCCTTTTGAGTAATACTTTTTGCAAGAGAAATAGGAAGAAGTTATGATATAAGATTTCCTTTGTTTTTCATGTAAATGATATAATGTAAAATCTGTTGGTCATAACCATTTTTATGTGTATGAAACGATAAGTTTGTAAAGATCATTATATTTTCCAGTACTCAATGCCATAATTGTGTGGTTCATGAGAGGTGTGTTGAATTTAAAAACAGCATTTTCGAGATATATACTGATATAGTTGATATAGTATTGAAAGCTTTTTTCTTTCTTAGCATAGGAGGGGAAAGATCAAAATGTAAAGACATATACACCTTATAAAAAGCTCTTTATACTTTATAAGGAGGTCGTAAAATACAATAATCCTGAGCAATACATGATTTTTATTCAGAAAATGTACGATTAGGAGAATGCTTTCCTTTTATCCATAGGTACAATTCTTCAATGAGAATAGCAAGAACACCGAGCGTGATAAAACTATCTGCAAGATTGAAAACAGCAAAATAAAAAATATCATCAATATGAAAGAGTATATAATCAGTGACATGGTGAAAGCGGATGCGGTCAATAAGATTACCAATTGCTCCGCCAATGATCAGTATAAGACCAAAACGCGTTAAAGATTTATTATATTCAACATTTTTCCAAAGCCATAAAAGAAAAATAATAATGACAAGAGTAATGGCAATGAGTCCCCAATGGGAAAAGGAAGAGAAAAACGAAAATGCAACGCCTGAATTGCGCACATGATAGAGAGAAAGAAAAGGAAGGAATGGTTTTGTTGTTCCTAGGGGTATATTGTTTACAATCCAGTATTTTACTGCTTGATCAATCCCTACTGTAAAGATCAAGCCAAGAAGAAAAAAAGGCAGTGATTTACGTATCATATTCTATTCTCGCATGATTCCAGTGTTAAATAAGGGCGGCGAATTTCATAAAGCATGATAGCTGTTGCGATTGCCAGATTTAGAGAATCAGCGCGTCCACTTTGTGGGATACGTGCGAGATGATCGCAATGATTTGCAAGAATATCTGGTAACCCCTGTTTTTCATTTCCCATGAGAAGTACAACGGGACCGTTTTTGAAATCAATTGTACGATAATCTTTAGATCCTTTAAGGTGTGTACCAACAATCACGCTTTTAAAGTTTGCAGACCAGTTTAAAAAAGCACTTTCATCACAGCGATAAAGTGGGATAGAAAAAATTGATCCCATTGTTGCACGCACTGTTTCAGGTGAGAAAGGATCTGTTGTTTCACCGATCAAAATAATTCCTCTTGCTCCTACGGCATCAGCAGTGCGGATAATGGTACCAAGATTTCCAGGATCACGTACCCGATCAAGCGCGATATAAACATCTTCGATCTGTCCTTGTATTGTTTCAAGTGATTGCCATTGTTGTCTAAAAATACCAATAACTGTTTGTGGATTATCGCGGCGGGTGATGGATTCCATCACCTTTTGTGAAGTTTTAATAACAAATCCGCCATTGGCTACAGTACGTGCAGCAGTACTTTCGATTGCAGTGTTACCAATTTGGCTTTTGGAAAAGATAAGTGTTTGTATCATCCATCCAAGATCAAGAGCATCGATCACCAATTTCAGTCCTTCTGCCATAAAAAGACCTTCTCTATTACGGATTTTCTTTTGGCTCAGTGCTCGGAGATCTTTGATAATAGGATTGCTAAGGGAGGTGATTTCTTTAACTTTACCGATTTTAGGTATACACATATTCAAGCAATCCAACGGCTAAAAAGAGAAGTAGAAAGGGCACGTCCAGCGGTTTCGTCACGCAAAATCAGTTCTCCTGATTCGATGATGCCACTAAGATTGACAAATTCATCATACATTAAAGTATGAAGTGCGTAGAAGGAAGCGCGAATAGAATAAGCTGTAAGGACAATGGAAAGAGGTTTATCAGAGAGAAGTTTGCGACAGTTCGTAATCATAGCTGGTAAATGATCGAATAGTTGCCAAATTTCACCATGAGGTCCACGCCCATATGCAGGAGGATCAAGAACGATCATATCATATTTTTTATTACGACGCAGTTCACGCTCGACAAATTTTACAGCATCATCGCAAATCCAGCGAATAGAGCGATCTGATAATCCTGCTCTTTCTTGATTGGCTTTTGCCCAAGCAATTGCTTTTTTAGAAGCATCAACATGTGTTATACTTGCTCCTGCGCGTGCACCAATCAAGGAAGCAATACCTGTATAGCCAAAAAGATTGAGCAATTTGACCGGATGTGCAGCTTTAACAATTTGTTCTTCCATAAAGCGCCAATGGGCATCTTGTTCAGGAAAGACTCCTACATGACGAAAGGAAGTAAAACGTCCTAGAAAAGACAGTCCATTCCAAGAAAGTGGCCAAGTTTCGTTAAGTGGTTTTTTGGGAAAATGCCAGCGACCAACACCCTCTTCATCTCGATTTCCTGTGAAAATAGCATCAACATCAGTCCATTGCTTTTGTGATAGAGTTGGTTTCCATAATGCTTGGCCTTCTGGACGGATAATGCGATAATCTCCATAACGCTCCAGTTTTTGCCCATTACCAGAGTCAATGAGAGCATAATCTGCACTAGCACCTGTTTCTAAAATAACAGGCAACTTTTCCTGCGGATATCTATCATTGTTATGAGGTTGAAAGCATTGTGCAGGCATGTTTTGTTTCACGATGATACAGGTATTTTAAAAATTCACGTTAAACACTTCTTAAATTTCTCGTAAAAGAACAAAAGTTTAAAATCAATTAAAGCATGTATAAGAAAAAATAGGAAGGATACTTTTCATTTTGCAATAAACACGATGAAAGAAAAATTATACAATATCATTCTATCATATTCGCAATCGACATTTTTAATTTCTCAAGCTCTTCATTGCTTTTTTTTAGGTCTTTTTTGCATTTATGATATGCAAACCAATTGATTAAGTTTCCTAAAAAAATACCAATACCTAAAAAAAGAAAGAGCCATGTAAAAAAAGGAGCATTATAGGTAAAGTTTTTAGAGTTTGTCCGAAATGGATCGAGCGTTAACGTAACCATTTGATGATTAGCTACGATAAAAGCGATCAGAAACACAGTGAGAATTGCCGCAATAATCACTAAAAAGACACGTTTGATTATTATAAGGCTACTCATTGATTAAGCCTATCACGTAAATCTTTACCTGTTTTAAAAAAAGGAATCCATTTTTCTTCAATTGCAACGGCTTCTCCTGTTCGCGGGTTGCGACCATTACGGGCTGAGCGGCTTTTAATAGAAAAAGCTCCAAAACCACGCAGCTCAACACGATTACCATTAGCGAGCGCTGTTGAAATTTCTTCAAAAATAGCGTTCACAATATTTTCCACATCACGTTGAATGAGATGCGGGTTTTGACGAGCAATAATTTGCACAAGCTCTGATTTAACCAAAATAACCTCACTTTCACACAAAAAATTCTTTCTCTGTACGTTTATAGATTACATTACATATATAAATAAATGAAAGCAAAATAAAACCAAGAAAATACAAATTGCAAGAAACAAAATTTGAAAATACATTTTATAAGAGTTATAAAAAATAAAAAGTGCCGCATATTTAAGAGATTAGGATAGTATGTCCGTACATAATCATTATGAAGCTTTTTCGAAAAAATCATCTTCTGGTGATGTTTTTAAAAAAGCCTCCCGTCATTCACGTTACATTAACATATTAAAACTTTTTTTACCTCTTGTAGCACTGGCTATAGCGTTTGTTTTTTACCTGTTTACATTTTTCTTTGCTCCCGTTTCTTCTGTTTCTGTAACATTGAATAAAAATGAAGAGGAGAGTATAATGAAATTGGCGATTTTCAATCCAAAATTAGAAGGTTATACACGTTCTCATGAGCCTTATTGGCTTAAAGCAGAAAAGGCATTTCAGGATCGTACAGGTTCTGGAGTAATTGGATTACAAAACATTACTGCTGAGGCGTTTATAGGCAAACAAAAACGGGTTTTCCTCGATGCAGAAGGGGGCGTTTACGATAATATTAATGGGTATTTGCAGCTGAACAAGCCATTCACGATTACAACAAATGATGGAATGATTGTACAATTTATGGCGGCACATATTAATTTATCTGAAGGGCAATTAAATACAGATCAACGTGTCAATATTCAACGTGCAGGTTTGCATCTTTCATCAAATGCTTTGAAAATTCGAGAAAAAGGACAAAATATGTACTTTCATGGTGGTGTGTATTTGGTTCTTGACAAGAAATGAGAGAATATCAATACAAATTTTGAGAAACATTTATGAAAGAGAAACATGGGTGTATGTAAATAGAAGAATTGAGAGTGATAAGATGAAGCTGAAGGAATTATACAAAAAATGGATGTGTATTACTTTAGCTTTTGGTGTTGGAATACTGGGAGGAGGAGAAGTTTCTGGACATGCTGAAGTGGCTCATTTAGGAATTAATCTCTCAAATGATCAAAAACCGGTTGAACTTTATGCAAATTCTTTAGAAATACGTGATAAAGAGGGAATAGCGCTCTTTGATGGTGATGTTTCGGTGGTTCAGGGGGAGCGTCTTTTGCGAACAGCAAAATTAGTTGTTTATTATGATAAAGCGCATAAAGTAGCTGATAGGGATCTGGGAGACATGAAGACGGAAGCACCATTGGCTTTTTTGGGTTCAGCGGTTATTAAGAAAATGGAAGCTTTAGGAAAAGTTTATGTAAAAATTGCCACACAAATTGTTACGGGTGATAAAGGTGTTTTTGATGGAAAGTCAAAAATGATGCATTTGACAGGGAGAAAAGTTGTATTAACCGATGGTGATAATGTGGCAACAGGGTGTAAATTGACAGCAGATATGAAAAGCGGAAAGGCTTTTCTAGAAGGTTGTGAAGCATCTGAAAAAAAAGGCCGTGTTTCTATCATTTTTAAGCAAAGTCAAAAGAGTGGCAATTAAGACTTCATGTTTGGAATCAAAAGAAAAAAACAGATGAACAAACATGATTTTGTAAGTGAAGCTTTAAGTAATCACTTAAAGGGAACTTTAGTTGCGAGCCATTTGGTTAAGATCTATCGTGGAAGACAAGTTATTAAAGATGTTTCTTTTGATATTCATACTGGAGAAGCTGTTGGCATTTTAGGTCCCAATGGTGCAGGTAAAACGACTTGTTTTTATATGGTGACAGGTCTCATGAAATCTGATGGGGGATCCATTAAAATTGATGGATTTGATATCACCCATCTTCCGATGTATAGGCGTGCTCGTTTAGGTATTGGGTATCTCCCTCAAGAAGCTTCTATTTTTCGTGGTCTTTCAGTAGAAAATAACATTAAAGCTGTGTTAGAAGTGGTCGAAAAAGACCGTGTTAAGCGCTGTGAAGAGTTAGATGCTCTTTTACATGAATTCAAAATTGATCATTTACGGAAAATGTCTGCTCTTTCCTTGTCTGGAGGAGAGCGTCGAAGGCTTGAAATTGCACGTGCTTTAGCTTCTCGCCCCAATTTTATGTTACTTGATGAACCATTTGCGGGAATTGATCCCATTGCTATTTCTGATATTCAACAGCTTGTTCGTCATTTAACTCAGCGTGGAATTGGTGTGTTAATAACAGATCATAATGTGCGTGAGACGTTGGGTCTTGTTGATCGTGCTTACATCATTCATGCTGGACAAGTGTTAGTTCATGGTTGTCCTCATGATATTATCAACAACGCTGATGTGCGCAGAATTTATTTGGGAAATCAATTTTCTCTTTGATTTTAATCTTCTATGAATTCTCATTTCAGTTTCAATAGATCAACATGGTCTGTACAAACGCTTTCCACTCCTTTGGGCAATCAAATATTTTTCATTAAGGGTGGATAAAACTTTATTGATTTTTATACAGTTATTATTGATAGATATTTTTGCCATATAATCAGGAACAACAGTTTTTCTGTTATATTTTAATTATAATGATGTTGTTAAGTGATGTGAAATAGTAGGGAAATATGGTTGCTTTTCAGCAAAGGAAGGATGAGCGTTTTTTGAGATTGGTACGCAATAAGATCTTCTCGACTGGTTGTGTTTAGCGTGTTCTTGTTGAGAAAATATTCTGAATTTCTTTTATGATGATAATCCTAAACTAAATTTTTTATAGGCGATGAAAAAAGCTTCATCAATATGGAGTTATCCTGTTGTTTTATCTGTTTTATTTATTTTTAATTGTACCGTAGGAAAGATATCACTGGATTAACTTTATAATGAATGATAAATGGGGGCCATGAATAAGCGCGCGTGTTGTTGTAAGGTATGATTAAAAATACTTTTCTCTGTTGGATGAAAAAACATATCGATGATGCTGTTTTGAATATTTTGATGGTAGCACCATGGGGTCTATATATTACGGTTGTCAAATAGGATTTGTGGTATTTCGTTGGTTTTCTTTGCGCATTTAAAGATGGGACATAACTGCAGGTATTCAATCAGATTTGTAAATCTTTTTAAAATATCATTAAACGACTTAAGAACTTTTGGGACTGTTATAGGAAAACAGCATTTAAGCTGCATAATGATAGTAATTATCAAAATCAAAGTGCCATTTTCTTTGTGGTACTTCATATTTTATAGAAGCGAGTTTAAAAAAGGAGAGGAGAAACTGATGAAAAATTGTACGCTAACTTCTGTGATGAAAAGTTAAATAAATTTATGAATAAGGGTCTTTGCTCGTATCATAGGAAAATTAATTTTATGTACAGCTACGTTTCCTTTTTTCTCATACTGTTAATTAGGATCTGAGTACTTATTTATTGTTGCGCTGATAGTGATATGAGGTGAGTTAATCTGTCAGCTGTTGTAAATTGAAAAGTAGATACACATGCTATGATGCGAGAAAGCAACAGGACTTTTTAGGTATCCATACCATTCACGGGTTTGTTTGTGGGCATTAGAGCGTGCAAAAGGAAAATTGAAGTATGAACTTGAGTGAGTTAATAGCACCGGAAGCAATTATTCCGGCTCTTAAGGCGAATTCGAAAAAACAAGTTTTGCAAGCTTTAGCTGAAAAGGCAGCTAAATTAACAGGGCTTAATGAGGGTATCATTTTTGATACTGTTTTGCAGCGTGAAAAACTAGGTTCAACTGGTCTGGGTGGTGGCATTGCGATTCCTCATGGAAAATTGCCAAATATTGACCGAATCACTGGTATATTTGCGCGCCTTGAGTGTCCTGTTGATTTTGAAGCTCTTGATGACGAACCAATAGATCTTGTTTTTCTTCTTTTAGCATCTGAGAATGCTGGTGCAGATCATTTAAAAGCTTTGTCACAGATTGCGCGTGTTTTGCGTCATGCTGATGTTGTTCAAAAATTGCGCAATACACATGAGGTCCATGAACTTTACGCTTTGTTGATTCAAAATTCAGAATCAAATGCAGCTTAAAATAACTTTGTGAGATACTGTTCGTGAGCAGTATACCACAAAGCAGGCTGAGAAATAATATAATTTGTATTTAATGAACTGAGTATCGGTGATTGCTTCACATAGTTTTGAAGGAAACTTTTTTGAGGAAAGCTTTACTTCCAAAACAGAGGAAAAAATGACTTTTAATTTCTGTTATTTTTTGTGTACGAACTATTCATTATCATACTTTTTTATCTATTTATTTTAGATATTTATCCATGAATTAAGTTTTTCATAAATTCAGGTGCTTTGAATCTTTTTTTATGTTTAAGGTTCAAAGGGGATAAAGGAAATCATATGTTTTTTGTAAAATGGTGAGAAAGGTTAACAGTTTAAGAACAAACTTTGTTTAAATGTCAGCTACTGTGTAGAGCGCGTATTAAAGAACAATTTCGAACGGTGCAAAATGGAAATTACGGGTTTTTGGTTTTAAAAAAAGATTGTTGATGAATGTACAAGTTTGTTCAATCACGATTAAATTAATTGAGAGTTTGTTGAAAGTATTGGGTAGAAAAAGGTTTATAAACTTTTGTGGAAAGCAAGCAGTCTGATATTGTTGTTTATAAATTGCATCAAAATAATTTGTATTTCATGGTAAATATTTTCTGATAATATTTTATAATTTTTTGCAGAAAAATTTTAAAATCGTGGAGAGATAGTACCTACATAGTATCTACGATGGGTGTTGAATATGAAGTCTGAACATACTATAATCGGTGAAAAGTAGAGTTTGTGATTTTTATTAACACAAAATGAGTTTAATAAATTAAAATTTATGGATGATATTCGAAAGATTGTGGAATGTGGAGTGTTTTTTATGGAATACATTCCGAGGGTTTTGCGAGAAATCTCCTACGGTAGAAAAATGTAGTTTATTTCTTAGCAGGATGAGCATATGTTCATACCTCATGAGAGGTAGGTTTACGCGAAAAACAAAATTGATAGCACGAAATCAGAATGTTATTTTTTGAAATCTTGTTATTGAATAAAAAATTCATGTTTTAGTAATTAAACGTAAGTATTTACTCTCATTTATACAAGAATATTTTGCTTTTTTAGAGGATTGTAACAACTAAATTAATAGATTGACGAGTTTTTGTTGAGCGTTTCCAATGAAAACATTTTGTTAGAGATTAAAGAAGTGAATTAAATGAAGATATCTGGAAAGACTTTTATTGTTGCATCTATAATGGTTCTGTTTGCTGTCGGAGCAGTATGTGCGCAAGTGCCGAGCCGTTTAAGTCAATTTGAAGCTTGGGGAGCTTATTCTTATAAATCACCCAAAAATACAATTTGCTACGTGTTATCTGTACCCTTGGAGGCATTTCCTACGACAGTGAAGCATGGAGATAATTTCTTTTTGGTTACCAAACGTTCTCATTCGCCAGTTTCTTTTGAACCACAGTTCATAGCTGGATATACACTTAAAGAAGGTTCAAAAGTTACTGTGACGATAGGGGATAAAGATTTTGATTTTTTCACTAAAGATTCGTCAGCTTGGTTGGCATCTGCAGCGCTAGAAAAACAGCTCGTTGCTGCTATGCGTTCTGGAATCAATATGACGGTGAAGGCTATTTCAAAACGAGGAACTCATACAACTTATACTTATTCCTTGAGAGGGATCACCGCTGCTTTAAATGCGACTCAGGAATGCTATTAAAGTTTCTGTAACTCTAAAATAACGATATAGATTTGAAAACGATGGCCATTTCATATGACCTTAGACCTGTTGGTTCATGTCTAGCACGAGAAAAAGATAATATTATCATGCAGGAGAGCTCTAAGCTCTCTTTAATTGGTTTATCACAAGATGAAATGGTGCAAGCTTTAAGGGGTGTTGGTGTGCCAGAGCGTCAGACGCGTATGCGTGTACGTCAGCTCTGGCATTGGCTTTATGTGCGTGGTGTTTCAAATTTTGATGAAATGCTGAATATTTCTAAATCCATGCAGGAAATGCTTAAAAGTCATTTTTCTATTGCTCGTCCGGAAATTGTTGGAGAACAAATATCAAAAGATGGAACGCGTAAATGGCTCTTGCGCTTTCCTGCGCGTGGAGCTGGAAGGCCTGTTGAAATTGAAACGGTTTATATTCCTGAAGAAGGGCGTGGTACTTTATGTCTTTCATCACAGGTAGGGTGTACATTAACTTGTTCTTTTTGCCATACAGGAACGCAGGTACTTGTTCGTAATCTGACAGCAGAGGAGATTTTAGCACAGTTATTAGTTGCACGTGATTGTTTGGGTGATTTCCCTGATAAAAATACTCCTGATGGAGCGATTGTTCCGGTTGAAGGGCGTAAAATCACCAATATTGTTATGATGGGCATGGGAGAACCGCTTTATAATTTTGAAGCAGTCAAAAAAGCTTTATTAATTGCGTCTGATGGAGAGGGACTTTCTTTATCAAAACGTCGGATTACGCTTTCAACCAGTGGTGTTGTTCCCGGAATTGTCCGAACTGGAGAAGAAATTGGTGTTATGTTGGCGATTTCACTCCATGCGGTACATGATACGCTTCGGGATATGCTTGTTCCAATCAATAAAAAATATCCTCTTGCTCTCTTAATGGATGCTTGTCGTAGCTATCCTGGTCTTTCTAATGCTAAGCGAATTACATTTGAATATGTTATGCTGAGAGACATAAATGATAGCTTGGATGATGCTAAGCGCTTAATTCAATTATTAAAAGGTATTCCAGCTAAGATCAATTTGATTCCTTTTAATCCATGGCCGGGGAGTAATTATCAATGTTCTGATTGGGAACAAATTGAACGTTTTGCTGATGTCATTAATCAAGCTGGATATGCTTCACCTATTCGAATGCCACGTGGGCGTGATATTTTAGCTGCGTGCGGTCAGCTCAAATCAGCTTCAGAACGTTTGAGAAAATCTGAACGTTTTCAGCTTGAATGTGGGACAGGCAACAGACAACTTTAATCTTGAGCGATAAGAAGGCGCAAAGCAAAACTTGTGAAGATGCCTGCCATAAGCCAATCCAGATAGCGGATATAAGAAGGATTTTGTCGAAGTCTCTGAGTAAGCTTATGAGCCATAAAAACCATGGAAATTGTAATAGGCAGAGAAATAGGGATATAGAGAAGACCTAAAATGAACAGTTTTGGTGTAGCCATAGGATCATCAACATGAATAAATTGCGGTAAGAAAATGACATTGAAAAGAATAACTTTAGGATTTAAAAGGTTGATTCCAATACCAGCGAAGTAGTTTTGTTTAAGGCTTTTATGTTTTTTAGGTATCTGTTTGAGAGAAAATTTCGAATGTTTAAGCACTGCTTGCAAAGAAAGCCATAAAAGATAAAAGGCTCCCACAATTTTGAGGAAGAAAAAAGCACGTGGTGAGGTAAAAATAAGCGCTGATAGACCCAAAGCTACAGCAGTAACCTGAATAGCAAAACCTGTTGCGCTTCCTAGAGCGCATACAATTCCAGCTTTTTTACTTTGTGCAATGGTAGCACTTACTGACAGCATAATATCAGGTCCTGGAATAAGTGCTAAAATTAATGCTGCTGCAGAAAATTGTATCAAGATAGGCCATTCAGGAAGAAACGACATATAAACCTCTTTATTTATTGTGCAAAGAGGTTTAAATTTATACCTCTTATATTGTTATTTTACACATTTTCATTCTTTTTTACATCTTTTCTAAATGTAAAAAAGACAAATACAACAGAATTTAAGATGCAAAAGTGGCAAAATATTAAAAAAGTTGTTTTGGCTTATTCAGGAGGATTAGATACCTCAATTATTCTTAAATGGTTACAAAGTGAACTCGGTGCAGAAGTTGTAACCTTTACAGCTGATTTGGGTCAAAGAGAAGAATTAGCTCTTGCTCGTAGTAAAGCTGAAATGTTTGGTGTTAAAGAAATTTATATTGAGGATTTACGCGAAGAATTTGTGCGTGATTTCGTTTTTCCTATGTTTCGAGCGAATGCAGTTTATGAAGGTACCTATCTTTTAGGAACTTCAATTGCTCGCCCACTTATTTCAAAGCGCCTTATTGAAATTGCCAAGGAAACAGGGGCAGACGCAATTGCTCATGGGGCAACAGGAAAAGGCAATGATCAAGTACGTTTTGAGCTTTCTGCTTACGCACTTAATCCTGATATCAAAATTATCGCTCCATGGCGTGATTGGTCTTTTAAGAGTCGGACGGATTTAATGAATTTTGCGCATATACATCAAATTCCGATAGAGAAGGATAAGCAAGGTGAGGCACCTTTTTCAGTTGATGCGAATTTATTGCACTCGTCATCAGAAGGGAAAATTCTAGAGGATCCGGCATTTCCTGCTCCTGAATATGTGCATATGCGTACTCTTTCACCAGAAGCTGCTCCAGATCAAGCAACAAGAATCACTATTGGTTTTAAAAAAGGTGATGCCATTTCGATTAATGGAAAAAAATTATCTCCTGCGACTTTACTTTCGCAATTGAATGATTATGGACGAAATAATGGTATTGGTCGGTTAGATTTGGTGGAAAATCGTTTTGTCGGTATGAAGTCACGTGGCATTTATGAAACGCCAGGAGGAACCATTCTCTTAACAGCTCATCGTGCGATGGAGTCTTTGACGTTGGATAGAGGGGCTGCTCATTTAAAAGATGAATTAATGCCACGTTATGCAGAACTCATTTATTATGGCTTTTGGTTTTCACCTGAGCGCAAAATGTTGCAGGCTGCTATTGATTTATCTCAAGAAAATGTTGAAGGTGAAGTTACATTAAAGCTTTATAAGGGAAATGTGATTGTTGAAGGACGTCAAAGCGAAAAGTCTCTTTATTCCAGTAAATTGGTAACCTTTGAGGATGATGAAGGTGCTTATGATCAAAAAGATGCTGCTGGTTTTATTAAGTTAAATGCTCTTCGTTTGCGTACATTGGCAGCGCGTTTATCAGAATGCGAATAAACAACACCATAAAATTACCCTTACAACGTTATAAGGCTTATAGTATTCAATTCGCTCACTGGTATTGGTGAAGAGGTTACTTCTCCGATTTTAAGTTCGATACACGTGGATTTTTTTCTTGCTGACAGGTGTAGTAAGAAAGACCTAAAATCACGGTAATTAGAATACCAATAAGCAGAATGAGTAAATTACGGTTCATATGACACTGATATTGCATTGATATAAAAATAAAAGAAAATACAATGGAAAGAACAAAGCAAAAATTTGTTACAATAAGAGCATAATAAGAAGACTTTAAGCGCGCTTTTCACTTGCTATTATTGACGAATAAATTCAAGAACCATACACCATACATTTAAAGAGTTTAATTTTTTAGGATAGAGATAATGATGCGTGATCAGTGTGATGCCCTTAGCCTTTCGTCTGAATTAAAAGATGCGGCTGTTCAATCAAAAATTTGGCCTTTTGAAGAAGCACGTAAGATCATTAAACGGTATGAAAAAACAGGTTATCCAGAGAGTATAATATTTGAAACGGGTTATGGACCTTCTGGTTTACCGCATATTGGAACTTTTGGGGAAGTCGCGCGTACAACCATGGTGCGTCATGCTTTTCATATTCTTACGGAGAATAAAGTAAAAACAAAGCTGCTTTGTTTTTCTGATGATATGGATGGTTTGCGCAAGGTTCCCGATAATGTACCTGATCGCGAAAAAATGGAAAGTTATCTTGGTCAACCTCTGAGTAGGGTACCAGACCCTTTTGGTGAGACTTATCCTTCTTTTGGGGCGGCGAATAACGCACGTTTGTGTAGTTTCCTTGATCGTTTTGGTTTTGATTATGAGTTTGCAAGTGCCACTGATTATTATGGCTTGGGCCATTTTGATGAAACACTTTTAAAAATACTTTCCTGTTATGATAAGGTGATGGCAATTGTTCTACCAACATTGGGAGAAGAACGGCGGGCGACTTATTCACTTTTTTTACCTATTTCTCCATTTTCTGGAAAAGTACTGCAGGTTCCGATGATTGCTCGGAATGTTGAAAAAGGCACCGTTACTTATATTGAGCCTGAAACTGGAGAAACCATTGAAACGGAAGTGACTGGTGGAAAAGTGAAATGCCAGTGGAAGGTGGATTGGGCGATGCGTTGGAAAGCGCTTGGCATTGATTATGAAATGGCGGGAAAAGATCTTATTGATTCCACAAATCTTTCTTCTAAAATTTGTAGAGTACTTGGGGGTAATCCACCAGAAGGGTTTAATTATGAGCTCTTTTTGGATGATAAGGGACAAAAAATTTCCAAATCGAAAGGAAATGGCTTAACCATCGATGAATGGTTAACATATGCTCCTACGGAGAGTCTTGGGCTTTATATGTTTTCAAAGCCAAAAACAGCCAAACGGCTCTATTTTGATGTTATTCCAAAAGCTGTTGATGAATATTATGCGCATCTTTCAGCTTATGGTCGTCAAAAATGGCAAGAGCGGCTTAGTAATCCTGTATGGCATATCCATAATGGTTGCCCTCCGCAAGTTGATTTGCCTGTATCTTTTGCAATGCTGTTAAATTTAGTAAGTGCTTCAAATGCGGAGAATAAAGAAGTTCTTTGGGGGTTTATTTCTCGCTATACAGAAGGAGTAAACGCCCAAACTTGTCCAGAACTTGATCAGTTGGTACAATTTGCCATTAAGTATTTTGATATTTTTGTCAAACCGAACAAAAAATTTCGAGCACCAGATGAGAGTGAGCGTACAACATTAATACAAATTGATGAAAAATTAGCTAGCTTATCTACATGTGTTGATGGAAACACGATTCAAAATGCGCTTCTTGATGTTGCACGTTTAACGGAACGCTATCAAGATCATAACAAAAAAAGTCCTGAAGGCGGTCCGGGTGTTTCAAATGTCTTTTTTCAAATGTTATATGAGGTTCTTTTAGGACAAGAACGAGGACCACGGTGGGGATCGTTTATTGCGTTGTATGGGATTAATGAAACGCGTGCACTGATTTCTGAAGCGCTTACACGACCTATGGGGGAATAATGGAAAAGAGAGTGCAGGAAGTAAAACGGCGTCGCACATTTGCAATTATAGCTCATCCAGATGCAGGGAAAACAACGCTGACAGAAAAGCTTTTATTATTTGGTGGAGCCATTCAACTTGCTGGTGAAGTGAAAGCGAAAAAAGATCGTATTCAAACCCGTTCCGATTGGATGAATATTGAACGGGACCGCGGTATTTCAGTTGTAACATCGGTGATGACATTTGAATATGAAGATCATATCTTTAATCTGCTAGACACTCCAGGACATGAGGATTTTGCTGACGACACATACCGCACTCTCACAGCTGTTGATAGCGCTATTATGGTGCTAGATGGTGCACGTGGAATTGAGCCTCGAACACTGAAATTGTTTGAGGTGTGTCGTATGCGGGATATTCCTATTGTTACTTTTATCAACAAAATGGATCGTGAAGCACGTGATCCTATAGAACTTTTAGATGAAATTGAAGAAAAACTTGCCCTAGATACTGCACCAATAACTTGGCCAATTGGGATGGGCAAAGATTTTGTTGGAACATTTGATTTTCACAATAATCGTTTTCGTCAAAAAGATGATGAGGTAATGCAACAGACGGTTTCTGGACCTGATGAAGTTGCAAATTTGCTTCCTGAAAATCAACGCTTGTCTTTTATCGAAGGGGTAGAACTTGCACGAAGTGCCTGCAAAAACTTTGATCTTCAAGCTTTCCGTGAAGGGCATATGACACCGGTTTATTTTGGTTCGGCCTTACGAAATTTTGGTGTTCGTGATTTGATCAATGCACTCATCGATTTTGGACAGAGTCCTCGTGATCAGAGTGCAGATCAACGCAATGTCATAGCAACAGAACCAAAAATGACGGGGTTTGTTTTTAAAATTCAGGCGAATATGGATCCCAATCACCGTGACCGTATTGCATTCTTTCGGGTTTGTTCAGGAACGCTTGAACGTGGTATGAAAGCAAAGCTGGTACGAACAGGAAAATCGATGACACTTTCGGCACCGCAATTTTTCTTTGCACGTTCACGCCAAATTGCTGATCAAGCCTATGCTGGTGATATCGTAGGGATTCCTAATCATGGAACGTTGCGTATTGGTGATACCTTGACGGAAGGAGAAGATATTCTGTTTAAGGGAGTACCTAATTTTGCACCAGAAATTTTGCGTCGTGTTTGTTTAGGCGATCCGATGAAAGCAAAAAAATTGAAAGAAGCTTTACAGCAAATGGCTGAAGAAGGAGTTGTACAATTATTTATCCCTGATGATGGTTCACCTTCTCTCATTGGTGTCATTGGTGCTTTGCAAATTGATGTTCTCAAGGAACGACTGAAGATAGAATATGGCTTACCAGTAAGTTTTGAAGCAGCACGTTTTAATATATGTCGTTGGATTTCGGCACAGAGCAAAGAGGAACTTCAAAAATTTCTTATCAATCATCGTTTTGCTATTGCTCATGACCTAGAGGGTGATCCAGTTTTTTTAGCAGAAAACCATTTTTCATTGAATTATGAGGCAGAACGGGCACCAAAAATAAAATTTGCAGTCTTTAAAGACTATCAAATACGCTCTGAATAAACAAATATGCGTTACAAAAAATAGTTCTTAAAGAATTAAATAAAAGGAGAGGATAATACCTCTCCTTTGCTACAATAATTTGATTTTAAAGAGAATTAATCATTTTTAAGCTTCAATGAAATCTCAAAGACGGTAAGCTTATTTCCTTTAAAATCTACGTGTTCAAAATTAAAAAACCATTCTTTCATTCTCAAAGATAGCGCACCAATATGGGAAAAAGTTTCTTAAAAAGGCATAAATATGCTCATTATGAACTGTATGAATGCAAGAGTAGGTATAATATTAAAAACAAGTAAAATAATGCTCATAGCAGGTTATCGTAAAAAACATTACAAGCAAATTTAATGAAGTCCTTCTTTGATCCAGTCAGAAATACGTCCTTTAGAAGCAGCGCCAACCATATTTGATGCAACATTCCCGTTTTTAAACATCAATAAGGTAGGAATCGAGCGCACACCATATTGGGTAGCCAGTTCTGGGTTTTCATCAATATTCACTTTGACAATTTTAACTTGATTTTGCATTTCTACTGAAATTTCATCCAAAATTGGAGCAATCATTTTGCAAGGACCACACCACTCTGCCCAAAAATCTACAACAACAGGGGTGGAAGAAGTCAGAACTTCACTTTCGAAATTGCTCTTATCAATTTTTATACATACCATTGATTTATCCTTTAAATATATTCACTTTTATAGATTGGTATATTAACAAGCCATATCAAGTTATTGCAAAGATAAATTATTAAAGAAGCTTTTATGAGGAAAATTTCTGAACTTATTAAGCAATTTCATCAAGAAGTGCATCGAGTTTTTCTGGAAGAAGTTTGAAAACTTTGATTTCTTTGCTGTATGCAATAAGAGCCTGAATGTCTTTGTCAGGATAGATAGTTTGCAACAATTTTCGATAAAGAGCCATTTGCAGCAAATAGTGTGGCGCAATAGCAGCTTGATCTTCTGGCGGTGTTCCAGTTTTAAAATCAGCAAAAATAACGCTATCTTGAGTGATGTATAGACGATCAATTTGACCGGAAACCGTTTGTTTTTTTCCACGAATTTTTACAATACCCGTCAAAGAAACTTCAGCACGTGAGTGTTCAGAGAAGAGGGGTTTAAGGTAAGAATGATCTAGGATTTGCCAAACATGACGCAGTGCATTTTCTTTTTGATCTTCATTCCAGTGAGAGGCTTTGGTATCGAGATAATGTCGTGCGTAATCTCGACGTTTTCGAGGGGGACAATTGGGGAGATATTGTAGTAACCTGTGAACAATATTACCATATTCGATAAAAAAGGCTCTCTTGGTGTTTGTTTCTCCCAAGACAGGTGAAATGCTAAGATATTTTGTCTGAGAGGAAATTTCACTATCAGCTTCAATAGAAAGACTAGCAACGGAAGGGTTCAACGGTTTTGGTAGGGCTTGTTCTTCTGGTACTTTACGGGAGAAAAAGTCAGGTAAAGGTGGAAGTATTTGGTCTTTAGCACAAGATATTTCTTGGTCTATAGGCATAGAAGAAGAAGGTGTGATGCAATAGCGCCAAGCCGCAATATCTTCTGCAGGACCTTTTATAGCAACCATATGCGGTGTAAGAGCTTTCTTTACCAATTGTAACCATGTGTCAGAGAAGATTTTTTTACCACTGTATCCGCAGATAAATAATCTGTCTTCAGCGCGTGTCATTCCTACATAGAGAAGGCGTTTATACTCTTCTTCAGCGCGCTCCTTTAAATGCGAAAGAGCTTTTTCAGAAGTGGGGATGTCAAATTTTTCATTAGGACGCCAAATAAAACCTTGTTGATCGTTCGATTGTGTATTGTGTAAAGGAACTTTAAGCAAATGAGGCGCATGTGCAGAATGCCAAATAGCACTGCCTGGATCAACCAAAAATACAACAGCAGCTTCTAGTCCTTTAGCAGCATGAACAGTCATGATGCGAACTTCTTCATGGTTTTGATCAAATTCTCGTTTAATTTCTGGTTCGCTTACACTGAGTGTTTCTAAAAAGGCTTGTAATCCTGGTAAACCAGTTTTTTGAATAGACAATGTATAGTCCATGAAAGCATCGAGCACATCATTTGCTTCAGATCCTAGACGCGCTAAAATTTTTTGTCGTCCCTTATCATTATTCAGAATATGGCTATAGAATTCAAATACTGGTATTTTATCTACTAGAGTGCGATAATAGCTTAGTTTTTCAAAGGCATATTTAAAAGATGCACAAGATGATGCGTGCGTACAAAGGTTTTTCCAAAGCGAGTCAGTACGGTAGGCTGCAAGCTGAAAAAGTTCCTCTTCCGTGAGCGCGAAAAGTGGACTTTTTAAAACACAAGCAAGAGAAAGATCATCTTGTGGTTGCAAGATAAAACGGGCAAGCGCCATGAGATCACGGATGCTCATATGATTGATAAGCTGTAAACGGTCAGCACCAGCGACAGGAATATCGCGTTGTTTAAGTGCACGAGAAAGCGTCGAGGCAAATTGATCACGCTTACGGACCAAAATCATAATATCACTGGCACGCAAAAAACGTCCTTTTGTGGGAAGTGTTTCTCCTTTGTGTAACCAGTTAGCGATAGTTTCAGCAATCTTTTCTGCCAAAAGCATTGCTGGAGTATCTAAATGATCAACAGCGGTATGCCAATCATCAGGCAATTCGTTTATTTCTTTGGAAATGGCATCCCATAAAATAACTTCACCTGGACTGTGAACACGAATAGCTTCATGCACTGTTTTTGTATTTTCTGCTGACAATCCTTTATAATTTTTTGGTGTTTCAAAAACAAGATCCACACTTTTAAGGACATCAGGTGTAGAGCGAAAAGAATAATGTAATTGTACTTTTTCAAATTTTTGTTTTGCTTGTTTTGCTTTTGTTTGAATAATTCGTCCATTAGCAGCAAAATTTTCTGGTGCAGCACCTTGAAAAGAATAGATAGACTGTTTTTCATCTCCAACAGCAAAAAGCGTGCGTGTATTCGTACGTTGACCATGCCCAGTGAAAAATTCTTGTGCTAAAAGTTGAATAATTTGCCACTGCTTGGGGTTAGTATCTTGTGCTTCATCAAGCAAAATATGATCAAGACCACGATCAAGTTTATAATGCACCCATTGGCTTGCTCCTTTACGCTGTAATAAATAAAGTGTGCGTTCAATAAGATCATCAAAATCGAATAAACCATTGGCTTTTTTTAAATTTGCATAGATTTTAAGATATAAGGCACAAAGTTGAAAAGCAGCCACATTAAGTGTCATAATTTTTAGGCATTGATATTTTTTGAAAAGAACAGAAAGCTGGCTTTGTTTTTCTTCAATAATTGGTTGAATAAAAGGCCAAATATCATCTGATTTTTTACAAGAGAAACGTGCAAAACTACGAGGTTCTCCTGTGTTTTTAAAATAAATATCAGAAATAATGTTGATAATCTTTGTTTCATCAGTCGTATTTTCTAATGGAGCAAATTTATTGATCATCTCTTTAAGACTTTTATTGCCATAGGTTTGGCAATGTTTAAAAGCGTAAAGAGGCAGATGAGCAGTTTGTTGAATTTTTTCCAGAAGATGTTGGCTTGTGTCATCGGGCGCTAAATTAAAGAGCGCACGCAATTTCTGTTCTCCATTTTCTGAATGAAGAGAAGACAAAAAATTCGACAGTTCATGTTGTTTTTCAGTGGTTTCATACAGCAATTGGTTAAAATTATGTTCACCAATAACTTCAAGTAACTGCTTCAAAGCAGATTGTGCATCGTTATACTCTAAAAGTTGACAACGCGCTTCTTGTAATAATTTTTTTCGACGGATATCGTCGATCATTTCAAAATGTCCTGCAATATTGGCTTCGAGCATAAACTGATGCAAAAGAGATTCACAAAATGCGTGGATAGTTTGAATTTTTAAGCCTCCAGGTGTTTCAAGGGCACGAGCAAAGAGTTGACGTGCATAAGCCAATTTTTGTGCGTTGATGGGCTTATTTTCAAGCTGCGATAAGGTTTTTAGAAGCTGTGTATCATCGAGTTCATTCCAACTAGAAAGTGTGCGAAAAATTCGCGATTGCATAACGGCAGCGGCAGCTTTTGTGTAAGTGAGGCATAAAATACGTGCTGGAGGGGTACCATTTAAAAGCAAACGAATAACACGTTCGCTTAAAACGTGGGTTTTTCCAGAGCCTGCATTTGCAGAAACCCAAACATTTGTTTTTGGATGTGTTGCCGTTGCTTGTGCCTCAAGGGCTGCTTCAGGAATAGAAAAAAGAGTCATGATTGTTCTGCTTGGTGAAGGCTGTTGGACCATTCCCATAAGCGTGCCAGATGGTCATAATCACCTTCATATTGTGTTTTTATGGGGATGGCATGTGAAAGATAGCCTTGTTGCGGATTTTGATAATATTCCATTAATGCGATAAGATATTTCCATGCTTTTTTACCAAGGTCCATTACACTTTGGTCATCTTTTTCTCTTTTCTGTAAAAAAATGGATTGGGAAATGATTTTACCTTTTTTATTGAGGGGAATATAAAACAAATTTGAGGGCATCAGATCTTGAAAGTCTATAAATGCGCCTTGCATCAGCAAAGCTGTTTCCAATGCCAATTGTGGAAATAATAAGCTGTGAACTTGTTTTGATGAGGGGGGAGAGCTGATTTTAAAATCAATAATTTCAACCATTTTATCTGGCAAAACATCAATACGGTCAGCACGTCCTGCGAGGGTTACACCTGTGGTTCCTATAGGTATTTTGTGTGATACGACTTCGCTATATCGTTCTCGAGGACTTAAACTTTTTTCCCATTGAATAAAAAACGGAGCAAAATGTTCAAAATTGTTCCACCAGATTGCTTTAACATCTGTAGGTAAATTGCATTTATCAAATTCTTGACGTCCAATATTTAAGAGGACATTTAATGCATTTGCGGCGTTTGGATTTTTTACTTGTTTACAAAAAGCAGCAAGAATAGAGTGGTAAAGTATTCCGCGCTCAGTAGCGTTAGGATTACGAATGAGGGGCTTAAGCGGTTTGAGACGCAAGATTTTTTTTGCATAAATGGCATAAGGATCATACCGTAATGTTGCTATTTCAGTGACCGAAAAATGACGTGGACGCATTTTCAGAGGCGGTACAGGGCAAGGGCGCTGCACACATGCAGTTGTGTTTGTGTTGTCAATCATTTTCGCCCAATGAAGTAATATTTCACCTCGTGTACGGATTTGTTTCCAAACCTGTTTTCCTATAACTGTTTCCAAGCGTTGTAACCAGCGTGAAGGAAGAGAAGGAACGTGATTAACTCGCAGTGCTCTGCTCATAACCACTTTATCCATTCCCATAGCCCACTGAAAATCATGCGCAGAAAGACCGATACGCTGTTCAGGTGGTTCAAGAGTTAACATCATTTTCATTGGTCGCGATAAAAAGGCGTCATTGCGGGTTGTAATAGGCCAAGATCCTTCATTGAGCCCACCGATAACCACGGTATCAACCGTTTGCAAGCGCGATTCCAAAGCCCCCCAGATGAATAAGCGTGGATGTCCTCCGGGTGAGGGGGTAACGGAACGGGTTGCCATCAGAGCTAAAAACATAGCAGGCCATTCGCAAAGATGAAATTTGAGTCCTGATTGGTCACTGACCAATTCACGCAAAAAAGTTAGGAGAGCTTGTCCCGCTTCATCTTGATAAAGATGGGCAAGAGAATTGTTTTCATCACGCCCGAAATTTTCAAAAACTTCAACTGTTGCCGCCGCAGCTTCATTGATGGTGCATTCCTTTACTTGTTTCATAAGAGACGCTAAAGGTTCGACAGCTTTAACCAAAAGCTGACAAAGAAGATGTGCTTCTTCACTCTTTTGTTGATCAAAGGTGCTGATGTTAGTATTTTGGAAACGTATTTTCATCCATTTTTCAAAAAATTGGTCACATTCGCAAAGATTCACACTGCCCGTGTTTCCGCGAAGAACAAAAATCTCAAAATTTTCTGCCATTTCGCGTAAATGATGACGGCTGTGTTTAAGCGTTGTGAGGGGGTGTTTGAGCAGAGAAAGAAAAGCAATAGGGTCATAAGGTTGAAATACATTTTCTAAAATAAGTCGTAAAAGGGTTGCAGGGAGTGTTTGTGCAAGAGGTATGCCACCTGAATCATTTGCTTCAATTCCAAAACGCTGTAATTCCGCGGAAACACGACGTGCTAAATTACGGTCATTTGTAATAAGAGCTGCAGTTTTTTGAGGTTCTTCAATAGCATTGCGTAAAGCAACAGCGATGGTAAGTGCTTCTTCGCGTTCGTTTATAGCTTCGATGAATGACCAATTTGTGCAAATATTTTCGTAATCATCACGTATAATTCGTGCCCACTTGTCTGTTGTAGAAGTTGGTCTGAATGCTTCTGATACAAGAGCTGCCCGTTTTTTCTTTATTGCGCTTTGTTGACCAATTTCGCACACATGCATGCGGTGACATTTCATGAGAGAAAGAAGTTTTTTTAAATGGTATTGGGGATGACTAAAAACGTTAGCAGCATGATCAAAAGAATCATCATTTGTTTTTTCATTCATTGTGTCTAATGCCTCCCATTGTTCTTCATCCATGTGAAGATCAAGACCTGGAAGAACAACAGCTCCTTTGGGAAGAGTCGCAATAACCTTTAAGAGGTGAGAAACTGCGGGAATGGAGCCTGACACACCAGCGACAATGATGGGTTTATTTGGCTGTGTGTGGTGTAAAATTTCGGCGTGCATTTTGAGTACTTGATTGCGCCATTCAGCTGGATTGTTACGTTGTCTTTCTTGTAAGATTTGTGGCCAGTTTTGTGTGACAATAGTAAGAAAACTGAGTGTGATTTGCCACCATTCAGCTACTGTATCTGGTGCAATTTCTTTAAGTTTTGACCAATCTGCTGACTCTGTTTCAATTTCATCCATCAAATTTGCTAGATTTTGAGCAAGCCAAATTGCATCAGCAGTATGAGCAGGAATAAGGACATCTTCTTTACCAAACATGGCATGCAAATGAGCTGGTAAATTTTCACGCCAAGGGCGAATAAGACGTGCTAAAAGCAGAAGGCGTTCAATTTCTCCAAGTGGTGGGTTCAGAGTATTCGTATAGTGTTCAGCAAAAAAGATACTGTCTTCGTTAACATCTCCTAAAGGGCAAATGATTGGCAAGAAGGTTGATTTTTTATCATCTCTTTCAGCAAAGGCTATACGTAGAGCGCGCGCAGCGCGACGTGTTGGCACATAAATGAGAGTATCCGCAAGGACTGTTTGGATATCTCCGCTGGATGCAAAATCATGAATAAGAGCACCTGAGAATAGTGCATCAACAAAACATGGTAGAAAAGCAGTTCCTGGGGAGATAGAAAAAACACGTGGGTTCTGGGGCATGTGATCTCATTTGATGTGCATGGAAAATATTCCATTTATTGATTATCTGCATTGTTTATACTGTATACAATTTTTATACAGGAGAAAAAATAATTTTATGCAAAGAAAAATGAAAAAACGCTATTTGCACAATAGATTTTTTATGAAACAAATATTGAAATATATTACAAAATTTAAGTAATCATATCAAAATAGAAAGAAAATTCCTGAGACAATTCAACAAAAGAAATGCTTTACTAAATCTAAAGCATCCAAACCTATTTCACGACGGGGCCCGTGAAGGGTATTATAACGGTAAATCCATTGAGCACCTCCATCTTTACGTTTGTGAAGAAGCAAGCTGGCACTATCGTTATATTTGCTAGCCTCCCAAATTTGCTAGCTCCCGATGTTGCGGCAGCCCTTGCATTAAGATGGTTCATAAGAGTCATTTTTAGTCCTTTCTTATACAAATTTTATCCACACACTCATCCCGCTTGTGATGTGCAAGCGAATGGTTTTGATTGATTCAAGATAAGCAGGTTTGAAATAAGGGAATCTTACGTTATTCGGGGATCTAATTCAATATGAATAACTATAAATTATCATTATAAATCAATGCTTTGAATGCTTATCGCATGTCTTATCATTTGCAGAAAAATGATATCCGTGACGTTGTAATATTTGAGCAATTAATTTCGTAAAGAATATTTGTTAATTTTCACAAAAAGTTTAAAAAAATACAGGTGGATTCAATTTATTTTCATATTTTATAATAAAAATGAATTACTTTGATGTCTTGCAAGGCAGAGGATGATGTTACGGTACTAATCACCATCCTTATGTTTAAAAGTGTAAGCTAGCATGATCATTGTTTTGTCAGTTGCTAATATTTCTCTTATATTGGAACGATTTATAGAAGGTAATTGTCTTGTTTTTGAAGTGTTTTTTTACACACTAATCCATGTTGGTAATGTGCAAAAGAATATTTTCTTTTGATTCATCATAAAGGGATTAAAATGAAAAAATCTGATTCAAAGTTCTCATTCAATTTACACAATCATAAGTTATCATCGTTAATCAAAATATAGCATCTATTTCTTTACAAGGATTCCTATTTCTTGATAAAAATTTTGTAGAGGTGCAAGAATAGGGTGTGCGAGATTCCGAGCAAGATAATCCTGAAGATGGAGTAGATGTTTAAGGTAAGATGATTTTCCATCACGCTGATGGAGTCGTACGAAAATCCCTAAAATTTTTGAAACCCGTTGAGCGCCTGCAAATGCATAGAGTTTACGCAACTCATCTTCATCAAAAGGTCGCGGTGCTTTATGACGTGCATTGCAATAGGTATCAAGAATTTTTGTTTCGAGGGTCGGTGGGATAAATACGCGTGCATCTTGCGCTAAAGATACAAGGTCATAGGCTGTTGGACCTTTTAAACCATCTTGAAAATCAAGAAGACCAATGCGGGCCATTCCTTTTTTATCTTTGCGCCAAAGAATATTAGGAGAATGATAATCACGCATAACAAAGGTATTTTCTCCTTGGACAAGGCTATCGAGATAGGGCTGCCAACAGTTAAAAAATGCATTACGTTGTTCCTGATTCAAGCTTTTTTGTGTTTGAAAGGGAATATACCAATCCAGAAATAAGGAGAGTTCTGATTGTAGAGTTTGGCAATCATAGGAGGGAATTTGAAGCAAAAATGTTGTAAATTGTTTTTCTGAAGGCCATGATTTTTGGTGAAAAGCAGCCAGCAATTGGCTACAGGCAATATAACGCTCTTCTAGCGGATTGCCTGTTTGATCTAAAAGTCCTTCACGTCCGAAATCTTCTAAAATTACAAGACCCTTTTCAAAATCTGTGACAAAAATGTGAGGAGCAGAAAATCCATTGTCTAAAATGAGCTGATTAATTCCGATAAATTGACGGATATCTTTTGCAAGACGTGCCGTCGTTATGTAAGAAAGATCTGTGTTTTGTGCTATTTGCATAGTTGGCGCATCCATAAGAACTTCCTTATGATGTCCATCATCCAGAAGTTCATATATGCGTGCAGAGGCATCACCTGCCAAAAAATGACGATGGACATGACCGCGTTTATGGGTTTTTAAAAATGTGCGAATTGCAAACGATCGCTGAAGACGTTCTGTAGAATGTTGTGATGATGTAAGAGTGATATGACGCCCAGAGCCTTCATATCGTAAGGTGAGTGCAAAGGTAACAGTCCCTAAAAGATCTTCAGCTTTTTCCGGCCATTCAATAAGCAAAATGCTTTGTTCACGCGCTTCATGAAGCCCTAATTCATCAATTTCTTCTGCCATAGAAAGGCGGTAAAGGTCAGCATGAATAATTTCCAATTGCGGAAGTTGATAACTTTGGGCAAGAGTAAAAGTAGGACTTGGAACATCCATAGTATTATCATTGGCAAGTGTATGGATGATTGTACGTGCGATGGTTGATTTTCCCACTCCAAGATCACCTTGTAATGTTACAAGATCACTTGGCTTTAAAGCGAGGGCTAAATCCTGTGCAAAAAGCTTTGTTGCTTCTTCATTTTCGAGAAAAAAACTAAAATTCATTAACGATTCCATGACTGAAGGAAATTCTGTTATAAGAAAGAACGAGATTAAAGAACTTTATCTCCTTTAGAAATTGGGAAAAAACACTTAACTGTTGTTCCTTGTCCGGTGCCGGTAAGAATTTCAACATGTCCACCGTGAAGTTCAACAAAGCTTTTCACAAGGGAAAGACCAAGCCCTGCTCCTGCTCGTCCACCATGATGCGAATGGGAAGAAAAACGTTTAAAAATGCGGTCAAGAATATCTTTAGGAATATCAGATCCCTCATTATAGACACTGAAAACAATATGTTCAGCTTCTTCGTCGGCACAAAATTCAATGATACTTGCTTCTGTTGCAAAATTAATAGCATTGCTCAAAACATTAACGAAGATTTGATGTAAACGTGTTGCATCAGCAGAAATAAAATTTAAGGATGGAGAAATTTGCTGTAAAAGCGTAATATAACGCCCGTTAAGGCGCTCTTCTACGCGTGTTACTGCCTGTATCATTGCATCAGTAATGTTAACAGGCTTTATATCAAGTTCCATGATACCCGCATCAAGGGTTGCAAGGTCAAGAATATCATTAACAATATTTAAAAGAGTGTTTGATTCCGAGTGAATATGTTCGAGATATTCTTTTTGGCGTTTATTGATAGACCCAAAAATTTGATCACGTAAAAGATCAGAAAATCCAATAATATTGGTGAGAGGTGTACGCAATTCATAGGAAACATGTTGCACAAATTCATTCCGCAGACGATCAGCACTTTCTAAGGCTGCATTTCTTTCTTGAAGGGCACGTGCAACATGAACGGAATCTGTGACATTTAGGAAAGTAAGCATTGTCTGCCCATCGGGAAGTGGTGCAAGTGTGTAATCGATGATCATTTCATTGACAAGATCTATACGACCTGAATATGTGTCGCGTTTTTCGGCAAAGCCTGTAATAAATTGGGTAAATTGGTCCCATTCTTTTCTCAAAGTTAGGGCTGAACAATGGTTTTGTAATTGGGTAATATGAGTACCCTCTACTAATAAATTAGAGGGAAGAGACCATAATTTAGATAAGGCTGGATTGGATAAACGGAGACGTCCGTCAGTGCCAAAGACCACTACTCCTTCTGAAAGTTTATCAAGAGTTTCGCCTTGTATTTTAATGAGTGTATTATAACGTCGTTCAAGATCAATTTTTTCAGTAAGATTTTCATAAAGCCAAGTGACACCTCCTTGTGGGTGAGGGGTAGAAATGACACGTACCGTACGTCCATCTGGAAGGTTCCAAATTTGTTGATTTGATTCTGTTTGCCGATAGGCGTTAAAAAGCTTTTCTTTCCATGCACGCCAATCAGGATGTTCAGCAATGAGTCCTTTTTCACGCAAACGTTCAAGAAACAATGTATGGCTCGGTTCACTTTCTAGAAAAGAACTCTCTAATGGCCATAAAATTTTAAAAGCATGGTTGCAGAATTTTAATTTTTGGTTGGTATCAAAAATTGCTACAGCTGTTGATATTTGATCAAGTGTTTCACAATGGTTTTGAAGAATGCGTCTCAATTCATTGGTAAGATTTTCATATGCGCTATCATCGCGGGCAAACGCTGCCATTCCTTCTTCTGTTGTAATCCGTGTGAGATGAAAATTGTGCCGTTCTCCATCAATGACTGTATGCATATGTTCTTGAAAAAATGTTTCTGTTTCCTCTGTTTTGCGTTGTGTTGTTTCATTGAAAAGATCGTAGACTTCATTACTGCCTTCTCGAAAGCGTGTCATTTCTCTGAAGGCACGATTAGCAAAACAAATGTCTCCTTTATCATCACGTATCCATACAGGTTCTTGAATGCGATCAAGAAGATTACGCTGCATTCTGAGCTCGATAAGAATTTTGGCAATATCTTTTTGTAAACGTGCATTTTCGCTTTGCTGTGTTGAGATATCTTGAAAGCGCGCAATGGCTACTGTTCCGGCAATAACCCCTGTAACTTGTAATAGCATATTGTTTATAGTGGTGATGGAAAGCTCAAAAGGATGAGATTTATAACGCAATTGCGTTAATGCGTAATCAAGTTCTCGCAGAGAATTTTTCTCAATCCAAAGCTCAAAATGTTGCAAATCTTGCTGAGAAATTTCTGTTTTTTGTAAAGTGGGAAGATGCCCAACAACACGAGGAGATTCGGTTGGTTTTTCCCAAATGAGAAGGATTTGCCCTGTTTCTTCTAGAAGCCACTCATAATATTTAAGTTTTTCAGAAAAGTCTGTTTGCATGGCTTGCAGAGGTTTGCGTGAAGTTTTTTTAGCACGCATAATAACTGCCACACACGTAAGAAGGGAGGCACAAGAAACTCCTCCGCAAAGTGCTAAAAGAAGCCATGGACCATCTGGTAAATTGAAGATAAACGGTAAATGTGTTTCCCATGATTGTGCAACAACGTATGTAGGGGAAAAAAGGGAAAGAAGGCAAAAAAGATACGTACAAATCCGGATCATTTTTTGAGCTTTTTCTTTGGGGTCATGATCACCAAAGCTTAGCACGGCACCTTTTCCTTTTTTTTTAACCCAAGGAAACATATTAGTAACGATAATGATTTGGTTTATAAGGTCCTTGTGGTGTAACTCCAATATAAGCAGCTTGTTCTTCTGATAATACGCTTAATTTTATTCCTAGCCGATCAAGGTGAAGGCGCGCAACTTTTTCATCAAGATACTTCGGCAAAACGGTCACTTCATTTTTATAATGTTCTGAACGCGTAAAGAGTTCAATTTGCGCTAGAACTTGGTTAGTAAACGAGGCAGACATGACAAAAGAGGGATGTCCTGTAGCATTTCCAAGATTAAGTAAACGCCCTTCAGAAAGCAAAATAACACGTTTTCCATCAGGAAAGGTGATCATGTCAACCTGTGGTTTAATATTTGTCCATGGTAAATTTCTAAGAGCTGCTACTTGTATTTCATTATCAAAATGGCCAATATTTCCAAGAATACACATGTCTTTAACTTGTCGCATATGGTCTAAGCGAACAATATCTTTATTGCCTGTTGCTGTGATGATAATATCGGCACTGGAGGCGGCATCATCTAAATCCACGACTTCATAGCCATCCATAGCTGCTTGAAGGGCGCAGATTGGATCAATCTCTGTTACTTGGACGCGAGCACCAGCACCTGAAAGAGAGGCCGCTGAACCTTTCCCTACATCACCGTAACCACAAACAATGGCAACTTTCCCAGCCATCATTATATCTGTTGCACGTCGAATACCGTCGACCAATGATTCTTTACAGCCATATTTATTATCAAATTTCGACTTCGTAACACTATCATTGACATTAATGGCAGGAAAAGGCAAAAAGCCTTCTTTTTGCAATTGATAAAGGCGGTTTACACCTGTTGTCGTTTCTTCGCTCACACCTTTGATTGCTGCATGTTGGCGTGTGAAAAAACCTGGTGTTGCATCCATACGTTTTTGGATTTGTTTAAAAAAGAATTCTTCTTCTTTTGTTTTGGGGTGTGATAATATATCTTTATTTGTTTCTGCACGACATCCTATCAAAATATAATTTGTCGCATCAGCTCCATCATCTAAGATAAGATTTGAGGGATTGCCATCTGGCCATTGGAAAATAGCATCTATATAAGACCAATATTCTTCAAGTGTTTCGCCTTTGACCGCAAAGACAGGGGTATCAGTGGCTGCAATAGCCGCTGCAGCATGATCTTGCGTGGAAAAAATATTGCTAGAACTCCACCGTACCTCAGCTCCGATCGCTTTCAATGTTTCAATTAAAACAGCTGTTTGGATCGTCATATGTAACGAGCCGGAAATGCGCGCTCCACGCAAAGGCTGGCTTGAGGAAAACTCTTTACGACAAGCCATGAGACCAGGCATTTCTGTTTCGGCAATATCAAGTTCTTTACGTCCATAGGCAGCAAGCGCAATATCTTTGACAACATAATTTGGAGTTGCCATTTTTTTATTCCTTTAAAATCATTTTTTCTCGAACGGTAGGAGAAATTAAAAAAAAATGCAAGTGAATAGAAAGACTTCTTTATATGAAAAATTCTTTTCAAGTTTTTATAAATCTTTGTAATGGTCATATATTGATGTTCGTTGATTTTTAAGTTGATTTTTAAATTGTGAGGAAGGTAGGGTGGTAAGGAAGGTTATGATGAGATTATTTTTTTGAAAAAAGAGCAGGACATGTAAATCTCATTAAGAAAAGGACTTCTTCTTTTTATAAGAAGAAATTAACTCAACAATAAAAAAAACAATGAAATGTGAGCTTTAGCAATTTTCGACGAATCAGCATATAAATCTAATTTTGCCGCATGTTTGAAATAAATATAAGATGAATCAATATATTATAATCTGTATCAAATTTTGTATACTAAATAAGACTCAATCTATTGTGAATATCTTTTGGTTTATTTTTAAAACGAGAACACAGCTTTATCTGGCAAAAACATGAAAGTATAGGATAGATTCTAGGATTTTTAGTTTTTCTTCTCATTTGATTTTACAATTTTCAAAATTCTCTAGAAAAATCTCATTAAACAATGAAGATTATGGATTATCTCACGCTTTTGTATATTGCATTTTTCAACGAGATTTCTTTTATTACTCAAGAAAAACATTTTATAATGTTTCTTGTGAAAATACCATCTTTTTACGTAAAGGATAAGCCATAATCATCATTATATTTAGCATTATCATTTTCTTAGCCCTTAATAGTTATTCACAGTTTTGGCACTGAGATGATTTATGAGAATCATTTTATTTTCTTCTCAATCGATTTTTATCTATATAATGATTCTGTTTGTGACATACATGGGAACATGTTTGAATTGATTCATCATAAAAAGGATTAGAGCTGAGAGAATCTGATGATGTTACAACATGTAAAATGATAATTTGTTGATTATAAATCAATGTCTTATATGCGCAAGACAAGCGATTTTATGCATTAGACAAGCAATTTTTTGGAAAATTGACCTTGTGGACGAAATCGCCAAAGATAATTTGGCAAGATTGCTGCCATTGCTCTAGGAGTGATACCTACTCCTTCTAAAGTATATCTATTTTTTATAGCTTCTTGAGAAACAACATTATCCACTTGCAGAAAGCGTATTTGATTAGAGGTTACGAATGTTGGTACGAGAGGTAATTTACCGATTGTTCCAAAAAAACTTCCCATCAAGAGTCCAATAAAAAGGGGCATAGATAGAGTTGTTTTTTTACGGTGGATGATTTTAAAGATATTTTCAAGGGCATTTTGGAATGTAATGATTTGAGGACCACCAAGATCATAGCTTTTCCCAGAAATAACTTGTCCTTCTAAAGCGCGTAAAACAAATTTAGCGATATCACCAACGTAGACGGGCTGCAATTTATTTTGTCCACCTCCAAAAAGGGGCATGATCGGTAAAAAACAGGACAAGTTTGCTAAAGTGTTAAAGAAACAATCCTCTGGTCCAAAGATAACGGATGGGCGCATAATAATTGCTTGAGGATGTGTGTTCTGAACAATTTGTTCACACAGATATTTAACGTGTGCATAGAGAAAAGAAGCGTTTTGATTGGCAACAAGTGTTGACATATAAATAAGTGGAATGCGAGCTTCCGCTGTCAATTCAGAGATATTTTGTGTACCATCAATTTGTATTTTTTTAAAACTTGATTGGTTTGCTTGTGTTAGGCTGCCAGGAAGAAAAACAGCGCCATCTGCTCCAAGTAATGCACGTGCAATAGAGGCACGATGCTTTACATTGGTTTCAAGCATTTGAGTTTGTCCCACTTCTCCTATTTGGAGCATGTAATAAGCTTTTTGCGGATAACGAACGGCGATGCGAACACGATAACCCCGCTTAGTTAACGTTTCAACGACATGTCTGCCCACAAAACCAGAGCCGCCGAAAACAGTAATAAGTTTAGGATGTTGATAAAGTGCACAATCAAGCTGCATGATTAAAAAGTCTATCTTTCAAAGCTCCACAGATAGTCAATTTTTAACATGGTGGTGTTTTATTGTCACGTAAAATATCTCCGGCAAGATAAAGGGAACCACCAATAAGAACAATAGCATCTTTATGCTCTATGTTAATTTTATGTAAAGCATCTTGTAGATGTGCTTGTGGGGAGGCAAAAAGCCCTATTGTTTTGGCAGATTCAGCTAAAATTGTTGGACAAATACCAGCAGTGTTGTCGGTTAATGGGATTGTGTAGACTTTATCTATGAGGTTTGCTAAAGGACGAAAATAACCAACAGCATCTTTAGTATTGAGCATACCAACGATCATAATAAGAGGACGGTTTGATTTTTTTCTCCATTGAGTAAGTTCTGCCGCAACAATTTTTCCAGCAGCCGGATTATGACCACCATCTAACCATAAATCAATATTAGGAGACAGCTGATTAACCAGATGGCCATGGGTAAGGTGCTGCATCCGTGCTGGCCAGTAAATATTTCGCAAAGCATAACTTATTGTTTGTTCTGAAAGTCGAAAACCTGCTTGATACACTGCTTCAAGGGCAGCTCCAGCATTGGCAATTTGGTGTGTTCCAACAAGATTAGGAAGTGGCAGATCCATAAGACCTTGACTATTTTGAAACACCATACGTCCATGTTCTATATAGCTTTGATAATCTTGATCGAACAGGAAATAAGGTGCTTTATTTTTATCCGCGAGAGCTGTTAAAATAGAAAGAGTTTCATCATGAATTTGCTTACCGATAACCACTGGAGAAGTTGGTTTTATAATGCCTCCTTTTTGAAAAGCTATTTGTGCAATTGTATTTCCAAGAAAAGATTCATGATCATAGTCGATGGGCATAATAAGTGATACAGCTGTCTTATCAATCACGTTGGTAGCATCAAAAAGTCCCCCCAATCCAACTTCTAAAATCACGACATCAGCTGGATACATACTAAACAGCATAAAGGCAGCAGCTGTAAAAATTTCAAAAATAGTAATTGGTTCTTGACGGTTTACTTTTATAACTTTACGAATGATCTCTGCTAATTGGCTTTCTGTAACAAATTGGCCATTTCCTGTTTGCCCTAGTCGACAACGTTCATTCCAATTGACCAAGTGAGGTGAGCTGTATACATGAACACGGTATCCTGCACTTTCCAAAAGAGAACGACAAATAGCTGAAGCTGATCCTTTGCCATTTGTCCCAGAAATATGAATAACGGGTGCAAGCTTTAAATGTGGATTACCAAGACGTTCTAGGAGACGAAGAATACGTTTTAAAGAAAGATCAAATTTCTTTGGATAGCTTTTCAGTAAATCATCCATTATCCTTTGTATTTGGTTTTTTTCCATGAAATTAAGCTGCTTTTGTTGCAGAATGCGACGTTTGAGAACCTGTTGGAGATGGATTGGAAGGATGAGTAGCAGCAGGATATTTCATCATTAAGCGTAAAAGCCGTGCAATGGTAGCTTTCATTTCTAAACGTGATACAACCATATCAATCATGCCATGTTCGAGCAGATATTCACTACTTTGAAAGCCTTCTGGTAAAGTTTCGCGTATTGTTTGTTGAATTACACGTGGTCCTGCAAAACCAATCATAGCACCGGGTTCAGCAATATGGATATCGCCGAGCATAGCATAAGAAGCAGTGACACCACCAGTGGTCGGATTCGTAAGAACAACGATATAGGGAAGTTTTGCTTCTTTTAGCATTTCAATTGCTACTGTTGTACGGGGCATTTGCATTAGTGAAAGTGTTCCTTCTTGCATGCGCGCGCCACCAGAAGCAGCAAAAAGAACCAGAGGACATTTTTCAGCAATGGCAGTATTAAAAGCTTTGATGATTGCTTCTCCTGAAGCCATACCAAGTGATCCTCCCATAAAGGCGAAGTCTTGAACGGTGGCTATAATTGGTAAGCCTTCGATAGTACCGTGTGCACTTAAAATATTATCATCAACCCCAAGTCTGGAACGATAATCTTTTAGTCGATCAATATAGCGTTTTTCATCGCGAAATTTTAAAGGATCAATAACAACTTTTGGATTTTCAAGAGGTGTATAAATACCATCGTCAAAAAAATGCATGAGACGATTTTTGGCACTGATACGCATGTGGTGACCAGAACTAGGGCTCACATATTGGTTCATTTCCAGATCTTTATGGAAAATCATTTCACCATTGATGGGATCCTTGACCCACAGATTATCTGGAATTTCTTGTCGCCTCAATATAGAGTTAATTTTAGGACGAACATAATTAGTAATCCAGTTCATCTTTATAGCCTCTCTTTAAAATATTATACACTTTTTGTACGTTTCGAAAGAATATAGACTTAAATGGTCAGACTCACTTTGCTGGCTAAATAAACGAATTTATTTAATACTTTTGCTATTATACGTATAGCTATCATTCCATTATTCTTTCATTTTTTATTTTTCCAAATATCATAGTAGTTATCTATATTTAGAAGTATTTCGTATCATTAAATCTTTTAGTGATTTTAATAATTCACGTTATCTATGATATCAAAATCTATCTCTCGTGTTGATTGGTAAACACTTCATCTGCTTTTGATAAAAAACGAACATTGAACTATTAATGACAATTATGCGAGCTTTAAGCATAAAAAAACACAACCGTAAACCTCAACAAGGCTATAACAGTCTACAAAACAATAGATGCAGTAGCGTTATGTTAGCGAAATGCTAGTGTTAGAGCAAGATTTTTTGGTGTTAGATCAAGATTTTTTTCAAGGGTAATTTCTGATGAAAGAAAGAAAAATGGTCTTTTAAAAGGAGTAAAATATCTCCTATTGTTGTTTCTAAAAAACCGATCACTAGTGGGTTTTTATGGCTTTCTAAACCATAATTGGCAATATTTTCAGGTTGAGTCTGGTGTTATGATTGGTTGTGTGGAATACGTGCGGTGGTGTTTTGTGAAAGCATCTTGTGTAAGTGTGTCATAAAGGCAGCTGCGAAAAGCGGTGTAGCTAAATTAAGAATGGGAATTGAAACGAAAATTGCAATCAACAATCCTGCACCAAAAACCGTTGTGTAATGAGTATATAAAAAAGCATGCGCTTCTTTTTCAGGTCGAAAACGGTAGGCAGAAAACACAAAATATTCACGACCAAGCAAGTAGCCATTAATAGCATAAAAGGCAATCAAATTAATGCCTGGTACAAAAAACAAAATAAAAGCGATTCCATTGCCTAAAAGACTTAAAATAACAAATTTCAAGGAGAGAATAAGAGAACGTCCAAAAGGTAGAGCATGTCCAATAGGTTCGTTTGAATAATCTTCTTTTTCGATAATTTCAGCAGCAGAATCAATAAAAAAACTACCAATCATAGCCGTGATAGGTGCAATAAAAAAAGCCATCAACAAAGCTAAGCCAAGATTAAAAACAATAAACATTCCCAGTCCAAACCATCCTAACCAACTAGGTAATCCGGGAAGAAAATAAGAAACCCAAGGCCAAAAATAGGAAATAAAAAGTTGACGCACACATAACCACAGAATGGCGAGTATAATAAAGGTAATACCCAATGCTTTCAATATCATAGTGCGATATTGTGGAGTTATAAGACGTTGTAAAGCGCGGTAGGCAGCAGTAAAAATCATAAATTGTAAATAAGAAAATAAGAATAAAAAACAAGAGACAGATTTAAAGAATACATTCTATATTTATAGAATCACGAGTGTATAATAGCAGATCTATTTATGTAAAAGGGGAAATTGGTAATATATTTGTAAACGAAACAGCCTTCCCATTTTTATCTATCATTAAGACTGTGATATATTTTTCTTGCTAAGTTAATAAACTAAATAAGATGGGTAATAAATAATTTTGTAAACGCAGATATTTTTTATTTTAGCAAAAGAAATCTGTTTTTCATTTTATAGTGTAATTTTTATCGATATGAAATCATCTGAAAAATGTTTGTTTTATTTGAAATAAAAAGTTTTTTGCTTATGCATGGGTAGAAGGATGAGTATCAAAAAATGATACGACAACTTTTGCTAATTTTTGCGCGACTTGTTGTTTACTCATGTGTGGCCACTGTTCAACATTTTCTTTGCTGACAAAATAAACTTGATTTGTATCAGCACCCATAACACTTGTACCATCAGAAAGAAGAGAGACATTATTAGCAAGAATAAAATCTGCTCCTTTTTCTATACATTTTTTTTGCGCATTTACAGTGATATCACAGGTTTCAGCAGCAAAACCAATCACCAATGGCGGGCGGTTTTGAGCATGTCCAATTGTTGCCAAAATGTCAGGATTTTCGATCATATGCAAAGATGGAGGTGTTTCATGAACGCTCTTTTTTATTTTGTATAAAGATTGTGTTTTGCTACGCCAATCACAAACGGCAGCGACAAAAATTGCACCATCTGCGGGCAATGCAGCTTGAACAGCTTGTAACATTTGACATGCTGTTTCAACATGAACAATTTTCATCTCTTGTGGATCGGGAAGCTCAACGGGTCCACAAATAAGTGTTACTTTTGCACCCAAATGAGCAAGAGCTGTTGCAATGGCGTGACCTTGTTTGCCTGAAGAACGATTAGCAATATAGCGCACAGGATCAATAGGTTCATGAGTAGGACCAGAAGTCACAATGAAATGACGATCAGAAAGTGGTTTTTCTTGCGTACCTAAAAGAGTTTCTGCTGCAGCTATAATGGTTAAGGGTTCACTCATACGTCCACAACCTGTTTCATCGCGCTCGGCCATTTTGCCTGTTTCTGGACCTACGATATGTACACCATCTGTGCGTAATTGTGCTATATTGCGAACAGTTGCTGGATGCGTCCACATAGCAGGATTCATGGCAGGTGCGATCAAAAGTGGACAGCGTGCTGCTAAAAGTACACAATCAGCCAGATCATCTCCTATGCCGTTGGCTATTTTTGCAATGCGATTAGCTGTAGCGGGAGCTAAAATAATAAGGTCGGCATTCCGTGCTAACCGAATATGTCCGATATCATGTTCTTCTTCACGCGAAAATAAATCACTATATACAGTACGACCACTCAAAGCTTCCGCTGCTAAAGGCGAAATAAATTTTTCCGCTGATTTTGTCATAATAATGTCTAAGTGTGCTCCTCGTTCTTGCAAACGGCGTATCAGATCAAGTGCTTTATAGGCTGCAATACTGCCTCCAATAATAAGAAGAAGAGACTTTGATTTCAATGATTGCATTTCTATGGTGCTTGCTTGAAAAGATTGTACGATAGGATTCATGGGGTTGCTTAAAAGGCGGCGGGCTTCTTCTTCCATAGAAACACCATTTTGCGCAGCGCGTATGCGCAAAGCTTCTTTAACTTCAGGAGAAAGATTACGAATGGTAATACTAGCCATAAAAAATATCCAATATATGAATTGATTGCAATGATTTCATTATTGGTGTTTTTTTAACATATTAAGAAAATTAGAAAAGATAAAAAAAGAAAAAAGTAAGAGAAAGACAACAAAGAGCGATAACAAAGAGACTATAACGACCATAACAATTGTTGCGACTTTGTTCGGCAGCGAGTTGTTTAAGAGTAGCGGGAGAAAGATTAAATCCTGTTTCCCTCATTTGGTTGAAATCTTCTTCTATACGTTGAAAATTTTGTATCAATTGCGGTGTCTTGCGAGCTAGCGAAAGGAGAGCTTGTGCTCCTTCACTAAAATCTTTTGCTAATCCTGCAGGGCCTAAATTTTTGCTAATCCATTCTCTTACAACAGGTTCAGAAGCTTTCCACATGTTAAAATGAGGATCCAATGTGCGGGCTACGCCTTCGACAACAACCATGGTTTTTTGGAGTAATAAGAGCTCAGGTCGTGTTTGCATATCAAACAATTCAGTGACTTCAAACAACAGCGTCAGCAATTTAGCCATAGAGATACTTTGCGCTGATTGTCCGTGAATTGGTTCACCAATGGCGCGATTGGCTTGAGCAAAGCTTTCAATATTGTGGTGTGAAGGGACATATCCTGCATCAAAATGAGCACGTGCCACCCGATGGTAATCGCGTGTAATAAAGCCATAAAGGATTTCAGCAAGAAAATGTTTTTCTTTTTTGCCGAGTCGTCCTGTAATTCCTAAATCAACAGCAACAATACAGCCTTCTTTGTCTACAAATAAATTACCAGGATGCATATCGGCATGAAAGAAACCATCACGCAATGTATGACGAAGGAAGGATTGGATAAGCGTAATTGCAAGCACTTTCAAATCAAAACCAGCTTCTTTGAGGGCAGAAATTTCTGATATTCTTATACCATCGATCCATTCCATCGTTAAAACATTGCGTCCTGTTCTTTCCCAATCAATTTGTGGAACCCGAAACCCTGCGTCATGTTGAATATTTTCAGCCATTTCTGATATAGCAGCTGCTTCTAACCGTAAATCCATTTCAATACGTGTGGTTTGTGCCAAGGTATCAACCACACAAACGGGGCGCAGTCGTCGAGAAGCGGGTATATAACGTTCTTGTAAATGGGCAAGGAGATAGAAGCTTCTGAGATCTTTAGCAAAACGTGTTCTGATATTAGGGCGGATAACCTTAACAGCACATTTTTTTATATGACCGGTTCCATCATCGTATTCAGCTGGATGAACTTGGGCAATAGAAGCGGCAGCAATAGGTGGGTAAAAGTTTATGAATAAATCATTGACAGAGCGTCCTAGCGAATTTTCAATCTGTGCAATAGCATTGATACAGGAAAATGTTTGGACTCGGTCTTGTAAAAGTGCCAAATCATCCGCAATATCACGTCCAACAATATCGGGCCTTGTAGCAAGAAACTGACCAAGCTTTATGTAAGAGGGTCCAAGTTTATTGATGGCATAAGAAATATTTTCAAATCGCTGTTTTTTTTTCGCTTTGCGCCGCGCTAACATACCTGCTAGACGATAGCATAATTCTGGAAATCCTTGAAGATCATTGTGAGGGAGAGCACTTAACACACCTTCACGTGCAAGAACCCATCCCGCACGCATCAATTGAAAATAAGGGGAAATTTGCACCATTTTTAAATTTTCCAACCTGAATGCAATGCTGCGATCGCACCCGTGAGATTTCGGTACGATACTCGTGAAAAACCTGCGTGATTGATCATATGGGCAAAATCATTTTGCTTAGGAAATTTACGAATAGATTCAACTAAATAACGATAAGCATCACCATCATTTGCAATAATTTGTCCAAGTGTGGGTATGGCATGGAAAGACCAGAGGTCATAAAGTTTGTCAAGCAAAGGCATTTCAACATTTGAAAATTCTAAACATAAGAAACGTCCCCCCGGCTTTAAAACGCGAAAAGCTTCGCTAAGGGCTTTGTTGATATGAGGCACATTGCGGATTCCAAAAGCAATCGTATAAGCGTCAAAGCTTTGGTCTTCAAAAGGTAGATTTTCTGCATTGGCTTCAATAAAATCGATCAGAGGAGCAAGACCATTTTTTTGTGCACGTTTTTTACCGACACCGAGCATTGAGCCATTAATATCGAGGACTGTGGCATGAGCTTTTCGATGTGAAGCATTAAGAATGCGGAAAGCGATATCACCAGTACCTCCAGCAACATCAAGGACTTTCCAATTAGGAAGCGCTGGTGGAGAAAGCCATGCAACCATAGAATTTTTCCACACACGATGTAATCCGAATGATAAAATATCATTCATTTTATCATAGTTTTCAGCGACAGAATGAAACACACCATCAACCATAGATTGTTTTTGTGCTTCATCAATTTTTCTAAAGCCAAAGGAGCGCTCCATACCACCTTTGGTTCCGATACGCTCTGTTTCAGATGTCATGTGTATGACCTTCCTTATTTTTTATCGTAAATGAAATATGGAAAGAATGTTCAAATACGAAAAAACAACGTATAAAACCATGACGTTTATACAGCCGAAAACAAAAAGAGTACCTTTAGATATCAAGATTAGCAACGCTTAAGGCATTGTCTTGAATAAAAATTCGCCGAGGTTCTACTTCATCACCCATTAAACGAGAAAAGAGTGAATCTGCATCGGTTGCGTCATTGATTTTAACTTGTAAAAGAGCACGTGCATCAGGATTAAGAGTTGTTTCCCAAAGCTGTTCAGCATTCATTTCTCCAAGACCTTTATAACGTTGGAGAGTAATGCCTTTTTTACCATTTGTAAAAATGCTTTCTAAGAGACTCATAGGTCCAAAAATGCGCTCTGATTTATCTTTACGGTGTAGAAGTGGTGGAGGGCTATATATTTCTATGAAACTTTTAGAAATACGATCAATTTGGCGGGCATCAACTGAATTGATAAGCCCTGCATCTAGGGTAATAACATCTTTCACTCCACGTAAAATACGTTCAAAACGTAAACTTCCATCTGAAGTGTACTGACCGTTCCATCCACGCTCTATATCATCAGCAATTAAATCAAGACGGCTTGCTACTTTCTCCGCGGTTTCTTGAGCCTTTTCTTGTGTTGAAAGTGCTTCAGAATTAAAAATACCGGCAATTGCTGCTTGTTCAACAACCGTGCGGTCATAGCGTGTATGAAGACCATTTAAAAGTTGGCGCAACATACGAGCATCTTCGGTGAGCTGACGTAAATCAGCACCTGCACGAATTTCACCTGTCGAGAGTTCTAGCCTTGTTTCTTCCAGTCCAGCATCAATCAAAAATTCTTCAAATGCAGCTTCATTTTTAATGTACTGAGAAGACTTACCACGCGTTACCTTGTAAAGGGGTGGTTGAGCAATATAGAGATGTCCGCGTTCAATTAGTTCAGGCATTTGTCTAAAAAAGAAAGTAAGAAGCAGGGTACGAATGTGTGCACCATCAACGTCTGCATCTGTCATAATGATAATTTTATGATAACGCAATTTATCGGGTGAAAACTCATCTTTACCAATGGAAGTTCCAAGAGCAGTAATAAGTGTCCCAATCATATCGGAGGAGAGCATACGATCAAACCGTGCTCGTTCGACATTGAGAATTTTACCGCGTAGGGGCAATATCGCTTGGTTTTGACGTGAACGCCCACTTTTTGCTGAACCACCAGCTGAATCTCCCTCAACAATAAAGATTTCTGATTTTGCTGGATCACGCTCTTGGCAATCGGCAAGTTTTCCAGGAAGAGAAGTGATATCAAGAGCACCTTTCCTGCGCGTAAGCTCACGTGCTTTGCGTGCTGCTTCACGTGCTGTCGCAGCTTCTACTACTTTACTAATAAGAAGCTTTGCTTCATTGGGATGTTCTTCTAGCCATGCTGAAAGACCTTCATTGACTAAATTTTCAACAATAGGGCGCACCTCAGAAGAAACCAATTTATCCTTTGTTTGTGAAGAAAATTTGGGATCTGGAACTTTGACAGAGAGAATAGCTGTGAGTCCTTCACGGCAGTCATCACCAGTTAAATTAACTTTTTCTTTTTTGGCAATTCCCGAAGATTCAGCATAACCATTGATCTGACGTGTTAAAGCACTGCGAAAACCTATTAGGTGGGTTCCACCATCACGCTGAGGAATATTATTGGTAAAACACAAGACCTTCTCATGATAGGAATCATTCCACCACAGGGCAACATCAACACTCATATTATCCTTTTCACTTGTAATATAAATAGGACTATCAAGGAGTGCTTTTTTCGTTTGGTCAATGTATTTAACAAATTCAACGAGACCACCTTCATAATGTAATTTGACGGATTGAACATCAGCATGACGTTCATCAACAAGGAGAATATGTATACCAGAATTTAAAAAAGCGAGTTCTCGCAAACGGCGTTCTAAAGTTTCAAAATCAAACTCAACCATAGTAAAGGTTTCTGGACTTGGCAAAAATCTGATTTCTGTTCCACTTTCTGTATCGCAATCACCAACAACTTTTAAAGGAAAATCAGCGACCCCGTGGGTGAACGATGTTTCATGAATTTTACCATTGCGTTTAATTTTCAGTTTTAGCCAAACCGATAATGCATTAACAACGGAAACACCAACGCCATGTAATCCGCCTGAAATTTTATAAGAATTTTGATCAAATTTTCCACCTGCATGAAGCTGAGTCATAATAACTTCAGCTGCTGAAATACCTTCTGTTGGATGGATATCTGTTGGAATTCCACGTCCATTATCTCGAACCGAGCAAGAACCATCAGCATGGAGTGTAACGTTTACAAGAGTAGCATGACCAGCTAAAGCTTCATCAATAGCATTGTCTACAACCTCATAAACCATATGGTGCAAACCTGAACCATCATCTGTATCGCCGATATACATACCAGGACGTTTGCGCACGGCATCAAGACCTTTAAGAACTTTGATGGAAGCGGCGCCATAGACATCATTCTGTGTTGGTGAAGTTATTTCATCACTCATAAGTTAATCCATTTCTGTATTCAATTTGCGATATTTCATCAATCTTTTTGGAACTTAACATTTTAACCAGTTATTTATGGAATAACCATACTAAACATTTACCGTATATCAGATATATATTCAACATCTGTTGATATATAATCGACAGAAGGTAACTGGATTACACAATTACAGAGATGGTTTTGATACATGTAAATGATATGATGCTGTCACATCCGCGTTTTATATACGGAGAAACACTAAAATAAGTCTGCTAAATTTTTATTTTTGCAATTTGACAATATTTGAGGAAGTATGAGAGTTCTTTAAGCTTAATTATGTAAAGCACGACATATTATGAGTTTTTCATGATAATGAAGAATCTATTTTTATGCTTTTATGAACATTTTTGTAGGATATATGATATTTGTTTTATTTACTTTTGTCGTAATGCTTTAAAACCAGAGATATGAATTTTGCATTATAATTTTTGAGATTACGAATAGTTTTTATAAAATTGTATAGGGATATTAAATCTGTATATAATTTATTCTTTCTAGAAAAATCAGGATATATTTTCTTTAAAACAAAACTTTATACTTGGTTTAGAAAAAATACGAGAAATGTTATTGATAGAGCAAAGATCCTGAGAAAAAATAATAATAGAAAATTTCATTTATAATTTACGCTAAAGTAATCGCTTTTCTCATAGACAATTTTTTGTGTATTTATGTGAGGAATTTTACGTAAAAATCCTAACATCCCCAATATATTTTGAAAACCATGTAGAAACTGTCAAATTTTTTGGCAATTTCAGAGAGTAGTAGAAATTTAATTTATTCGAGTACCAGATATTTCAGTTAAGTGCGTTAGATATTATGACGGAGAAGAATTGCATTTTATCTTTAAAAAATGGGGGGAAAGATTTTGACAGTAAGGAAACCGATAAATGGATTTAGTATTCTTATTAGAGCTTTATTTTTAGCATGGGGATTTTTGCTTTCCTCTTTTACAGAAGCTGAAACAGCTGGAAATCTGCCTTCTTTTTTTAATTTACGTGAACATTTGGTAAAACCCAGTACAACAGGTATAATTCGTTTGCGTTTTGTCACAACTTTTGATTTTCCTCCTTTTAATTTTCTTGATCAAACGGGGCATCTTACGGGCTACAATATTGATTTATTACGCGCTATTTGCTCAAAATTAAGCCTTGAAAAACTCTGTGAAGTAGAAGTTGTTCCTTGGGAAGAGCTTGTAAACCATGTCAAAGATGGTAAAGCAGAAGTAATTGTTGCTGGTTTAAAAGAAACAATTAAAACACATCAAGATGTTGTTTTTACAAGATCCTATTTACGTTTTCCGGCTCGATTTGTTGCATCTCAATTTGTGAAACTCGATGAGCCAATAAACGAGAAACTGATACATTTAAGTACTGGATTATTATTGAAGAGCGCTCATGAAAAGCTATTTCATAATTATTTTCCTGAAGCTAAATGGCAAGGATTTAAAGACAGGAAAGAGCTCTATCAAGCGCTACAGGATCGCAAAATTGATCTGATTTTTGATGATGGATTTGCTTTATCCTTATGGTTAAATAATCAAAAAAACGTTGATTACTATCATTTTATTGGAGGGGCGTATATGGCTCCACAGTTATTGGGACAAGGAATGCGGCTTGCTGTCGCAAAAAAGAACGAAAAATTAATTGATCTACTCAATTATGCTCTGAAATCTTTAGAAGATGATGGCAAACTTGCAGAGCTTTATCTGCGTTATTTTCCGATAGGGTTTTATTGATAAGTTTTTAGGTAAGAGCAGTTAGTCTTTCAGTGCCCAGTCTATAGGAAATAGCTTCCGCGAGATGATGGCGAGCAATATAGTCTGCTTCATCGAGATCAGCAATGGTGCGTGCAACTTTGAGAATTCGGTGATATGCGCGTGCAGAAAGGTGCATTTTTTCACTTACATTCCGTAAGAGTTTAGCAGCGCTTTTGTCAAGAGTGGCAATTTGTTCAATAATTTTAGCAGGGCAATCACCGTTGGTACGAATGTGGTCAAGATCGAGAGTTTTAAAACGTTTGGCTTGAATGGCACGACATCGTGCAACGCGTTTTGCGACATAGCAGCTTTTTTCTGATTGTTCTGATTGCATAAGATCCATAGCTGTTAAAGCAGGAACGTCGATTCGTAAGTCAATTCTATCGAGTAGAGGACCAGAAATACGGGATTGATAATCGGTTTGACAGCGTGTTCCCTTAGAGCAAACATAATCTTTTTCTCCTGCCATGCCGCATCGACAAGGATTCATAGCGGCAATAAGTAGGATGCGAGCAGGATAGCTGATATGGTGGTTTGCACGGGCAATCACACATTCACCACTCTCTAACGGTTGACGAAGAGAATCAAGAACCTGTGGAGAAAATTCAGGTAATTCATCAAGAAATAGAACGCCATTATGTGCAAGTGAGACTTCTCCTGGTTGCCCTTTAAGCCCACCACCGATCATTGCTGCCATGGAAGCAGAATGATGTGGAGCACGAAATGGGCAATGGAGTGAAATACCCTTATGAATTGTTTTTCCTGTAATAGAAGCAATCAGAGAAACATCTAAAAGTTCTCGGCTATCAAGAGGTGGTAAAATAGAAGGTAAGCGTTGGGCTAACATAGATTTTCCTGCACCAGGAGGACCTACAAACAAAAGGTTATGTCGTCCAGCTGCGCAAACTTCTAATGCACGTTTGGCAGTTTTTTGTCCTTTAATTTCGCAAAGGTCTGGAAGTTCAGTTTGAATAGTATATTGGCGTGGTTGTGGGCGTTTTTGAATTTGAGTTCCTTTAAAATGATTCACTATGGTGAGAAGAGATTCAGGAGCGAGAATATTCATTTCTGCATTTGCCCATGCTGCTTCAGGTCCGCATGGGTGGGGACAAATAAGTCCTTTATCGAGAGATAAAGCTGTTATTGCAGTTGGTAGAACACCATTAACAGCTGTAATAGAACCATCAAGTGATAATTCGCCTAAAATGACATAGTCTTGCGCTACTTCTGGAGGAAGAATGCCCATAGTAAGCATTAAGCCTACAGCAATTGGTAAATCATAATGTGATCCTTCTTTAGGTAAATCAGCAGGAGCAAGATTAATGGTAATACGTTTATTGGGCATAGAAAGCCCACAAGCATGAAGAGCTGCTTGCACGCGTTCACGGCTTTCTGCTATTGCTTTATCGGCTAATCCAACAATAGCCATTCCTATTTTACCAGAAGAAATCATCACCTGTACATCGACAGGTATTGCCTCTAAACCGCGAAAAACAACAGTTGTTACACGCGCTATCATCGGTTTATTTCTCCCCCCTGTCTGACTTAAAAAAGACAATCATATCTGTACAAAAAAATCAAGGAGTGTTTCTATGGTTTTTAGAATAGAGAGATCTATATAAACGTGCAGGATTTTGTTGTGCAATCATAGAGAGTTATTTGCACAAATTTAACTATGATTATAGGCAGTTGAATAAAACATTTATAATAAACCAAATGAATATGTTAGGAAAAAAAGAGCAAGATGATTTGTGTTACATAGAAGTATAGAATATTGTAGATATAAGGGAATGGTGACATTATATTTTGCAAGCTGTTGTGCGAGAAAAGGTGTTATTTAATGTGCTAAAATATGCAAAATATCTGCGGTATATATATTTATTTTTCTTGTTTGATTTTATTTAGAGTAAAACTGTATTGAAGGTATCTGATTTTATGGTATATCATAAGGTATTTTTATTAAAATCAGAAACTATGCGCAGTATAATTATAGGTCTATGCTTCGTTTTTGCTTTTTCGCAGCCACTTGCAGCATTCGAATTTCTTGGTATTCCTCTTTTTGGACAAAAGAAAACAAATTCTTCTCCATATAATGTCAATAGTACAGAGAAATTTTATAAAATTGATGTTGTAACTCCACCTGGTGCACCATCAGAAGGTATTAAAATAGTGAAGGCAGTGTCTTCTCTTTTTGCTGATAAAGATAAAGCATCATCTAGTTCTTCTGGTTTGTTAGCTAAAGCCCGTTCAGATTATCGCGTTATTCTTTCTGCTCTTTATGCTGATGGACGTTATGGCGGTGTGATTAGTATTAAAATTAATGGTTTAGAAGTTGCTGATGTGAGTCCGGTAACTCAGCTTCCAGCACAATCCAATATCGTTATTACAATTGATGCAGGTCCACAATATGTTTTAAGCGTGGCGGGTATCAATAAAGTTGCTCCAACTGCAAAATCTAAATTCTATAAAATACCTACAATTGAAGAGTTAGGCTATAAAGTTGGAACTGTTGCCAAATCTGAAACCATTCTGAAAGCTGAAAGGTGGGCGGTTGAAGGATGGCGTCAACAAGGTTATGCTAAAGCAAAAATTATGAAAAGTGAGATCGTTGCTGATCATGCTACACGTCTTATTGATGCGCGTATTGCTGTTGATCCTGGACGAGAAGCTTATTACGGTTCTTTAAACGTACGTAATGTTAGTAAGAAACCACGTGTTGATTCAGCCTTTATTTCGTGGATGACAGGGTTAAAGTCAGGGGAAAAATATAATTCTGATGCGTTAGTAAAAGCAAGTGAACGACTTACACGACTTAATGTTTTTCGTGCTATAAATATACATGAAGCTGATACAATTAATCCTGATGGTAGCTTACCGCTGACGCTTGTTTTAGAAGAACGTAAACCACGCCGTTTTGGAGCAGGTGGTAGCTATTCAACGCTAGATGGCGCTGGTCTTGAAGCTTATTGGATGCATAATAACCTCTTTGGCTATGCAGAGCATCTTAAAATTGAGACGAAAATAAGCAGTATTGGAGGCAATAAAAATAAATTATACAATTTGAAAAATTTTGATTATCTGCTCGGTGGCATATTTATCAAGCCTGGTATACTTACTCCTGATACCGACTTTAGGACAGAACTGAAAATACAGCAAGATATCTTAGATAATTATATGATAAAAGCCATCAGAGGAAAGTTTGGTATAACGCATATCTTTAATAATAGTCTATCGGGACAGGTTGCTATAGAAATTTCTAATAGTTATTCACGTGATATCTATTTTGGAAATCGTCATTTTAAAACTATTGGGTTACCCAGTGGTTTTATTTACGATAGCCGTAATAATAAGTTTAACGCAACAAAAGGTTTATATGGTGAGGTGATTATTGAACCTTTTTATGAAGTATTCTCTAATGATTTTGTAGCAAAAATGACCATGGAAGGTCGTTCTTACTGGGCGTTGGATGAAAAGGATAGTATTGTTTTTGCGGCGCGAACAAAGCTTGGCACAATTCTTGGAAGCGATGCAGAACGAGTACCTTCAGATATACTCTTTTTTGCTGGTGGGGGCGGATCTGTTCGTGGTTATGCTTACCGCAATATTGGTATTAAAACAAACAATGATGCTGTTATTGGGGGCCGAACACTTGTTGAAGGGGCAGCAGAATTACGTTTTTCTTTAAGTGATAATATAGGATTAGTCAGTTTTCTTGATGGAGGTTTTGTAGGGGGAAAGGCACATTTTGATTTTCCTCAAAAAGTGAAATGGGGAGCGGGTGTTGGAGGGCGCTATATGACGGGTCTTGGGCCTTTACGTGTTGATTTAGCCTTTCCTTTGAAGCGGGAAAAAGGTGATCCTCGCGTTGGTTTTTATGTGGGTATAGGGCAAGCGTTTTAATGAAAAAAAAGGTGCGTTTATCAGTTTTCTTATTTGGATTCTTATTTTTTTTGGTGAGTACTTTTGTTTTTACGCAGATAGGTAGTTCATCTTCTAATGAGACGCATACAGATGACTCTTCATGGCTTGTTTCTTTGATTGAGCGCAAACTTTCAGCACCTAATCATCGCGTTCGTTTACATAATGTACAAGGGACGCTGTCTTCCCAAGTATCAATTGATGCTATTACTGTCAGTGATAAAAAAGGGGTCTGGTTCAAAATTACCAATGCTCAAATGAATTGGAATCGTCTAGCGTTGCTGAGAGGGCGCATAGATATCAATCAGCTTTCAGTGGAACAGATTACATTTTTGCGCAGACCACGAAGTAGCTCTTCGCTTGTTTCTTCTCTTGCGTCGGAGAAGCTTTCTTTACCTAAATTACCACTTGCCATTTCTATCAAAACGCTTACAGCTGAGCATGCAATGTTTAAGGAGGATGTTTTTGGTTTTTCTGCTGATGTATCTTTAAAAGGAAATTTTGCTTTAGCGAATGGTAACTTTGATGTTGATATAGCAGCACATCGTTTAGATGCACCGGGATCTTTTTCTGTTTTAACAAAAATATCCAATAGCAGTCGTACGGCTCAGATTGATATTTCTGCAGATGAACCGCAAAATGGTATTTTGGCGAATATTTTGCATATTGAAAAGCATCCTGCCCTAAATCTTGCCATTAAAGGCGATGGTACTTTCGATGATTTGGTTGTTAAACTTTGTTTGGAAGCTGATCATTCTCCTATTTTAGATGGTAATATTATTGTTGCAAATGTGGCAGAAGGACATAGTTTTTCCACTAAATTAGTGGGTGCGCTTGGTTCTTTAATGCCTCCTGAATATCGTAATCTTTTCGAATCTGATGTCACGTTGAATGCACAGGCGCGAATGACAAAAGAAGGAGTGACACACCTTGATCATATGGCGCTTCAGAGTAAAGCAATGAATGTCATAGCCAATGCCAAAATAACAGCAGATGGATTTTTGCGGCGGCTTTTTGTTGATGGTAAAATAGCTCTTAATAAGGAGAGTGGATCTGCGCATTTATCAGCATCAGAAGTACCAATGCGTGCGGATAAGCTTGCTTTAAATATTGATTATGGTCGCGAAGGAAAACAATCTTGGAATGGACGTCTTGTTGTACATCATATGAGAAATAAAAATATTCATATTCGTGATGCAATTTTTGATATGGGAGGGGTGAGCGAAAACCTTGATGATGCAGTTTCTCGCCATGTTGGTATTCAGATTAAAGGGATACTCAAAGGAATTGAAAAACGTAAAGGTGCATCGGTAGAAGAGCTAGACGAAACAGTTCATATGCATTTAGATACGGATGTTTTTTCTAAAAAACCCATTTTAATTCATGATTTTAGTCTTACAGGGCAGAGTTTTTCTGCTTGGTTAAAAGGCAAAGTGGATCACTTTATTTTTAAAGGTGATCTTGGTTTAAAAACCCAAACACTAGCACCTTTTAGTTTATTGAGTAAACAGGCACTTTCTGGTAGCGCAGATGTTAAAGCCAAAGGAACAATCGGTTTAATGAGTGGCGTTTTTAATCTTGAATTATCAGGAATGGCTGACAATATGAAGATAGGTATAGAATCTTTCGACCGTTTCTTCAAAGGCAATTTTATTCTTTCAGGTGGCGCTGCTTATGATGCGACAAATTTCATTTTGCGTCGTCTGGATTTGAAAAGCCAATATGCAAACATAAATGCCGATGGGTATGTTTCAAGTGAGAGCGCTAAAATGGATTTTTATGCTCAATTATCTGATCTTGCCAGATTGGATCCGAGAATAAAAGGGACACTTACCGTTCAAAGTACTGCTAGAGGGCACAATAGTCTTATAAAACTTGACACGCGGGCTCATGTTGCTGAAGCATTTTTAGTAGGAAAGAAACTACAAAACACAACACTTACAATGAAAACAGTGGTGGATAATACATCACTGACGACTTCTTTATCTGGTTCTATAAAAGGTGAAGGAATTTTTGCCAAGAAACCTTTGCATTTATCTTCGTCTTTTAAAGACTCCAATCGGATTCGAAAATTTGAAAATATCGAGATTAGAGGAGGAAACGCAAAAATAACCGGTGATTTTTTTCAAGAAGTTGGAGGTTTTGTGAAAGGTGCTTTGCATATTGATGCTGATGATATTTCACCTCTTGCCGCATTATTTTTGCAGGAAGGTAGCGGAAAAATAAAAGGAGATTTCATTTTTGACGAAGAAAATGGCAGACAAAAGGCTCATCTAAAGGCGCGCGTTGACCATTTAGATTTTGCAGAAAATAAAATTAAAAAATTAGCAATAGAGGCGGATGTTTTTGATCCTTTTGGCATGACACAGTTTGAGGGTTTTATTGATGGAGAGCGTATGCAAACACCTTTGATGGTTGTTAATCATTTCAATGTCCATGCTCATAACAATAACGGACAAACAGATTTTACTGTTCAAGCGATGTTGCCTAATAATACAAATGCACAGTTTTCTGGTCATATGATTATGGTAGAAATTCCAAAAGGCATAAAACGAGAAGTGAAAATTGAAACCATAGATATTAAACAATCTAATTTCCATGCGACATTGCCTAAACCAGCTATGATTGTTTTTAATAACGATGGAATGACAATAGATGAATTAGAAATTGCCATTAATGGGGGTAGAGTTGCGCTTGCGGGAAATGTGCAAGAGACTATTGATCTGAATTTTACAATGAATGCCCTTCCTGCTGCTTTAGTTAATTTATGGAAATCAGATCTTGGAGCCACTGGTATGATAACAGGTCAGGTTATGGTTCGTGGTAGTTTCAAAAAACCTGAGGTGATTTATGATATAAAAGGAGAAGAGCTTACAACTATTGTTCTTCAAGATAAAAAAATAACGCCTTTTATGCTCTCTGTTACAGGTAAGACAATAGACCAAAATCTTACTTTAAATGCACATTTAGCAGGAGAAGGAGCACAAGCACAAGCACATGGCAGTGTATCTTTGGATAGAAGCAAACTCGATCTTCATGTTGATTTACAAAATTTGCCTGCCCATTTGATCAATAGTTTTATTGAAAAGCAAGCACTTGGAGGAACGGTGGTAGGCAAAATTGATATTGGAGGAACAGTGAAAGATCCATCTGTTCATTTTGATCTTTCCAGCCAAAGCTTGACTGCTATGACCCATAAAGGAGCTATCTCAATAGATGCGAATGCCCGTGGTTCTTACAAAAAATCAACTTTTCATATCGAGAATATAGTAGCAACAGGAGATAAAGGATTAAATCTCTCTATAAATGGCCCTATTTCTCTCAATGATTTAGAGACGACATTGAATATTAAAGGAACGATGCCTCTTGCTTTTGCTGACTCGTTGTTAGCGAAGCGTGGTGCATATGTCACGGGCACAGCAAAAATTGATACGATACTAAAAGGTCGTTTATCTCAGCCACAGATAGTAGGACATCTTTCTATAGACAATGGCAGTTTTTTTGATTCAAAAATAAATTCGGGATTGAACAATATAACAATTGAAGGAAAATTGAATGGCGATCATATGCTGATAGAAAAAGCTTCAGCTATTTCGTCAGAGGGAGGGTTAGTTTCTGCCTCAGGTCGTATCTTTAATGATCTACACTCAGATTTGATCATTCACCTTGACCACGCTAATTATAATGATGGTTCTATGATTCTTGCAACATTGTCAGGCAAGATGACAATGACAGGTTATTTTCTGAATGATTTTGTTATTGATGGTGATGTTACAGTTGAAAAAGCTGAAGTTTTGGTTCCTGATCGTTTTCAAAACACAAAATTTCTTGATATTAAAAATGAGAATTTAACCAAGCCAATTCAAAAAACACTTGAACGTGCTGATATTAAGAACACCAATAAAAGTGCTCCTGTCTCTCAAGAATCTTCATCTACTGTAAAGTTAAATATGCGGGTTACTGCACAGAATCAATTTTTTGTACGGGGACGAGGGTTAGATGCGGAACTGGGAGGGCGTATTAATCTAACGGGTCCATTAGATGACGTGCATCCAGTTGGTGAATTTAGGATGATACGTGGACGTTTTGATATTCTTTCACAACGTCTTAACTTTGATCAAGGACAAGCGAGTTTTAGTGGTAACCTGAATCCTACAGTTGATTTTGTAACAAACCATAATAGTGATGATATTCGCGTTACTGTGACTGTAAGTGGAACAATTGATAATCTTGATATTCATTTTTCGTCACAACCGAATTTGCCACAAGATGAGATTTTAGCGCGTTTGATTTTTAATCGCTCTCTTAATGAGTTATCACCATTTCAGCTTGCCCAGCTTGCGGCAGCGGCAGCTGATCTTGTCAGTCCCTCTAATACATCTTTATTGAATACTCTACGTGCTAAAATTGGTCTTGATGATCTCGATGTTATCATTGATGAAAAAGGGAATACAGGCTTACGTATTGGCCGCTATATACACAATAACATTTATTTAGGTCTTGAAGCAGGGTCGAATGGAACAACGAAAGGAACGATTAATTTGGATATTTCTCATCATCTCAAAGCTAAAGGTTCTATAGGGAATGAAAAGAATTCTAGTATTGGTGTCTTTTATGAAAAAGACTATTAAAGACTGCAGTTCTAATTTCTCAGATTTTATGTTTTTAATTTTCTAAATTATCAGAAAATTTAAATTATCAGAAAATTGAAGCATATATTAGAAATCCCATAAAAGAAAAAGTCTTTTTATTGAGTCTTGGAAAGGTAGATCTAAAATATCTTATTTTTTGTCTGTCACGATTTCTCATAAAATCATATTTCTTTATGAAAAACTGTATGTTGTTATACTTTTCATTTATATATTTGTGTTTAATATTTCTCATTGCCTTCATTCATTTTATGGCGACGCCTATAAATGGGGTGTGATACGAGCTCTTTCCGTGAAGAGTATAATGCAAAACTCTCCATGAATAATGTAACGTAAAATTGTTCATAAATTGAGTATAATATAAATTCATTGCGCACACTCTATCTTGCTTATGTAAGATACAAAATGGCATCGTCATGCTATTTTTCTAGTTTTCAATGTTTGCCAATTACTTTTAAATTGAAATGATCCTGAGAGACAGATTTATTTTTTTCTTAAATGATATCTATATGCGCTAATTTTTTTTGGGATGTGTAGGAAAATGATTTTTTCTGATTGCTGCACTTAATGTAATGCTTCTACATAATATTACCCTGTTTTTTTTAAAAGAACATAACTCTCTGTCTTGCTTCTCTCTCTCAAACTTTATTGAAATATCTAGAAACTAGGATATGCTCTTTTTGAATTGGATGTTATGAAGTTTTTTGTAAAAACCGTTTGTTTTTGCGAGTAATTCTTTTTGGGTACCTTGTTCAATCAGCTGTCCATTTTGTATGACAACAATCTTATGAGCATGAACAATTGTTGAAAAGCGATGAGCAATGACGATAGTTGTGCGTCCTTTTGTGAGATGATGGAGGGCTTCATTAATTTGCGCTTCAGTGTGGGAATCTAAAGCACTTGTTGCTTCATCAAGAATGAGGATTTCACTATCATGAAGCATTGCTCTAGCGATCGCGAGTCGTTGTTTTTGTCCGCCTGAAAGAGTACAGCCATTATCACCTATCTGTGTATCATAGCCATTTGGGAGATCCATAATAAAGTCGTGAGCATTGGCTGCTTTTGCTACTTTGATAATGTCATCGTCGCTGGCTCCTTCTTTTCCAAGCCCAATATTATATTTGACAGTTTCTTGAAAGAGAAAAATATCCTGTCCTACATAGGCTATCAGATTTCTCAGGGAGCGAAATGTAGCATAGCGAATATCTTGATCATTAATATATATGCGTCCCTTTGTAGGGTCATAAAGGCGCATAATAAGATTAATAAGAGTTGATTTTCCTGAACCAGATGGTCCTACCAACGCTGTCATTTTTCTAGGTTCTATTTCTAGATTGATGTCCTTCAACACCATTTGATTATCCGTATATGCAAAGGAAACATGTTCGAAACGGATAGATCCTTGTGTTTGATCCAGATCTTTAGCTTTTTCATGTTCTATAACCGTAAGAGGATGATCAAGAATTTCAAACATCGTACGAATATTAACCAAACCAGCTTCAATTTTCACACGTACATTGGCGAGTCTTTTTGCAGGTTCATAAGCAAGAAGCAAAGCGACAATAAAAGACATAAATTCACCTTGAACACCTGTACGCTGAGTTGCAAGATAGCCGGAAAAACAGATTATACCCGCAATTACAACACCCGTGAGTGTTTCCATAATAGGGTTTGTAATGGCTTGAAGTATTGCAATAGTGTTTGCTTGTTTTTCGACATGGAAAATGGCTTTATTCATACGTTTTTTCATTAATTCTTCTAACGAAAAAGCCTTAATAACGCGAATACCAATAGAAGTTTCTTGTACAATTTTGATAATTTCACTAAGTGAAAGAAGTTCTTTTTCTACGAGTTTGCGAACACGTTTTAAAGCCATTCTGACCCCTAAAAAAGCCAATGGTCCTACTATTAAAGTAATAGCGATTAACGTAAAATTTTGAATAGACATAACAAGCAATAAACCGCTAACGGAAAGCAAATCACGCACAAAAGTTGTTATAATTGTATCAATGACATTACGTGCTTCTGTAGCGTTGTGAGTTACACGAACAAGAAGATCAGACGAAGTATGATTGTGATAAAAAGAAACGCCTTGTTCCATAAGGCGAGCATAAATTCTACGCTGTTGTTCAGCAACGATACTGTTACCTGCTTTGCTCAAAAAGTAAGTTTGAGCAAAAGTTGCAATTCCTTTGAGAATAAAAATGAAAGCAACGATGCTAGAGATCAAAACAATCATACTAAAATTTTTTGCATCAACAATATAATTGACAACATCACGCATAATCCACGCGCTGGCTGCTGTTGTGCAGGAAATAATGACCATTGAAAAAATAGCTGCACTGTACCAGCGCGCATGTTTGTGAAAATTTTCTCGCAAAAGACGTATGATAAGCTGTTTATCAAAAGCGGAAATTTGTTTTTTGATCATGAAGTGCTTCTATATTTTATCGTTGTTTTATGCAAGATCGAAGCATTCTTAATTAAAGACATTTAATCTTTTTGATAAAAAAGTTTCTTAAATAGAGAAGTTAGCATACATTTTTTCAACTTAACAACACCGCTTCAATCCTATGCGGTGTTATTAATCGCATTTATACACTCAATCGTATATGGGTTGTATTTTATAGATTACTCCCAATGGAAAAATTATTTAGCTGCTATTACCATCATCATTTGACGGCCTTCAAGTTTTGGTTCAGATTCGATTTTAGCTATCTCACTTGTATCTTCTTTAACCCGCTGAAGAAGCTTTAGTCCAAGATCTTGGTGTGCCATTTCACGACCACGGAAACGCAAAGTAATTTTTACCTTATCACCATTACCAATGAAGCGATGAATAGCTTTGAGCTTTACACAATAGTCATGAACATCCACATTTGGACGCATCTTAATTTCTTTAATCTCGATGACTTTTTGTTTTTTACGCGTTTCTGCTGCTTTTTTTTGGGTCTGATATTTCAGTTTACCCAAATCGACGATTTTACAAACGGGCGGCTCTGCATTTGGTACAATTTCAACTAAATCAAGCCCTGCATCTGCAGCCATAGCAAGCGCTTCTTGTATTGTAATAATCCCCTGATGCTGCCCTTCATCATTAATAAGCTGAACGCGAGGAACTCGAATCTCCTGATTTGAACGCGGTCCATCTTTCTGGGTAGGTGTTATTTTAAACGGTTTGCGAATGGTTAATGCTCCTTAATTTTGATTCATCTACAACGTAATTTAATATACAATTATGCACAAAAAAACAACTAGGTTTCGTGCTTTTTTCATATTTAATTTATAACTTTTAAGTTTAATTTGAAAGATAGAATTTTCCTTTTATAGTAAGGATGTTTTATGAAGGAAAAATATAATGGATCAAAATATTCCTTGTCAGTTTTTTTCGTTTGAAAACACTGCTCTTGCAGTCCGCCATCGCAAAGGGCGTTGTTCTCCTGGTTTAGTTTGGCTTCCTGGTTATCTATCTGATATGTTAGGGGATAAAGCGATATTTGTTGATAAGTTCGCTCAGAAGAATGATTTGTCCTGCTTACGTTTTGATTATTCTGGTAATGGAGAATCGGGGGGTGATTTTTTTCAAGGAACGATTTCACGTTGGATTCAGGAAAGTTTAGCGGTTTTTGAGAGCTATTGTGAGGGGCCACAAATTTTGATTGGTACCTCTATGGGGGGGTGGATTGCCTTAAGGCTTGCTATGTTGCTAGCGCAGAAAAATAAGAAGCTTGCTGGCATGATTTTGATTGCACCTGCTGCTGATTTTACAAAAACATTGATAGAATCAGGGTTAGGTGTGAAGGCGTGGAAAATTTTAGAAGACACGGAGCATATTGAACGATCTTCTATTAGTTATACGGAGCCGGTTCCTTTTACAAAAGCATTTATTGAAGATGGCAGAGACAACTGCGTTATGAAGGGATGCATTGATGTTGGGTGCCCAATCCATATTCTACAAGGAATGGAAGATGTGGAGATACCCTATAAGCATACATTGACTTTACTTAACCATTTGCCGTTACATGATGTAACGTTGACGCTTGTTCGTGATGCAGACCATAGATTTTCACGGCCGCAAGATTTGGAGTGCCTCGGAACAGCATTGAAGTCATTAATTGACAGAATTAATGCAGAATAAAGGTCAAATTTATTAATGATAAAGACATAATGTATGACCATTTATGATCAGCTTTTTGTTATTTCTAATCGTACTGTTCCTCTGCGAATACGGGAACATAGGTGCGCGCGCCGTCTAACATTACGGATTGATGCGAGGTATCAAGAAATATGCGTGACAACACCGCCAGCGATCAGTCTTTGTTCGGTTCAAAATTTTGTTGAGAAGCACCGATCTTGGATTGAGGCACGTTTTGCTTGTGTACAAAATTTTTGTGAAAGTTCTGATCTCAAAGATGGTACAAAAATTCCTATATTAGGTGTTATGCATACTATAAGGCATAAAGCAGGGCGTGGAATAACAGAAATTACGACAGGGAATGGAGAACAAGGGCCTCAAATTATCGTTTATGGTTCATTAGAATATTTGCCAAGACGTGTTGCTGATGTTTTAAAAAAACAGGCTGCACTCATTATAACGCCATTGGTGGGATATTATGCAGATAAAGTAGAGCGTAAAGTAAAATCGATTTCTTATAAAGATACAAAAAGTCGTTGGGGTTCCTGTTCAATAAGAGGATGTCTCTCTTTTTCTTGGCGCCTTGTTATGGCGCCAAAAGAGATTGTTGAATATGTTGTTGCGCATGAAGTAGCTCACCTTATCGAAATGAATCATGGCCCAAAATTTTGGGCTCTTTGTGAAAAGCTTTGTCCTGAAAGTCAAACTTATCGCGCTTGGCTGAAGAAAAATGGTCATATGCTGCAAATGATCAATTTTAATTCATATAAGCTAGAAACATAAAAAACGCGCGAAAAAATAATATTTTTCGGAACTTTTTATAAAGCACCCCATTAATGTATGTGCTTCATCATGTGATGAGGAACTCATTGAAGCCTCAGCAATATTGTCTTCCCCTGCTTGATTTGCTGAGTGTCTTCAATGTTTTTTCTTTATCTTTTTTGTAATTCAGCTTAATAATCTTCAATAATTATTAAATTCAGATTGGAAGAGTGCTTATGCCTGTCTTTACAGATCCTGTCCAACTCTTACAGGCGCTTATCCGTTGTCCTTCTGTTACACCTCATGAGGCGGGTGTCTTATCAATTTTGGAACAATTTCTAACAAAGATAGGATTCCACGTTGAGCGTCCTGTTTTTTCAGATAAAAATACAGAAGATGTTGAAAATCTTTATGCCAAGATGGGGAGAGAAGGTCCGCATCTTATGTTTGCAGGTCATACGGATGTTGTGCCACCAGGAGCACTGGAAAGCTGGACTTATCCTCCTTTTGAAGCCGTAATAGATCAGGGAAAATTATATGGGCGAGGGGCTGTTGATATGAAGGGCGGGATAGCTTGTTTTGTTGCAGCACTTGCTCGGATTCTTGAAAAACAACCTATTAAAGGAACAGTAAGTCTTCTGATTACCGGTGACGAAGAAGGTCCCGCTCTTAATGGTACGGTTAAGCTTCTCAAATGGGCAGAACAAAAAGGCGAAAAATGGACTGCAGCTCTTGTGGGAGAACCAACAAGTGTAAAATATGTTGGTGATGTAATCAAAATTGGTCGTCGAGGATCGCTTTCTGGTATTATCACAGTTCAAGGTTGTCAAGGGCATGTTGCTTTTCCCGAGCGTGCAGCTAATCCATTACCTTTAGTCAGTAAACTTATTCAGGCGTTGACACAAACTACTTTAGATCAAGGCACAGAAAATTTTCAACCAAGTAATTTAGAATTAACAACTATTGATACGGGGAATTCTGCTGTGAACGTTATTCCAGAGCAGACGATCATTCGTTTTAATATACGCTATAACGATCTTTGGACAAAAGAAACACTCATGTCAGAAATTGAAAAGCGTCTTGCTTTGGTGCAACCAAAAAATAAGTGTGATCAATTTCCCTATTATCAGCTAGAATGGATTCCAAGTTTGGGAGATGTTTTTTTGACGAAAAACGATAAACTCGTTAACATGTTATCAAATACCATTAAAACTGTGACAGGAAATAGACCAGAATGTTCAACTTCGGGAGGAACTTCGGATGCACGATTTATTAAAGATTATTGTCCTGTAGTTGAATTTGGTTTACTAGGGCAAACCATGCATACGGTTGATGAATGTGTGTCCCTTGAAGCAATGGAAACTCTTACTGTTATTTATGAACGTTTTATTGTTGATTTTTTTGGGTAAGAAGGCGAGATATTGATTTATAAGAGATAATCTATCTTTTTGTGTGCTGCATGAGAATCGTGAATATTTTCTCTTAGTTTTAAGTCTTTTTCATAATAGAATAATCAGAATCATTTCTTTATACGTTGAAAATAGGATCGTTATAAAAATTACTTGGGAAAATACTAAGAATAGTTCTTATGAACCATTGCGATGTAAAAGCTATTAGCAAAATTGGAAGTTAGCAAAGAGAATAACGCTACCAGCTATAATAAGCAATATACTGATTTATAAAGATAATTTATTGTTTTGCATGTTAAATGAGAGTCCTGAAAATTGTAAGCTTCTCTCATTCCAGATTTGTTTATCTTGAATCAATCAAAATCATCCCTTTGCGCAGCAAAAGTGGGATTGCTGTATGGATAAAAACTGTACAAGACAATGAGTAAAATACTTATAATGAACTGTCTCAATGCAAGGGGTGTAGCAATATTGTGGGGGGCTGGCAAATATAATAATATGGTGGTTTCATTGTTATGCGGGATTATGGCAACTTTAAACGCTATTTAGCGCGAAGCCGTAGTCATGGAATTATAACGGTTTGCGGTATTGATTTACGTATTCTTGTTGCTCTGTATCAGGAACTTAAACAAAAATTGATGAAATCCTTTAAAAACTCCGTATTTTGAAATTATTCTCCTCTCAATTTTGATGCTAAACTTTTTAGACCTCCAATATCAGAACGACTAGCGGCAAGAGCACCACGCCCAGCTTCTCTGCTAGAATAGTGGGCTAAATGGGTTGCTCCAAACGAATAACCACGCATCGTAAATAAACCTCTAGCGTGTATAGCTTATAGGTTTTGGAAACGGACACTTATTATAATTCAGGCTATTAAAGATCAGGCCTAAGGCTTTTTAATCCAGTGGACAAACACGAATAATATGTCCATCGGGATCTTTGATGAGGAAGGTACGTCCAAATACATCAGTATACGGTTTCTTTAAGACATTTATCTCAACGGTGGTTTGCTCTTGCCATTCCGCATAGAGTTTATCTACGTCTTCTCCAGTAGGCAACATAATGCCGATTTCTGAAAAACGAGGCACATTTTCCTCAGGCACATCGCCCCCAGACCAGAGTGCAAAAAGTGCATCACCTGAAGAAGCAAATGCAACATAGCGTGGTGAGATGAATACAGGCTCTTTCTTGAAGATGAATTTGTAAAAAGTGGTAGAACGCTCTACGTTTGATACGTATATCAACAGTAGGTTTGGAGTAACAGGATAAGTAGGGATATTACTCACAAATTCTCCGTGATTCAGTAGCGGTTTTCTGACATGGTATCCTATATAGAGAATATTTCAACAAGAATTCGTGACGCTTCCGTTTGCGGTGTGTCTTATGAGTATAACAGGTATTTCATTTCTCACTAGATGAGATATCATATCATGAAGTATGATATAAATATTATATTGCCAATTTACCGAATGAAACAAAGGTTTTTACAGTCTAGCCAATTACCCTTATAAGATATAATTCCATCAGTAAAATTTCCACTAGCTCCGAGAATAGCAAGTCTTGCTTCAACAGTTGGTCGATTCATTACTATGTTACTGATTGCTAGCGGATCACGTAACATCCCAGCTACATCTTCTTTTGATCATTTTGCACCTCGGAGAAGTATTCAAATAAGTTCGCATAGAGAAGGTAAAAAAAAATAGCTATGAGAGAGCTTCTCTTAAAATCTTATTTTCTGCTTCATCTTGCTTTTTATTATCTTGTAAAACAGTGCGGTCTAGAACATTTGTATCTACATAAATCTTTATTTTTTCCTGCTCAACTAAAAGCGGTAATTTCGTTCATTTCTTCAATAGTTAGTGGTTTTTTAGTTTTCCAGAAGATTGCCCAATAAAGCTCTTAATTGTACTTGTAGGCTGTGATGCCATATGAAGTTCACCACCGATAATTTATCACGGTTAATCTTTTCACTTAGTTTAACACCAAGGTGCTGTAGTAAATTCTGCTTCAGCGTAATTTGTTTTTTTGCTGTAACAGCTAATGAAGGCGTAGAAAAATCCTCTTAGTTATCAATATAGAGCTATCGAGTGTATGTAACAGTAATGTAAAAATTAATTACATTAAGCGTAAGCATAAGAAAATTAAGGAGAAATATGTCACGTTGATGGTTATTTGTAAGTTGGAGCATATTTTTTACATGCTGGACTATATACTTAATTGTCAATAATTACATATAAAATACGTAATAAATATTTATTACGTATTTAAGTTTTGTTTATTATGGTGGAAAACTTCATCTTTTGGGGTAGCAATAAGTTTCAATAATTAATAAATAGGTAATAAGTACATATTATTTATTTAATGTTTATTCAATGCATAAGGATTATTTTAATGCCTGTCATTACTATGTGTTCAACAAAAGGTGGTGTTGGAAAATCAACAATGGCATTAGTATTAGCTAACGTTTTTGCTAAAGCTGGATCTAAAGTAAAATTAATTGACGCGGATCCAAATCAACCACTTGTGACATGGATGAAAAGATCTGTAGATACAGTGCTGAAAAATATAGAAGTTTCTGGAAATATTACAGAACAGAATATTGTTTCTTGCATTGATGATGCTGTAGAACGGTTTCCATTTGTTATCGTTGATCTTGAAGGTTCTGCTAATCTCGCGGCTTCTTTTGCTATAGGGAGATCAGATTTAGTTTTGGTTCCTATGAGAAAAAAACAACTTGACGGAGATCAAGTAGGAAAAATTATCACTTTGATAACACAACAGAGTCAATTTTTTAGAAGAAAAATACCTTTTCGCATTGTATTTTCAATGACAAATACCTTAAATAGTCGTGAAGCACAGCATATAGAAAAGATATTAGAAAAATCTAATATTCCTATTTTATCCGCTTCTTTAACTGAAAGAGCAGCTTATAGTGCTCTTTTTCAAATAGGAGGTTCTCTCTTTGATTTATCGCCTACGGATGTAAATAATCCTCAAGCAGCACAAGAAAATGCAATGGTTTTCGCTAATGCTGTTGTGAAAATATTGGATAATGAGAATTTATTAAAGGGTAAAGTAGCATGACAAAGAGGGCTGAAATTTCATTGCCAAATTTTGAAAATTTACAACCATTTACAAAGGCACAAAAAGTAAATGAACAAGAGTTAGACGAGATAGGTCAAAAAAATGGTTTTACGACGCGTCATAGCATAGAAAAAAAATGTGCTAGTGGGAGTGGACGTAGGCGGCGTAGTTTAAAAACCGCACGATTAACGCTCGCACTTGAACCGACAGTAAGAGATAATTTTTGGTCTTTAGCTGATGATCTTAATGAAGATGGTGGTGATTTTCTTGATCGTCTTATTAAGAATTACATAAATAATAATTACATACAAAATAAATAATAATTATTTATTGTTTACGTACAAAATATGTAATAAATATTTAAATTATTTTGTAATTAAAATCTTATTTATCAAATACTTAAGGTTGTATAATGATATTTTTTAATAGAGAATATAATGTTATGCACTATAATTTAAAAAGTTTTTATTTTATTCGAAAATCAACTATAAAGTTGCTTTCTGTTTTTTAGCGTTGAGTTCTCTAAAATTTTTTAAAAGGAAGGGTTCTTCGTTAATGGAAATTCCTTTATCACAAGGATATAAAATATCCCTTTTTTAGAAATCCTCAGTATAAAAAAAGAGATATAAACATCTAGTATATTAGCGATGCGACCACGTAGAGGCTAATTTTACTATCAAACTTAAGGCTTTATTTTCCTATTGATCGTTGCGTATACGACCAAAAATGCTTTTTAAATAATAAAGTAATTTCAGGAAATTGGTATAAAAGTAATTTTTTACTTACAAACTTTGTTTTTTAATGAGAGGCTACCGTCTCTCAAACTCTCTGTTTGTTCACTAAAGTCATGAGATCAGATCTGCGTTTATTGAGAAAGTTAAAAAGCTTTAGGTTTTAGGGTCAAAGAAATCCTTACAGAGTGTATGATGGTGTCCTAGATCCCAATAAATCATAGTGGTTTATTTTGTCTCATCACGCGGCTTCAAAATCATGATTAAAAGGTAGAGTTTATAGGTGAGACTAAACAGAAAAGTTAATAAGAAATATTATGATATAAATACTCAAGTGATCACAACACAAACTTAAAACGGACAAATTATCAAACAATCTTTCCAAAGATTTTAAAACTGATTATTTTTTATACTACAAAAAGCATATATAGTGATTTTATCGGATGTAATTATATCATATCATATTCTTCACAGGAAAAGCGTAACAATAGATTTTAGACTGGTTTTTGAGCACTAGACATCTTTAATAGGATGTTAATTCGAAATTTTAAACCTAGAGGAGTTCGTTATGAATAGTATCTCAAAAAGTATAAATTTATAAATGAAACCACACAAGTTAGTGATGATACTCATGTTTTCGAAGATGCCAAAATTTGCGACTCTTCCTGTATTAAACCAAGAGGAAAAGTTTATGGTAATGCAAGGATGAATGGTTTTGCAAAAATTTCTGGTGAGATTTATGGTAATGATATTGTTGGTATGAACGCAAAAGTTTATGATAATGCAAAAATCATAAGATGAAGTATGGGGGGGGGGGGAATAAATAGTGATGTTTATGAAAGTGATAATATTGTCTACAAGGTTGCTACAGTAGCATAAATAACAGACGCGGGGACGCCTTCTTTTAAAAATAAAAACGTATCATATAGTTTAAAGCATTCTATAGATACAAATATGGAAGGGGTAATGGACACTCTATCGACGAGCAAACTAAATATAAAAGAAGAGAAAAATCCAGTTTCCAAACGACCAATTCTGATAGCTATAATACGTAAAGTGTTTTCCATAGTTGGTAGAATATTAGCAAAAATATTGAAAATATTCCTTTTTCTTTTGTTTATTCGTAAACCAGTTATTCTGTTAACAAAGTTTATGACAATAGCGTCTTTCATATTTTTATTATTAATTTTTGTGGGATATATGTTAGGTAGCACACCACTAATACCACCTGAAGAGAGTGAAACAGCAATAGTCATTGGTTCTATCATCATATTTTTTCTAAGTGTCGCTGCCCGTTGGGGATATGATACGCTTCTATTACGCTTAGCTCCTCCTGATAATGATCTTATGCTTTTCCAATAATTAGCAGAATAATGAGAAAGAGTTAAAATGATAAATGTTTTTCGCGGCAGTTCTAATATTGATATAGGTCTTAGTTTTGCAGATTTTAGAGAAATGCCTATTAAAGGGCAGTTTTCTAGCAAAATGAGTCCAATTCTTAAAGAAAAGAACCTAATACAAAAACAAGTTAGTCAATTTTTGAAAATGCCTCAATCTAAATTTTAATCATGATTTTGGAGCCAAATGAGGGAACAAAACAAGCTGCTGTGGTTATTGGTTAACGGTGATGTTATTGATTATTTCATTTTAATAAATATTAATATACATTAATAATTCTAATATAGAGAATTAGAAATTTATTATGGTCGTGAATCTGCTAAGGGGGGGATAAGAAGTGGCTTATGCGAGCAACAAAACAGATATTGATGATGCGATTTATGCTCTCCGTCTACGCCTTAGAATACTTGATCTCATTAGAAAAGCAAAATCCGGTCATACAGCTGGGAGTCTTTCCTGTATTGATTTTATTTATATCTTATACAGATATATCCTCAAAATAAATCCAACATGTGTTTATGATCCTAATCGTGATCGATATGTTCAAAGTAAAGGACATGCGGTTGAAGCGTTGTATATTGTATTATCAGAAATGGAATATTTTGATCCTCAACTTCTTGATACTTATTTGAGTTTTGGATCAAATTTTATTGGTCATGTCACCAAAAAAGTTCCTGGTATAGAACAAAGTACAGGTTCTCTTGGACATGGTTTGTCTCTTGGTGCAGGAATGGCTCTTTCTGGACGGATGAATTCTCAATCCTATCGTGTTTTTGTACTTCTTGGCGATGGCGAAATGGCGGAGGGCTCTGTTTGGGAGGCTGCACTTTTTTCAGCACATTATAAACTCAGCAATCTCATAGCAGTAGTCGATAGAAATCGACTACAAATTACAGGTACAACAGATGTTTTAATGAGAACAGAGCCTTTAGCAGATAAATTTACAAGTTTTGGCTGGCATGTTGTAGAAATCGATGATCACGATATAACGCAACTGAAAACATCTTTAACATCATCTCCATTCCATAAAGACAAACCAACAGCAATCATTATGAACACAATAAAAGGGAGTGGAATTTCCTACATGGAAAATGACATAACTTGGCACCATAAAGTTCCAACAGATGAAGAATATAATCTTGCTGTCAATGAAATTGAGACAAAAATTCAATTAATGGGAGCATGAATATGGATAATCCTCATCAACAGACACAAACTGCTGTGAAATTTTCCAACCTCGAAATTGTCAATAAGACCCTTATAAAAATAGCGCAATTTGATAGGGATATCGTTGTTTTAACGGCTGATTCACGAATATCTGGGAAGATTGACCAATTCGCAAAGCGCTATCCAGAGTGTATTGTAGAAGTTGGAATTGCTGAACAAAATTTGGTAGGTGTTGCTGCTGGTCTTGCTTCATGTGGAAAAAAGCCCTTTGTTGTTTCGCAGGCTTGCTTTTTGACAACGCGTGCACTTGAACAAATAAAGGTAGATGTTGCTTATTTGTGAAAATCCTGTTCGGTTAATTGGTATTAGTGCTGGGATTAGTTATGGGCCACTTGGGCTACTCATCATGCCATTTCTGATTTTGCTTCGCTTCGTGCCATTCCTAACATACGCATTATTGCTCCTGCGGATAATAAAGAAACGGAGGCTGCAATTCTCTCGACGTTAAGCAGTCCTATGCCTGCTTATATACGTTTAGGAAAGCGTGCTATTACAAATATTCATAGTAACGCTGCAAAAATCGATATCAGCAAAGCTTCTGTTATAAAAAAGGGAAAAGATATTCTCTTGCTTGCAACTGGGGAAACCGTTCAGATTTGTCTTGATGCAGCTGAAGAACTTCAAAAATATAAAATTATACCAACAGTTGTCAGTGTACCAACAATCCGCCCTTTAGATAGCGCATCTATATTAGAATTTTGCAAATCCCACCGATCTGTCATTGTTTGTGAAGAACACAGCATAAATGGAGGGCTGGGAGAAGCGATTGCAAGATTACTTATGGAATACGGTATTGCATGTAGATTTATATCATTAGGAATACCAGATGAACCAATTTGTAATGGAAGCCAATTGGACATTTTAGCACATTATGAAATAAGTCGAGAAGGTATAACTAAAACTGTGTTAATAGCTATATGAATAAACTAAAAAGATGATAACACGACATCATTTAAAATAACAAATCACATTAAAATGTTTATTAGAGCAAAGAAAGCCATTGCCTTTACGTGTCACCCACTTGAATCAAATTGGCGGGGCTGTAGGAAGCTACATATTGAGCCAAATTGGCTTTTAACTTAAAAAATTAGCGGCAATCAATTATGATTTGAATGTACGGAAATGCATACAGATTTATATAGTATATTTAAAAATCATATATAGCTTAGAATATGAATTTTAAAATTCTTGCTTAAATAATTTTGAGGAGATTGAAGCGTTACATTATCATTAAATAATAGAAATACTGATATTTGTAGGTAAAGACAAAATATAAAGGAATTATGTTTTTAAAATAGTAAGGGTTTGTAATTATAAAAAACGAAATTCTATGAAAGGTTTTTTTTATGTGTTATAAGCCTACGCTATTATTTACGCTACTTATTGTTTGTTTATCAGTGGGAGGTTTGATTTCTACTGATATTTTTCTACCGGCGCTTGGAGAGATGCGCCAATACTATCAAGTGACGGAATCCCAGATTCAAAATGCAGTGGCAATTTTTTTATTGGCATTAGCTATTGGACAACTCGTTTATGGGCCGCTCAGTGACAATTTTGGACGTAAAAAAACGCTTCTATTTGGCTTGTTTTTATGGCTTTGTACTACAGTGGGTATAATTTACACAGTCAATCTTCAAGCTTTTTTTGCACTACGCTTTTTACAAGGTCTTGGAGCCTGTTCGGGTATTGTTTTAAGTCGTGCTATTATCAACGATTTGATGGATAAAAAGGCTGCAGGAAAGCTTTATTTGGTTATTTTTCCCTTTGTTGGTACATCACCAGCAATCGCTCCATTCATTGGGGGGATCTTATTACAAGCTTTTAATTGGCAAGCCACTTTTATTTTTCTAAGCCTTTTTATACTTTTCACTATTTTTCTCTGTTATTTTGTATTAACGGAAACTCTTCCTCCCATAAAACGTCAATCTTTTACTCCTGTAGGAATCATGAAGAGCAGTTTAGGTGTTTTTAGAAACAAACAGTTTATCTTTTATGCTCTGATTCCCTGTTTTGCATATGCAACTTATTTTGCTTACATTGTAGAGTCACCTTTTTTTCTCACAGCTTTGGGCATATCAACTTTCTATATTGGTTATAGTTACATTGGTGTTTCTTTAACTTATGTTCTAGGTAACCTAGTAGCGCGAAGATTTCTTAAACGAGAATCTATGGAACGTACTATTCGGCGTGGATATGTTATTTTTGTTATGGGGGGAATATTGTTTGCTCTACAAATTTATGTAAGTCCGTGGCCGCTTGTAACGAGTTTAAGTGCTATTTCTCTTCTTACTTTTGGCAATGGTTTTTTATTACCATTAGGAACAGCATTGGCTATTTCTTCACATCCACAAGCTGCTGGAGCAGTATCTGGTGTTATGGGAGCTTTGCAATTAGGAAGTGCTGCGCTAAGTTCTGCAGTTATCGGGAAAATATCCGGACACAACCCATGGGGTGTCGCTATTTTATTGGCGACATGCTGTATCGTGGGTTTTATAATTTATATTCGAAAAGCAAATTATTTTATGATCTTGGAAAAAAATCAAGTTAAATAATCAGATTAGGGGGGAAGTTATGCTTAAAAATATTGATGTTACTTTGCTCGATAGCGGATATCAGAATCAAATTCATTTTTTCCTCGAGTACGTTATACATCATTGAGCATATTAAAAATCTGACAGATGCTCGAGTAGAATATCGAGTAGAATATATTGAGATTGATTATCGGAAGGGTTCGTTTAACCCCGTGGACAATGTGGGTTGAATGGCGTTGTGCCTCTAATGATTATGGTTCAGCTATTATGTGTATGTGCGTTGTGCCGGATGCTAAGCTTTTTCTTATTGCACATCCACATAATATTAATCGGTCGGATATCTGGGAATTAAAGAATTTAGGGGTTACACTCTTACGATTATGCCTCAATAAAATGATATCGAGTCTACATTTGTATTTTGTCACTATGCTATTTCTTTAGGGTTGTCTACGAATATTAATATTACGAGAGTGAACCAAGTAGATGAAAATTATTTATGAAGTATAACAATAGAAGCAGTTAATTGTGGAGCTAGCTTTCATATTTGGTTGCTTCTAAGGGAGGCTTTTCTTGTCCCAAGAAGCAAAATTCTCTCCTTCTCACATACAAATAATAACGCTTGATAATCCTTTAAAAATGGTGTCACCAGCTCATTAGCTAAAGATTCTATCTCTATTAGAGGGAATACAAAAATCTTAAAAATTTTAAGGAAGTTACAGTAATATAGATTTGCGAAATTATTAAGTTCAGTAAGTTATAGTATTTTTTTACGTTTTTTAAAATTGAAATAAAACGTTTTTAATATAAGTTGAAAGAGAATTATTTCAGTTTTTTGTCTTAAAAGACTAAATTAAGGCGATGAAAATGTTGTTTTTGCTATGTTGAAAATATTTTCTTGTTAAATATAGTAATACCTTGATTGTTGTATGAGATCATGAGTTGTTTAGAATAGAGGATGATATAATGGCGATGTACAGCTTGTATCTCAACAAATGCCAAGGGTAGTGTATAATGGACAGGATATTATATTCTAAAGTTTCTGTATAAAAATAAATTTTTTGAGAGATGTTTTTTCAAGAGGAAGTGATTATTTTTGCAAAAACACCTTTACGGCAAATTAAAAACCGTAAAGATTACATTACAATTGATATGGTGGTAGATAAGAATCATAGAGATTTTAGTTTGCCAATTGGCTGATGATGTGATCAAGCAGAATTCGTCCTTTGCTTGTTGCTTTTAAGCGCTGGTTTCCTGACATTTTCAAGAGTCCTTGTTTTTGTAAGTTAATAAGTTTTTCTATTGGTAATCTTTTGGGGTTTAAGATTTCATAACGCGAAAGATCTAAACCTTCGCAAAGACGCAAGCCCATGAGGAGCATTTCATTTGCTTGTTGCTTAGTGGTTAATTGTTCTGTTTCAACACAGCCATGTCCTATAGTTTCTACCAATTCGAGCCAATGTTCGGGATATTTTTCATTTATTGTGACATAACGTTCACGGTGTTCGATCGGAGAAGAGGATGATTTTGAAGAAACAGAGGAATGATTCGGTGAGTGCTCAATAAAGCGACCGTGGGCTCCTGGACCAAAACCCGCATATTCATGATAACGCCAATAGAGAAGATTGTGTGCTGATTCAGCACCAGGAATTGCATGATTTGAGATTTCATAAGCGGGAAGTCCATGCTGTGCAGTTATTTCTTGAGTAAGATGATACATGTCTGCTGCGAGTTCTGAAGTGGGAAGGATAAGCCTTCCTGCGGCATAAAGCCGTTTAAAAGCTGTTCCTTCTTCGATAGTCAGTTGGTAAAGAGAAAGGTGGTCTGCAGCCAATTCAATTGCTTGAAAAAGTTCGTATTTCCATTGTTCGAGTGTTTGTTCGGGACGGGCATAGATTAAGTCAAAAGATAAACGGGGAAAAATCTCCCGCGCTAAAGCAATAGCGTGAAGAGCTTGTTTTACATCGTGGAGACGGCCAAGTTGTCGCAGTGCTTTATCATTGAGTGCTTGTACACCGAGGGACAAACGGTTAACGCCTGCTGCACGATATCCACGAAAGCGTTCTGCTTCCACACTTGATGGGTTTGCTTCCAGCGTAATTTCAACTTTATTATCAACTGTCCACTTTTTTGCAAGTGTTTGCAACAAGGCATCAACAGTCTGAGGTGTCATAAGAGAAGGTGTTCCTCCACCAATAAAAATACTCGTAATATGGCGTGGACCTATTTTATGATACTGTGTTTCTATTTCGCGTTTAAAGGCGGTTACAAAACGTGGTTGATCAACGCCATGGACACGAACATGTGAGTTAAAATCACAATAAGGACATTTTGCAGCGCAAAAGGGCCAATGAATGTAAATACCAAAAGGTTCATTCATGACAGTGTCAAAAGGTTTTCTGCTAAAAGTTTGAAAGCACGTGCACGATGTGAAAGAGGTGTTTTATCATTGAGTTTCCATCCATGTTTTTGCTCTGTCGACATTTCGCCAAAGGTGTTGACATATCCATCTGGTAAAAAAATTGGATCAAAACCAAAACCTTTGTTTCCACGTGGAGGCCAAACGAATATACCTTCAACGCTGCCGTGGAAATAATCTGCATGAGCATCGGGCCATGCAATACAGATGACTGATATAAAACGGCATTTTCGTTGGCTTTTTTCATGAGCTCCAATTTTTTGGAGTTCATCTTCTATTTTTTGCATTGCTTTTGGAAAGTCACGTGTTCCATCGGGTTGAACTGCCCAATCAGCTGTATAAACGCCTGGCGCTCCATTCAACGCATCTACTTCCAAGCCTGAATCATCAGAAAGAGCAGGAATTCCTGTATTTTTTGCTGCTGAAAAAGCTTTTATGTAGGCATTTTCTTCAAATGTTATTCCTGTTTCTTGTGGTTCTGGCAATCCGAGCTCTTTTGCTGATTGGATTGTTAAACCGAAAGGAGAGACCAAAGTGGTAATTTCATGCAATTTACCGGTGTTATGTGTAGCAATGACGAGTTTTTTGTCTGTTATGCTTCTCATATACATTTCTCCAGAAATGAAAGGGGGTCTATACTAAAAAACCAGCTTAAACATTCAATACGGGTTTTGCCAGATTTTATGTAATACAATCTTTGCAATTTTTTTGGATATTGATTGATATTTCACTTAAATGAAACCTTTCATATTTTGTAAGGAAAATAATTGAAAAGATATATACGTGGTTCTTTGTCTTTGATGATAGCATTTTTTATGATAAATACATAATATGCTTTCGCACTGCTTTAGATTATTTGACCGTACCTTGGCAGAACTTATATAAGAAGAGAGTATTTTTAAAGTAGTGAAATAATTATAATGAAGTATAGACCTATTGACGATGCACTAAAATATCTTGATAAACGTTCACGTGATATTTTTCGCCATATTGTTGAGGCTTATCTTAATGATGGTGAACCTGTGGGTTCACGAAATCTTTCACGGCTTTTGCAACAGACATTATCACCTGCGACAATTCGTAATGTCATGAGTGATCTCGAACATCTCGGTTTGATTTATGCTCCTCATGTATCTGCTGGGCGTATGCCTACACAATCAGGCTTACGATTTTTTGTTGATGCATTTATGGAAGCCGGTGAATTGCCAAATGAAGAACGCGAAAATATTGCAATACAAGTCAAGGAAGCTGGCCATGCGCAGTCAGTAGAACATTTTTTCATTCAGGCAAGCCGAGTTCTTTCAGATCTTTCACGTGGGGCAGGGCTTGTTTTAGCAGCAAAACACGAAGGAACATTGAAGCATATTGAATTTGTACGCCTTGATGGAGAACATGCTCTTGCTGTCTTAGTGACTCAACAAGGTGAGGTTGAAAACCGTATTATTCATTTACCAGAAGGGGTTACCCATGCACAATTGACAGAGGCAACGAATTTTCTCAATGCCCATATTCAGGGGCGTACGTTGAGTGAAGCTAAAGAAGAAATTGCACGTTTATGCTCAGAAACACGCGCTGCACTCGATCATTTGTCTCATCATCTTGTTGAAACAGGATTAGCTCTTTGGGGTGGAGAAGATGCTGATCATAAAATACACCTTATTGTACGTGGGCGAAGTAATTTACTTGAAGATGTGAAGGTAGAAGAGGATTTAGAGCGTCTACGACACTTGTTTGATGATTTAGAAACACGTGAAAGTATGGCGCAGTTACTTGATTTAGCAGATGAAGGGTCTGGAGTTCGTATTTTTATTGGTTCGGAAAATAAGTTATTTTCACTTTCTGGTTCTTCTTTAGTGGTTGCGCCTTATCGTGATTCAAAGCAAAGAGTCATTGGTGCTTTAGGAGTTATTGGTCCTACACGCCTTAATTATGCGAGAATTGTTCCCATGGTTGATTACACCGCTCAACTTGTGTCACAACTCTTGCGTTAAAATGATAAGGTAGATATTTATCCTATAGATATGCATTCTATTAAAATACGTAAAGCCCCCTTGATTTTTGTATCTAAAATTTCAATATCGAGAATAACAAATCTTATGAAGGAATAGAATTTTTATGTCTGATGAAAAAAACAAATTTACTGACGCTTCATTTGAAAATTGCGATTTGAAAAATCCAGCTGATCGTGATGCGCTTAAACAGGCTGCTGATGAATTTTTAAAAACACGTGAAGCAGAGGCACGTGCAGAAGTTGAAGAAGAAGGCAATGAGTCTATTGATCCTTTAACTGCTTTGCAGGCTGAAAATAAAGAATTAAAAGATCAACTTTTACGTCTTGCTGCAGATATGGAAAATCTTCGACGTCGTACTGCGCGTGATGTGGCGGATGCGAAGACCTATTCAATCGCTAATTTTGCACGGGATATGTTATCTGTTTCTGATAATCTTAATCGTGCTTTGGAAGCTATTCCAGAAGAGGAAAAAGAGAATGATTCTGGCTTGAAAACATTAGCTGAGGGTGTGGAAATGACGGAGCGTGCAATGATGGCAGCTCTAGAGCGCCATGGAGTGCAAAAAATTTACCCAGAAGGGCAAAAATTTGATCCTCATTTTCATCAAGCAATGTTTGAAATCCCTAATTCCGAGGTACCAGATAATACCGTTCAGCAAGTTGTTCAGGCGGGTTATATTATCGGTGAACGTGTTTTGCGTCCCGCTATAGTTGGTGTCGCCAAAGGGGGAATGAAAGAATCTTCTGTCGCGTCTGATTCTGCTTGAAATATACAATAGCGATACGAACGCAAAAATATAACATCACAACAACTCAATTTTATGAGCTATTTGACTAAAGGGAATTATAAAGGGTTGTTACGGCACCCTTTTATCTTTGAAGTTTCCAGTTCCCTTTTACAATATATGAGGCATAACTTAAGGGAGATGGCGATAATAATAAAACAAAATGATCAATCTCAAAAGGAGGAAATAAAAAATTACCTCGAGAAAAGAGATAAGAAGAAAGATCATCAGGCTTAATATTAAGCAGTCGTGCAAGAGTAATATGCGGAATAAATTGTTTTTTATCAGGGGGTAACCCTAAGCTGTTTCGAATATATTGCATTTTTTCGTGTAAAAGATTGAGGCTTTCACAAGGTTCAATGCGGACAACAAGAGAATATGGAATATTTTTTGAACTAAAAACTTCAAAACCTTTTGTTCGTAATACAAAAGGAGGGAGTTTTATCGTATCAAAGGCACATATAAGTTTATCAGCTACAGCGCTTTCAACTTCACCAAAAAAAGATAAAGTGACATGAAAATTTTTCGGATTAATCCATTGTGCATTTGGTAAACCATTTTGTAGCGATGTGAGCGCTTCTGTTATTTGTTGAGGAGTTTGAAGAGCACTAAACAAACGATACATGATATCTCCTTAGAGTGAAAAGATGCTAACGCAAACATAATGGTGAACGAGTTGAAAATGCAGTGTACCATTACAGGTAAGGCAATCATGCAGAAAAATAATATCTAAAAAATATTTTGCTCTATAATGATGAATTGAATTCACAAAGCTTATGAATCTTAAAAAAATAGTTATGATGCACTAAAAGTTGTATTTTTAGGTGTTACTTCACAAGAATATGCAGAAAAGGTTGATTATAATTTTATCTATAAACATCATAAATACAGTTTAAGATGAAGAAAGTTGATGAATTTCTCATTGTGAGGTCTTTTTACTTTTTCTAAATGAGCTTAAAGGCGAACATATATAATCAAGGGATAAATTTTTCTCTTTTTTGTAAATATTATTCACATATGTTCAGTGCGATAACAACAACACACAGCAGAAAATATTCAAATTTGTTGCACACAGCTGGTAATAAAAGCAAACACAAATATTATGCATGATACAATTTCTATGAGCACTTACATTTAACTAATAACTAGAATGCCAATCCATAATAGATATGAGAATTGATAAGTTTAATAGCAAATCATTGATTTATAATGGTAATTTATTGTTTTTATATTGAGTTTTAGCTGCGAATATTGTAAGTTTGTTTCGTTTCAAGTCTGTTTATATTGAATCAAAAACTATTCGCTTATACGTTGTAAGTATGGCTATATCGTGGGTAAAAACTGTTTAAAAAATGACTAAAAGACTTCTTATGGATCGTCTAAATTCAAGGGGTTATTACACTAGCATGAGCTGGAAGATATGATAATGATACTAGCATGTTGCTCCGAAAAATAGCCAGTCAAAATAATAATGGCAAGAAATTCTTCCTTATTTTAAGAGTAATCATAGCTTTTTGAAAGTAAGAAACTTTAGTTCTCCTCTCCAAATTTATTATTAATGAGTTTTTCAAGAGCATCGAGTGCGTCAGTTGCTTCTGGTCCTGAAACGCGAATAGTAAGATTGCACCCAGGTGAAGCCGCTAACATCATAAGCCCCATGATTGATGATCCACCAACGATTTTTCCATCTTTTTCAACTTCAACAATGGCGTCAAAATTGTCAACAATTTGGACAAATTTTGCAGAAGCGCGCGCATGCAACCCACGCTTATTAGAAATATTGAAATGACGACTTAGTATAGAGGGAAGAGGGGACTTGGAAAGCATGAGTGTTAATTATCCGCTATATAATCATATTGGCACATTAATATATTTACGTCCTGCTTCTTGTGCTATTCTTAAAGCTTCTGTTAATGAAATATCAGGGCACTGGCGAATAGAAATCAATTTAATGAGCATAGGTAGGTTGACACCTGCAATCATTTCGACCCGTCCTTTTTCAATAGCAGGGACGGCTATATTTGACGGAGTTCCACCGAACACATCTGTTAATATAATGACACCATTATTTGTATCTGTAGAGGAGACAGCGGACATAATATCACCTCGTCGCTGATCCATATCATCATCGGGGTAGATACATATTGTTTCAAATTTTTCTTGCGTTCCAACAACATGTTCTACAGCATGTAAAAATTCGACAGCTAACTCACCGTGCGTTACAAGCACGAGTCCAATCATTACACAAACTCCTGTTAACTCAATATCTGACCATATCGGTAGAAAGTATATTTTACAAAGCTTTGTCTTGCTGCCAAGAAAAATTTGCAAAAAAAAAGCAAAAATAATGATTTTTTTATCTTTAGAAAAAAATTAAACAGATTTGCGCCATATTTTTCTAAAAAAGAATGCTTCAATAGCCTGACAAATGGCTGTACAATCGGCTTCACGAAGGCTAGGGAGTTTTAAAAGAGGGATGTGTATATCTGCAAACTGAAAAGTTTGTCCTGTGGAAAAACGTTCATATTCAGAGCCAAGTGTAATAACGCAATCGATGATTGTATGTTTTTCAAACCCTATCATATATAGTCCCACACCGCGAATCTCGATACCTCCATCTAAACCTTCTGGAGTATATCCGTGAAGTTTTCCATTTTCTATACAGAGCATTGTATAATCGTCACTAATAAGTTTTGCTTCACGTTTTGACCACTCGGCACGGTCAAGTAAAGCAAGGGTAAGGGTTGATTTTCCTGAACCAGAAGGGCCTATAATCAACAGTCCCTTCCCCCCTATTTGAAGGCAATTTGCGTGTAATATTTTATTTTTTGTTTTCATGCCTTTTGCTTTGGGTAAAAGGTTTATTTAGCGAAGGGAAGCATAATAATAAAACGCGCACCAGTTTTACTGTTTTCAAGTTCAGGGTCAATAATATTTTCGGCAGTAATTGTTCCATTATGAGCTTCGATGATCTGCCGACTAATAGAAAGTCCGAGTCCTGAATTTTGTCCAAAAGCATCTTCGTTTGGTCGATCAGTATAGAAGCGTTCAAAAATGTGTTCAATATTTTCTGAACGAATACCAGGACCATTGTCTTCAACGGTTAAGATCAGAGTTGAAGCATGACTTTTCATAGTGATATGAATTTTTCCATTATCATGGGGGATGAAGGAGCGTGCATTTTCAATAAGATTGGAAATAACTTGTCCCAAACGAAGCTCATGTCCCAATACAAGATAGGCTTTTCCATGGGGCCGTGGAATGATATGAAGACTTATATCAATGGCTTGCGTATTACGGTATACTTCTTGAGCGGCATGAACAAGACTTTCCAAAAGTGGTGTCATATCAACGATTTGTGCAGTTTCACGGGCAAGCTCTGCATCGAGCCGTGAGGCATCAGAAATATCGGTAATCAATCGGTCAAGACGACGGACATCATGTTGAATAATTTCATACAATTGTTCCTGAGCTTCTTCATTTTTAGCGAGTGGAAGTGTTTCAACAGCACTTCGCAGTGAGGTTAGAGGATTTTTTAATTCGTGACTTACATCAGCAGCAAAACGTTCAATGGCTTCAATGCGCATATAAAGTGCATTGGTCATATCACGAATAGAGGTCGAAAGATGACCAATTTCATCTTCACGCATTGAAAAATCAGGAATTTCTACGCGCTTATTATTTCCATTGCGTACACGGTTGGCAGAGGCAGACAATTTGCTCAAAGGATGAGCAATTGTGTGGGCTAAAAATATGGAAAGCACTAAAAGTACAGTTCCAACCACGGCAAAAACTTTAAAAATGACCAGTCTTTCACCTTTTACAATGTCATCAATATCTGAACCAGTCGTTGAAAGAAGGAGTGCTCCCACCACTGCACGATAACGTTGAACGGGCACAGCAACAGAAACGATTAATTGTCCTTGTCTATTGCGTCGTTTGGCAGTTGCAAGAGATCCATTTAATGCTCTGTACACTTCTGGGTAAGCAATATTACTGTTTTTTGCTTGTTCTCTATCAATAGCAAGACCACCACCATAAAATATGCTTGAAAACCATGAAGTAAAACGTTCCCACATGGTTTGTTCAGTTTTTAGTGGGGGTAAATTATAGCTAAAAACTTCACCGCTAGAATAAAGAACCCGCGAATCAAGAAGTAAAGTTGCATCGCGATCATAAATACGTGCTCTTGTTGTTTTGGGTGTGATAAGCCGACGTAAAAGAGGAGCAACCTGTTCAGGATTAATAGGAAAATCCCAAGAATCTGTTGATTGAGGTGCAGGTGTAACGCTTTCTCCAGCTTGTAATTCTAGAAGTTTTTGGGGATCAATAAGAATAGAATTCGTATCCACAGTCGCGGAAGCAGCAATGGCTCCAGCAATAATTTTTCCTTGAGTGCATAAACTTTTAATTTTTGCTTCAATCAACCCATCACGAAATTGGTTAAGGTATAAAATACCTGTTACTAAAATAGCAAGAGCAGCAACATTTAATATGACAATACGACGTGTAAGACTGGAAAAAAGCAATTGCCTGAAAAGACGCTGTATCCGAAGACGTGAACGAGAAAGCATAGGAAATGATGTGGGAGTGATACCATTTTGTGCTGCTTCTTGTAGAGTTTCCAGTTGAGTGTTTTTTGTCATTGATTTGATCGCCGTTCAAATTGTCGCGACAAACTAGTTTCATACCTCATGGAAACGATAACCTACACCATAAAGTGTTTCAATCATTGCAAAATCATCATCCACTTGTTTAAACTTTTTACACAAACGTTTAATGTGACTATCAATGGTGCGGTCATCTACATAGACTTGATCACTATAAGCAGCATCCATCAAAGCATCACGACTTTTTACGACTCCCGGTCTTTGGGCTAGAGTTTGTAGAATCAAAAACTCTGTAACAGTTAAAATAACAGGTTTATCTTTCCATGTACAGGTGTGACGCTCTTGATCCATAACAAGATCTCCACGTTTGAAAGAAGAAGTGGGAGAGGTTCCTGTTGCAAGAGGTTGGTTACGCGCATTGGAACGGCGCAAGATAGCTTTTACACGTTCGATGAGGAGACGCTGAGAGAAAGGTTTTGTAATAAAATCATCAGCTCCCATTTTGAGACCAAACAGTTCATCAATTTCGTCATCTTTAGAGGTAAGAAAAATAACAGGAATATCAGACTTTTGACGCAGTCTGCGTAAAAGTTCCATCCCATCCATTCTGGGCATTTTAATATCGAAAATAGCTAAGTGTGGAGGATGGAGTGTTAGACCTTTGAGTGCAGATGCTCCATCTGTATAACTTTCAACTCGATACCCTTCTGTTTCAAGTGCAAAAGATAAAGATGTCAAAATATTACGGTCATCATCGACAAGTACAATCGTTTGTGTGATTGTTGGAGTATCTTTCATGGTTTCTCAGACCTTTCTATTGCCATGGTAGCAAATTACCCACTCTATTTATATGGGAGTTCGCATTTTTTTTGCAAAACAAATATGATACAAATTGTAGCAAAGAAAAAACCTTTTTATCTTTACGGTAAAAGCTTGTTTTATCTTTGCAATTTAATAATGTTTTTGTGCGCATTAAGATCCATTCACTTAAGAGAAAACTTTTATAAACATATTTTTTGTCAAAGTTTCTTGTTGTTTTTGTTTCAGAATTGAACAGATTGATTTTTGATTGTTGAAGTTTAGAAAATTCGCCTATCTGTTTTAAGAGCAAAGATAAAGGGTGTAGTGACATATACGCAAGAAAAATTGCTCTCGCTGCATAAAAGGAGGTCATAATGGGATTTTTTAGTTTTATGAAAACGGTTGGTGAAAAGCTTGGTATTGGGGATCATACACCAGAAGAAAAAGATTTTAAGGCTGCATTTGATAACTTTCAACTTGGTACTGAAAAAGTAAATATTCGGGTTGAAAATGGTAAAGCTGTTTTAAGTGGTGAAGTTCCGGATAGAGAGACACTTGAAAAAGCGCTTTTAGTTGTTGGCAATTCGCAGGGGATTTCTTCCGTTGATATTGATCAATTAAAAATTACAGACACCGTTCCTACAAAAGCTTCTCGCTTTTATGAGGTTAAATCTGGTGACAATCTTTGGAAAATTGCTGAAGAAATGTATGGAAAAGGACAAGGCGATAAAAATACACTCATTTTTGAAGCCAACAAACCGATGCTAAAATCTCCCGACAAAATCTATCCTGGACAGGTATTGCGTATTCCTGAAATTAACCACACTTGATTTGGACAAAAGATTAAATTTTTTACGGTATTTTTTGCGGTGTTAAACAAAAATGAAAAGTGTGGAAAAGTTTTTCCACACTTTTTGCTATTATGCACTAAACAGTAAGAAAAGAACTTAGTGAGCAGAAGATGGGTTGGAAGGTGATTTTTCCACCATAGCGTTTATAGAGAAATCAACATCAATAGTTCCTGCTTTTTCAAATGTTAATTTTGCGGTGACTTTGTCACCTGCTTTGAATGGTTTTGAAAGCCCCATGAACATAATATGGTGGCTACCGGGCTTAAGGGTGATTTCACCATTCCCTGGAATTTCAATGCCATGGCGCATGTGTTCCATCTTCATAATATCATTAACGACTGCCATAGAGTGGATTTCTGTTGTTTTTACTCCTTTTGCTGAGACAGACACCAAACGATCTGGAGTATTACCGTGATTAATGATGTAAAGATAACCGCTGCCAACTTTTATACCTGTAGGTGTTGCACGCGTCCAAGGATGAAGAATTTCTATATCTCCGACTTTATATTGGTGAGCGGCTGAGGGCAGGGCTATAAAAGCGAAAAGAAGAGTCCATACGACATTTAAGATAATCTTTTTAAATGGATATTGTATATGAGCTGTGTAGTTAGATACGAGCTTTTTTATCTTTTCTGTGATAAATATTATCATTGATTTACCCTCCTTCTTTATATTTCACTTTATGAATATATTTTCTCACTTTTAACAGAGTTTTTGTTTAAAATAAAAGAGAGAATTTTAGAGTCATCATGAGTTTAAGAGTCATCATGAATTTAAATGTGAGCACAAAAATCATGGGTTTCATAATTTTTGGAGAAAAGCGATAAGATTCAAAGTGATAGTGCATGTAAAAATAAAGAGGGTATCCTTAATCTATTTGTGAATTTAAAAAATTTTCAAGTCATTGAGAATATCATGTTCAGGTGTATTTTAAGCGTGGCTTTTAAACAGTAGTGAGTGAGCAGATGGCTGGAAGAAAAACTGTTGAGAATTGATGAACATAGAATGTTCTTACAAATGTGAGCATATGGCACTATAAGGTTTAACTACATAAGTTAGGTGATATAAGAAACATGACTATTGATTGCATAAAGCTTATGCTAGTCATTATAAGAGGTTAAATTTAAGAAAGGCTGTTATATTCATTTTAATTAGGTGATGTGTGTCTGAGCGATATTTTAAACGAGAATTTCGGGTGATTCTGAGAAATTAAAGATTTGAGAAATGAAGGAGAAGTGCGCAATTATTATCCTTATTTTTTCAATTTTATAATTAATATATTTATGAGAATCGTAAAAAAGATACTATAGGGTTAGTATCTTTGATAGATATGGTATTTACGTATAAGTAAGATGTCTCATTTTTAAAGAAAAATTTTATTTTGAGATGTTTCTCTCATTATTCTCTTGTAGCAATAAGAGCCTGTTCTTATATACGAAGCAGAAGGGCTTGTTGTGACTTGTAGTTTATTATTTGTGTAACTTGAAGTGGTATGCAGGCTTTATGTGTTATAAAGGAGCTGTCTTAGAAAGATGCTTGATGAAGGTTGAGGTAGCTTGCTGAATGGAGATTATAATATGGCAAAAGTAATTGGTATTGATTTGGGGACAACTAACTCTTGTGTTGCTGTTATGGATGGCAAAAATGCAAAGGTTATTGAAAATTCAGAAGGAGCACGGACGACACCTTCTGTTGTTGCCTTTACTGATGGGGGAGAGCGGCTTGTTGGGCAGCCTGCTAAACGGCAAGCAGTTACGAATCCTGAAGGAACGGTTTTTGCAGTTAAACGTCTGATAGGGCGCCGTTTTGATGACCCTATGGTTGAAAAAGATAAAGCACTTGTACCTTACAAAATTATTAAGGGTGATAATGGTGATGCGTGGGTTGAAGAAGCGGGTAAGAAATATTCTCCTTCACAAATATCAGCTATGATTTTGCAAAAAATGAAAGAAACTGCTGAATCTTATCTTGGTGAAAAGGTTGAGCAAGCGGTTATTACTGTTCCTGCTTATTTCAATGATGCACAACGTCAAGCTACCAAAGATGCGGGTAAAATTGCTGGGCTTGAGGTTTTACGGATTATCAATGAACCAACAGCTGCTGCTTTAGCGTATGGTTTAGACAAAAAAGATGGAAAAACGATTGCTGTTTACGACCTTGGTGGTGGTACATTTGATATTTCTGTTCTTGAAATTGGCGATGGCGTTTTTGAAGTTAAGTCGACCAATGGAGATACTTTTTTAGGTGGTGAAGATTTTGATATGCGCTTGGTCGGTTATTTTGCTGATGAGTTCAAAAAAGAGCAAGGGATTGACCTGAAAAATGATAAACTAGCGTTGCAGCGTTTAAAAGAAGCAGCGGAAAAGGCAAAGATTGAACTTTCTTCTTCACAACAGACTGAAATCAATTTACCATTTATCACAGCGGATCAATCTGGTCCCAAGCACTTAACAATGAAGTTAACTCGGGCAAAATTTGAATCTCTAGTTGATGATTTGGTTCAACGCACGATAGAGCCTTGTAAAGCAGCATTGAAGGATGCAGGACTGAAAGCTGGTGAGATTGACGAAGTTGTTTTAGTGGGTGGCATGACGCGTATGCCCAAGATACAAGAAGTTGTGCAAAGCTTCTTTGGTAAGGATCCACACAAAGGCGTTAATCCTGATGAAGTTGTGGCAATGGGTGCAGCCATTCAAGGGGGGGTATTACAAGGCGATGTAAAAGATGTATTGCTTTTAGATGTAACACCTCTCTCTTTGGGTATTGAAACATTGGGTGGAGTTTTTACACGTCTCATTGAACGCAATACCACTATACCGACCAAAAAATCGCAGGTTTTTTCGACTGCTGATGATAATCAGAGTGCTGTGACTATTCGTGTTTTCCAAGGTGAACGCGAAATGGCTAATGATAATAAGTTATTAGCTCAGTTTGATCTTGTCGGTATTCCACCGGCACCGCGTGGTATACCTCAGATTGAAGTAACTTTTGATATTGATGCGAATGGTATTGTAAATGTTTCGGCAAAGGATAAGGGAACTGGTAAAGAACATCAAATTCGTATTCAAGCATCAGGTGGTTTGAGTGATGCCGACATTGAAAAAATGGTAAAAGATGCCGAAGAGCACGCAGCTGAAGACAAAAAACGCCGCGAAGGTATTGAAGCTAAAAACCAAGCAGAAGCTCTTATTCACTCAACGGAAAAGTCGCTTGCAGAATATGGTGATAAGGTTTCTTCTGAAGAGAAAGAACAGATTGAAACTGCAATATCTGATTTGAAAACTGCACTTGATGGTACCGATACTGAAGAAGTAACAGCTAAAATGCAGAAACTAGCAGAAGCCAGTATGAAGCTTGGGCAGGCTATGTATGAAGCTTCGCAGGCAACATCAGCTGATTCTGAAACAGACACAAAGACCGATGATGTTGTTGATGCTGATTTTGAAGAAATTGATGATAAGAAAAAATAGTGTAGACAGATGTATTGATTAATAAACAAACCCGGCCTTTGAAATATAAGGCTGGGCTTTGTTATTTGAGATGAGTTGCAACTTTGTTACTAAAAATATAAATTGAAAGTAAATTTTATCCATTAAAATGGATGATAAAAATATCAGGAATACATGATGAAGGTTGATTATTATGAAATTCTTGGCGTAACTCGCGAATGTGATGATAAGAAGTTGAAGTCTGCTTTTCGTAAGTTGGCAATGCAGTATCATCCTGATCGCAACGCGGGGGATAAAGAAGCAGAGCGAAAATTTAAAGAAATTGGCGAAGCTTATGAGGTTCTTAAAGATCCTCAAAAGCGTGCTGCTTATGATCGATTTGGTCATGCGGCTTTTGAAAATAATGGCCGAGAGGGAAATCCCTTTAGTGGTTTTGCTGCAAGTGGTGGATTTGCCGATATTTTTGAAGACTTTTTTGGTGAAATGATGGGAGGGAGCCATCGTAAGCGCAATGATGGACGCGAGCGTGGTGCTGATCTGAGTTATAATATGGAAGTGACTTTGGAAGAGGCATTTTCAGGAAAAACTGCACAAATTAATATTATGGGTTCTGTTTCTTGTGATGCTTGTGAAGGATCAGGTGCGAAAAAAGGTTCTAAACCACAAGTTTGTGGAACGTGTCATGGTGTTGGTCGTGTGCGTGCTGCACAAGGTTTCTTTTCCATTGAGCGAACATGCCCTTTATGTCATGGATGTGGCGAAATTATTACGGATCCATGTCCAAAATGTCAGGGAACAAGGCGGGTAGAGAAAAACCGCTCATTGAGCGTCAATATTCCAGCTGGTATTGAAGATGGTACACGTATTCGTCTTTCTGGTGAGGGAGATGCAGGCATTCGTGGTGGTCCAAACGGCGATCTTTATATTTTTCTTTCCATTAAACCGCATCAGTTTTTTCAACGAGAGGGAGCAGATCTTCATTGTCGTGTCCCTATTTCGATGGTTACGGCTGCTTTAGGAGGAGAGTTTGAGGTTTCTGACCTTGATGGTGTCAAAGCACGTATTAGGATTCCAGAAGGTACACAAAATGGACGTCAATTCCGTCTGAAGGGCAAAGGCATGTCTATATTACGGCGTCAGCAAGCAAGGGGTGATCTTTATATCCATATAACCATTGAAACACCGCAGAAATTAACGCAAGAGCAACGTGAATTGTTACAAAAATTTGAGAAGCTTTCAAATCATGAAAATTCACCACAGTCTCACGGTTTTTTTTCACGTATGAAAGAGTTTTTTGAGAATATTTCCGGTCAAAATTAGTGATTAGCTGTCAAGATTGATGAAAAAACATGATTTGTGAACAACAATGTTGAAATGAGCTTTATAAATCAGTTTGGGTTTGGTTTGAGAAGTATAATTTAAGTTTGCTTATTTGTAGGAGATAGTTAAACAAAAGGTGCCGTTTGCATCATATAAAAATTTTAAAAGAGTAGTTTTATAGTGCCTTAATTCGTATTCTGTTAAGCAGGGGGTTTGCACATTTTCTATAGATTGCAAATTTAAAGCATTAGTCAAAAAACTTTGTAAGTGAGTATGCTCACCATGTGAGCATGCTTTATAGGTCTATTCAGTTTTTTTTAATTTCCAATTTTGGTAGGCTCTTAATGATTTTTATTGTTTCTAAACTTACCATAATAACTCTTTGAAACAATTCCAATGGATAAGCAGGGTTGCCAATATTTCAACAGCATAGCAGATTGGCATTATTATATTAACAGTATTCCAATTAACTGTATCCCACTCGTTTTATCTGTCTTAACGCATTAATGCCTTATAACCCATTCAAGGGTGGTTTTCTCATTAACGATATTATCTTTATGGTTTCAAGAAGGAGGTCTGTCATGATGAATATTGCTGTTGTAAAATAACTGTAGACTTGTTTCTTTCTTTACCCGTTTTTGCGAATTTCATTTCAGTAACATAATAGAATTTCTCAGGATCAGGGATATTAGTAAGCTTTGTACTACCTTTCTCAAAGGAACTGGATAAGGTTCTACGATTTCATAATTGACATGCAAGAGATCCAATTTATGTCCTGCATTAACGAATTTCCAAAAATTTTCAGCAGTTTTTATACAAGAAATGCGAGATAACTCTTTAGTGAGATTATCAGCTTAACGGATACGATAATCTTCCGAATGCACAATTTTATAAATATGATAAAACCAATCATCTTTAGTGATAGTTATCATTCGGATAAGCCCGTTTTAAATGTGTTAATCCACCATCTGTAATGGCATCACATTCCTGTAAACTGGTATTTTTGCTTTTTTGTAGAATGTATAAATAAATAGGATTGGTGATTATTTTTTTTAGATTTAACATTTTCGTAAATATATTTTAGAAAGCACTGATTTGTATCTATTGCGTGGAGATTAGGTAAATTCTTAGTCATCGATACAGAAAAGCAAATTCTTTCTCTTACTTTTGTAATTTGCATTACTCTATTTTCAACGGCTTTCTCCATCGGAAATATACGCGGCATTTGAAAATTTCTCTCATTAAAGGCGCAATTATAATAAAGCTATTGTTTTGCAAAAGGACGATAAAGGCTTTGAATAAGGTATTGTATTTTTAAATTTAAATCACAATAGGTTTGAACTTTTTCATAGGGCTGTTTTTGAAGAGGAGAGTTAGTAAGATAGCTATTACCAGATTTTCAAAAAGCATTCTCAGATCGTGGAATGAATTGCATTTTTACGATGAGATTGTAACAAAGAGCGTAATGTAACTTATTTGTTATCCGAGTTATTAGGTTGAAAAAGTATTTTACACCCTCTTGCCTCATGAGTGTTAATCAACAGACATTATAAAATAAAAATAGATCTTATAGAGCGATTTAAGCTAAATAGCGAATGGAAAAATGTGAAAAAGGCGTGTTTTAAAGTCAAAGCTTTAGCTTAAATAAAAGATATTTACGGTTTAGTCATTTCTTGTATTGGCAATATAGTAGTTTATTTCATGATTAAAATTTTGTTTTCATTTTATAAAATCAATAGTTGTACATCCTCATATTCATTGTTAATGATTTTACTTTTAAGGGTGATGAACGCGTTGAATGTGAAGTGTAGCTTAAAAACTTTTCTAAATTGTATACATAAAGCCATAAGAAAATAATTATTATAAATCTATTTTATTCAATTTTTCACTGGTTAGTCTTTTTTAAGAAAGCTGCATTTTTTATCTTGTTGTTATTTTTGTCGTGATTTTAAAAAGATTGGCGATTTTCAGAAGGACGGATAGAGTAAAATTTGTTTTCACATTTCTTAAATTCTATTAAGAGATGGTAAAAAGTGATGAGGAGACCTTTTTATGGATGATGCTAAAAATGGTGCCGCAGATATTTTTGAAAAACAAGCAGCATTTTTATCGTCTGCTTTACCTTATATGCAAAAATATGAAAACGAAACGGTCGTTGTAAAATATGGCGGTCATGCGATGGGTGATGCTGCTGTGGGGCGTGCGTTTGCGCGTGATATTGCTTTGCTGAAGCAGTCAGGAATTAATCCTATTGTTGTTCATGGTGGGGGGCCTAAAATTGCTGAAGTTTTGATGAAAATGGGGATTGAGTCACGATTTGAGAAAGGTTTACGCGTAACCGATGAACGAATTGTTGAAGTGGTTGAAATGGTTTTGGTTGGTTCCATAAATAAAGAAATTGTTGCTCTCATAAACGCTGAGGGTAAGTGGGCAGTGGGGTTATGCGGCAAGGATGGTAATATGGTTTTTGCCAAGAAGGTTTATAAAACTGTCATGGATCCTGATTCGCATATTGAGCGTGTTTTAGACTTAGGATTTGTTGGTGAACCTGTTGAAGTTGACCGTACATTATTGGACCTTCTAGCATATTCTGAAATAATTCCAGTTCTTGCTCCTATCGCTCCAGGTCGTGATGGCAAAACTTATAATATTAATGCTGATATTTTTGCTGGAGCCATTGCTGGAGCATTAAAAGCCAAACGGCTTTTGTTTTTAACTGATGTTCCGGGGGTATTAGATAAAAATGGTAAATTTTTAAAGGAATTAGCAATTTCTGAAGTTGAAACTCTTATCAAGGATGGAACAATTTCAGGCGGTATGATTCCAAAAGTAGAGACTTGTATAAAGGCTCTTCAAAATGGTGTGGAAGGTGTTGTTATTTTAAACGGCAAAACACCTCATTCTGTTTTGCTAGAACTGTTTACTGAACAGAGAGCAGGAACGCTTATTGTTTCGTAAGATGTGTGGATAAATTTGAGGGAAGACCTTTTATGATAAAACGGTTGAAACATCCTTTATCAAACAAGCCTGAATTGGCATTATTTTTTGCAACAATATTGTGGGGCATTACATTTTTAGTGATTCATATCGCAGTACATTATAGTGGTCCTCTTTTTTTTGTTGGATTTCGTTTCATTGTTGCATCGTTGATATGTGGAACAATTTTTTGGCGTTCTATGAAAGGTATAACTTTTTATGAAATTTTTGCTGGGATGACCATTGGTTTATCAATGTTTTTGGGATATTCTTTGCAAGCTGCAGGGCTTCAAACGGTTATGAGCAGTCAGTCCGCTTTTATCACAGCGCTTTATGTTCCGATGGTACCTATATTGCAATGGATTGTTTTTAAAAAACCACCGCGTTTAGCTTGTTGTATTGGTATTATTTTTGCTTTTATTGGGCTTATTCTTATTTCTGGACAAAAGGTAGGAGAGTTTGATTTTTCCAAAGGTGAAATTTTGACTTTGTTGGGAGCTTTAGCAATTGCTGGAGAAGTTATATTGATTGGAATTTTTGCCAGCAAAGTTGATAGTCGGCGTATAACAATTATACAGTTATTGTTTGGTGGTCTTTTTTCATTTTTTTGTATGCCTTTGATGGGTGAGGGTATTCCTGAATTTTCATGGATATGGCTAAGTGTTGGTATTGGATTAGCACTCATGAGCGCTATCATTCAATTGGCAATGAATTGGGCACAAAAGTCTATTTCTCCTACGCGAGCAACACTCATTTACGCGGGTGAACCGGTATGGGCGGGAATTGTTGGGCGTTTGGCTGGTGAACGTTTATCTCCTTTAGCTTTATTGGGAGGACTGCTTATCTTGATTGGGATTGTTGTGGCGGAATTACAACCTTCACAATGGCGTAAAAAAGATAAAGTAATGAAAAAAATTAATTAATGTTGCTTCTCTTTTTTCATGATATTTCCATTGAAGAGATTTCATTATTCTGTTTCTTTAGCAGAATAAAGGCAATTTTTGATACTTTTTTGTCTTTAAGGGAAGAAGATCGAGGTATCTTATAGAAGCTATAACCTTTTTAAAAAGATATTATCCAATAGAGAATGTTTCTGTAGTGTAACGGTTGAAAAAATTTGCTGCTCCGATATTAATTTTTGTTTTGTATAGAATTAATAAAGAAAGGGGCTATTATGTACAAAGAAAAAAGACCATTTCTCGCGAATTTTATCGCAAATTGAGGTGATAGATACATTTCTCATAGTATACGGGCATGCGAGTGATAAGCTTAACAAATATGAAAAAGTTAAGAGCATTTGGGTATTTTCAATTATTTATATTTTATGACGAATAAAAACCTTTTTAGGCTATAAAGAGAAATGTTTTGATAAGTTCTTTCATAGGTATTCTTTTGAAGGTTTTCAAAGGAGTATAATTGGTCTTTGCGTTTTGTGCTATTCTTTGCTAAATCGCCTTGTATGACAATAGATCGTAATCATATTCGTAATTTTTCCATTGTGGCGCATATTGACCACGGAAAGTCCACTTTGGCTGATCGTTTGATTCAAATGACAGGGGGACTTGAGACACGTGAGATGAAAGAGCAAGTGCTCGATTCTATGGATATTGAGCGTGAACGTGGGATTACGATTAAGGCACAAACAGTACGTTTGCACTATAAAGCAAAAGATGGTGAAAGCTATATTTTAAATCTTATTGATACACCTGGTCATGTAGATTTTGCTTATGAGGTTTCACGCTCATTGGCAGCTTGTGAAGGTTCGTTATTGGTGGTAGATGCGAGCCAAGGGGTAGAAGCACAAACATTGGCAAATGTTTATCAAGCTATTGATAATTCTCATGAATTGGTGGTTGTTCTCAATAAGGTTGATCTTCCAGCAGCAGAGCCAGAACGTGTGAAAGAACAAATTGAGGATGTTATTGGCATCGATACATCTGAGGCAGTAGAAATATCAGCAAAAACGGGTTTAGGTATCCCTAATGTTTTAGAAGCGATTGTTAAACAATTGCCACCTCCGAGTACTGGTGATGTGAATCAGCCTTTAAAGGCAATGTTGGTTGATAGTTGGTATGATGCATATCTTGGCGTGATTGTTTTGGTTCGGGTGATCGATGGTGTGTTAAAAAAAGGTCAAACCATTCGCATGTTTGGGACTGGTGCAAAATATCCAGTTGAACGGGTTGGGGTTTTCACTCCAAAAATGGTTCAGGTTGATGCGTTAGGGCCAGGGGAAATTGGCTTTATAACGGCTTCTATCAAAGAGGTTGCTGATACACGGGTTGGTGATACCATTACAGAAGAGCGCCGTCCTTGTGAAGAAGCGCTTCCTGGTTTTAAACCGGCTCAACCGGTTGTCTTTTGTGGACTTTTTCCTATTGATGCTGCCGATTTTGATGATTTGCGTGCAGCTATGGGAAAATTGCGTTTGAATGATGCGAGCTTTTCCTTTGAAATGGAAACTTCAGCCGCTTTGGGTTTTGGTTTTCGTTGTGGTTTTTTAGGGCTTCTTCATCTTGAAATTATTCAAGAGCGGTTAGAGCGCGAATTTAATTTGGATTTAATCGCAACAGCACCTTCAGTTGTTTATCGTATGAATATGAATGATGGCTCTGTGAAGGAACTCCATAATCCAGCGGATATGCCTGATGTTGTTAAAATTTCTTCCATTGAGGAACCATGGATTCGAGCAACCATAATGACTCCTGATAATTATCTTGGATCAATTTTAGAACTTTGCCAAGAACGGCGGGGAATACAGGTTAGTTTATCCTATGTTGGAACACGTGCCATGGTGACATACGATTTACCATTAAATGAAGTCGTTTTTGATTTTTATGATCGTTTAAAATCAATCTCAAAGGGATATGCTTCTTTTGATTATCAGATGACTGACTATTCTGAAGGCGATTTAGTTAAAATGTCTATTTTGGTGAATGGAGAGTCTATAGATGCATTATCGATGCTTGTGCATCGCACTATTGCAGAAAGGCGTGGGCGTTCAATGTGTGAGAAACTGAAAGATCTTATCCCTCAACATATGTTTCAGATTCCAGTTCAAGCAGCCATTGGTGGTAAAATCATTGCGCGTGAAACAATTCGTGCTTTGCGTAAAGATGTCACGGCTAAATGTTATGGGGGCGATGTAACGCGTAAGCGAAAACTTTTAGAAAAGCAAAAAGAAGGAAAAAAGCGCATGCGGCAATTCGGGAAAGTAGAAATTCCGCAATCGGCTTTTATTCAGGCACTCAAAATGGATAGATAATGAAATAAAGAGCATATTGTTTTTGATTAATTACGCTTTTGTATTTCGCTAAGTTTCTGGAAGATTTCTTTTTAGAAACGTAAAAGATCATTAATGGATATTTTTTCTCGTGTTTTTTTGTCAACGCGTTTCACGATAACAGCACAATAGAGACCCGGACCTATTTCACCGTTTGGCAGTGGTTTCCCTGGAAGAGAGCCTGGAACAACAACAGCATAGGCGGGGACTTCTCCTATAAAGGTTTCTCCTGTTGTACGATCAATAATCTTTGTGGATTTTCCAATAAAGACTCCCATGCTTAAAACAGCACCTTCGCGGATAATGCATCCTTCAACGACTTCAGAGCGTGCCCCGATAAAACAATGATCTTCAATAATTGTTGGGTTTGCTTGTAGTGGTTCCAAAACACCTCCAATACCAACACCGCCAGAAAGATGGACATGTTTACCAATTTGTGCACAAGAGCCAACGGTGGTCCATGTATCAACCATTGTTCCTTCATCGATAAAGGCACCAAGATTCACAAAGGATGGCATTAAAATGACGTTGGGTGCAATATAAGCCGAATGGCGTACAATTGCTCCAGGAACTGAACGGAAATCGGCTTTTTTAAAATCAGCTTCTTGCCAACCAGAAAATTTTGAAGGAACTTTATCCCACCAATATGATTCATGTGCTCCACCAGAAATAATACGCATAGGATTGAGACGAAAAGACAAAAGAACAGCTTTTTTCAACCATTGATGAACATGCCATTGCCCACTTTCTTGGCGTACAGCGACACGAATTTTGCCTTGATCGAGAAGATTTAATGCATGTTCAACGCTGTCACGAATTTCGCCTTTTGTTGTGCTACTAATAGAAGCACGTTCGTCAAATGCTTTTTCAATAATCATTTCAAGTTGTGTGAGATAAGTCATGACCAGATTTCTATTAAACAAGTTGAAAGATTCAATATTTATTCTTTATGCTACGTGAAGAAATGTTTTCAGTCAATAAAACGATGCAAAACTAGGATGGATGCATGAAAAAAGGCTATATGAAAAAAGGCTATAAAGGAAAAGAAAAAAAATTAACGTTCCTTGATTCTGTAGATGATCCTATACATCAGGAGAATGAAATTTCTGATACAGAGAAAGTACATTCTTCTGCGTGTCATTTGGCTTATCTCGACAGAGATTTTATAATGCGTCCTGAATTACGTTCACAACGTATTGGTCTTGAGTTTTTAAAGCCAGACATAACACTTCAAGAGTGTGGGATTCAGTCAACAGTTGTTTTGTTTGGTGGTGCGCGTATTCCTAAACCTGGGCAAGAAGCGTGGGCAGCAAAAAATGAAACACAAAAGAAAAATTTACATGCTATGTCACATTATTATGATGAGGCAAGGGAATTTGCGCGTTTGTGTTCACGCTATTCTCTTACAACTAACTATCGTGAATTTGTCGTGGTTACAGGAGGAGGACCAGGGATAATGGAAGCGGGAAACCGTGGTGCTGTTGATGTCGGTGCGCCAACGATTGGTTTAAATGTTATTTTACCGCATGAACAGAAGCTCAACCCTTATGTAACTCCACACTTATGCTTTAATTTTTATTATTTGGCAGTGCGCAAAATGCATTTTCTAATGCGAGCGAAGGTAGTCGCTATTTTTCCTGGAGGATTTGGAACTCTTGATGAATTATTTGAAACATTAACTTTAATACAGATGGAGCGTATGCAACGGGTTCCGATTTTATTATTTGGCAAAGAATTTTGGGAAAATGTTATCAATTTTGATTATTTAGCAAAGCAAGGTACAATTTCTCCTTCCGATGTCGATTTGGTAAAATTTGTTCATACAGCAGCAGAAGCTTTTGCAGAAATTTGTTCTTTTTATGAGCTGTCTTAATGGTTTGTGAGAAATAATTTATTGAAGGATGACTAATATTCCACTTTGGTCAAATAAAGTCCTGAAGGTGGTGCGACAACACCACAACGTGTGCGGTCTTTAGCATGAAGAGCTGCCTCAAGATCTTGAGATGTCCAACGTCCAATACCAACTTCCATAAGGCTTCCTGCGAATGAACGGATTTGATGATGAAGGAAAGATCGTGCTTGTGCATACAGCAAAATTTCTTCTCCCTTTTTTTGAACATCAAGGCGCTCAAGGGTACGAATAGGACTTTTAGCTTGGCAATGCACTGAGCGGAAAGTTGTAAAATCATGTTGTCCTACAAGTTTTTGTGCCGCTTCATGCATGGCTTCAGCATCGAGAGGTTTTGGTAACCACCATACACGTTTGGCATTTAAGGCTGGTGGTGAGCGGCGATTGAGAATTTTAAAAAGATAGTGTCGTTTGATCGCAGAAAATCGTGCATCAAAGCTCTCAGGGACATTCTGTACCTCTAGGATTGAAATATCTTCTCCCATTTTTCGTAAATGAGCATTAAGGGCATCGCGTACAGTATGTGTGAGCCAATTTTTTTCAAAGTCAACGTGTGCAACTTGTCCTGTAGCATGGACACCAGCATCAGTTCTGCCAGCTGTGGTGATTGTTAATTGTTGTCCGCTAAAGTGAAAAATAGCCTGCTCAAGTGCTCCCTGTATGGTGGGAAGTTTTTCTTGACGCTGCCAACCAGCATAATTTGAACCATCGTATTCAAGAGTGAGTTTAAACCGTGGCATATTAAAAAACAGCGGAAATATGAGCGCCTCGCAAAAATGTTGCGCTATCAAGAGTTTTACCACCAGATCTTTGGAGATGGGTGATTTCAAGACGCCCTTGTCCACAATGGACAATCAAAGAATCCGGTTCTATTTGACCAATTTTGAGAGAAGGACCTGTTGTTAAACGGCTTCCTAGGATTTTTACACGCTCTTCTTTACCAGAAATATTCATATTACACCAGCAACCAGGAGACGGGGAAAGAGCACAGATACGTCTATGAATCAGTTCTGCAGGATTTTCCCAGTCAATGCGGGTCTCTTCCTTTTTGATTTTATGAGCATAGATTACGTCTTTCTCTGATTGTGGAGTAAGCTTAAGTTGCCCTTTTTCAAGGTTTGACAAAGCTTCTATCATGAGTTTGGCGCCTATATATGAAAGCTTTTCTGAAAGTTCAGGAGTTGTTGCATTTTCGGTGATGGGAATGGAATGAGATAAAGCGATAGGCCCCGTATCAAGTCCTTCATCCATTTTCATGATCATTACGCCTGTCATTTTATCACCAGCCATGATGGCACGTTGAATGGGTGCAGCACCTCGCCAACGTGGCAAGAGTGAAGCATGGGCATTAAAGCAACCAAAACGCGGGGTTTCGAGAATAGTTTTTGGTAAAAGGAGTCCATAGGCAACAACAACAGCTACATCAACAGAAAGTGCTGTAAATTGAGCTTGTTGTTCAGCTGTTTTGAGTGTTTGAGGGGTAAAAACAGGAAGAGATCTTTCTTGTGCTGCATTTTGAACAGGTGAAGGAGTAAGTCTAAGTCCTCGGCGTCCTGCTGGTCGAGGGGGTTGGCTATAAACAGCAACAATATCATGACCCGCGTCTAACAAAGCATGCAAAATGGGGACAGCAAAATGAGGTGTTCCCATAAAACTTAATCGTAATGCCATTATAAAATTGCTTCCTGTGCTTTTTCTTCTTTGGCACGTTTTTTAAATTTTCGTATTACCATGTCACGTTTGATTTTTGAAATATAATCAATAAAAAGCCGGCCGTTTAAGTGATCAATTTCATGCTGCAAGCAAGTCGCTAGGAGATGATCAGCTTCAATTTCTGTTTGTTTACCTTCGCGGTTTATATAGCGAACACGTAGGCATTTGGGACGCTCGACTTCTGCATAATATTCAGGAATAGAAAGACAGCCTTCTTTATAAACATTGTGCTCATCTGAAAGCCATAAGATTTCAGGATTGATAAATACAAGTGGATTCTTTGGGGCATCATTTCCAGAAACATCCACCACCAACATACATAATGGTATACCAATTTGAATAGCAGCAAGGCCAACACCGTGGGCATGATACATGGTTTCTAACATATCATCAGCAAGCTTTTGGATTTCTGTATCAACATGCTCGATAGGTTTGGACACTTCCCGTAAAATTGGATTAGGTAAAGTAACTAAAGGTTTTATTGGCATAAGTATAGATTAATCAATGGTTTGCTGCTGGTCAATATTGAATAGCAAATTCTTACGCTTTTTTATAAGAAGAGAGTTATATTATCTTTCATGTTTGATTCGTTTTTTTCGTTCATGTTTTCAATTGATCCCTTTGCTAAACTGATGGCTTTCCTATTATTTGCATTTGTTATCTTGGTACTTTTTATATTGATACATTTTCATAGGAAGAAAATATTTTTAGAAAGTGAGATTGCTGAACGTGCTCGTGAGGCACAAATGCAAATGGCTACATTGCTAAAAACACAAGCTGAAATGCAAGGTCGGATGCAGACGATGGCAGAAATTTTTGGTCAAAGACAGGCTGAATTGAATAAATCACTCAGTGAACAACTCAATGGGATGACAGCCAATTTGGGTCAAACTCTTCAGGTACAGACAAAATCTACTTATGAAAATTTAAATCGCTTGCAAGAGCGTTTAGCGGTCATTGATGCAGCACAAAATAATATTCAATCATTAGCAGGACAGGTTGTTCAGTTACAAGCTATTTTAAGCAATAAGCAAACGCGAGGCACTTTTGGTCAAGGGCGGATGGAAGCAATTATTACTGATGCTCTACCAGCTAATGCTTATGCTTTTCAGGTAGTTCTTTCAAATGGAAAACGGCCAGATTGTCTCATTCATATGCCGAATAAGGCACCTTCTCTTGTTGTTGATGCTAAATTCCCTCTAGAGGCTTGGAATGCCATGCGTAAAACAACATCAGCACAAGAACGCCAAGAAGCAGAACGGCAATTTCGTACCGACATGGAAGTGCATATTCGTGATATTGCACAAAAATATTTAATTCCTGGAGAAACACATGACACTGCTTTTCTCTTTGTGCCATCGGAATCAATTTTTGCAACAATTTATGAGGATTTTGAGTCATTGGTACAAAAAGCCAATAGAGCACATGTGATTATTGTCTCACCATCTTTATTGATGCTATCTGTTCAGGTTGTTCAAACCATTATGAAAGATGCGCGGATGCGTGAACAAGCGCATTTGATTCAGTCGGAAGTAGCAAAATTGATGGAAGATTTTGGACGAATGGACACACGTGTGCGTGCATTACAGAAGCATTTTTACAAAGCGAATGAAGATATAGAAGGAATTTTAATATCATCTTCTAAAATTATGAAGCGGGCTAACCGTATTGAGACTTTTGAATTAAAAGAAGATAACTCTAAGATAACGAAAGTAACAACATCTGTTGAACCACAAGCATTGCGTATGGTTGATGAAGAGTAAAGCGAGGATTTTGCTGTTACAAGTAGGTTCATCTCTTTTATTGGCTTGGTAATAATTTTTTAGTACTCTCATTTCATTATTTTCCATGAGAGGAAGAAAGAATATGCGGAATTCTTTGTTTTTAGGGACATTGGTGTTTTTGTTGGGAGGATGCGCAACCACCACCCCTATCTATACAAATAATGCTTGCGCTATTTTTGCTCAAAAAGATGGTTTTTTTGATAATTGGGAAAAAGCTTCTAAAAGAGCAGAAATGCGCTATGGAATTCCTATGCCTATTATTCTTGCAACCATTAATATGGAATCGAGTTTTCGTTATAATGCACGTCCTCCACGCACAAAACTGCTTGGTTTTATTCCATGGAAGCGTAAATCAACAGCTTATGGTTATTCTCAAGCGCTTGACAGTACATGGGCAGTATATCTCCGCTCCACAGGGAGGTCTTTTGCACGGCGTACGGATTTTGCAGATGCGGCTGATTTCGTTGCTTGGTACCATCGTCAAAGTGTTCAACGTAATGGTATTCGGTTTGATGATGCCTATAACCTTTATTTAAATTACCATATGGGTCATGGGGGTTATGCACGAAATAGAGGGCATGCAAATAGCGCACTTGTACAAGCAGCACAACGTATGGCAAGTCTATCTAGACGCTACGAACAGCAACTAAGAGCATGTGGGCGCCGTTAGGAGGATTATAAAATATCTGATCAAGGATTATGTTGGTTTTAAGCAACTTTAATGCAAGATTTTTATGGCTGAAATAAGAAAATACCGTTTTTGTGGTCCATGAATGGTTGGTTTTTTGATTGCAATAATTGAAAAATTAGATAGCAGGAAATGCTTCTAATGCATTTGAGAATATCCGGCGGAGGATTTTTTCATCAAATTTTTTCAAAAAAATACAAAATCAAAAGGTAAAAAAATTAATATACAAAAACAGAAGAATAAATTAAAATGTTTAATTCATAAAGATTGTTCATTATAATAGCCAAAAAATTAAAGTATAAAAGAGAACAAACGAACACCGCCTTCATTCTAAAGGTGAGGTGTATAAAGTTGAGAGCGATGTAACTTTTGATTTAAAACAAGCATGATAGCTTGTTAAATTGCACTAACCCACTTATTATTTCCTTATCAGTAGAAATTTTATTATCGTGCTCTACTGGTTCAGGAAAGCATATCATTTGCCACTTAAATCTTTTACTGCATATAGTCTGTTTATTTTTTCATTCAGATAGAATTGAAAAAGATTTATACAGACAATTAAGTTATTCTCATAATATGATTTAGTGTAGAGTTACAATTTGGAGTTCATGTTCATTAGCTCCTGCCAGAGCGATAGAGCGCTCATCGGATAAAATGATTGGGTAGCCTGTTTCACCAAAAAGAGCCCATACTGTAATGCCTGGAGTCATTGGTGGAAGATCAGGAAAATTTTTAGCGAGATCATCTGTACAAACTTTTTTTAGATAGGCAATTTGACCCATTTCAGAATAGGACTCATCCTGTAATAACAAGTTCTGTTTATGTTCTCCCATTTCACTATTCCTTTACGCTTTAAACTTTTATCACGCATTATTGCTGACTTTGATAGGAATCTGCTTTATTTGTTTTTGTGACTTTGGTTGATGCAGATTAATTGATAAGAGACCATTTTTCAACTCTGCATTTGTGACACGCATTCCTTCAGCAAGAACAAAGGTGCGTTGAAATTGGCGTGAAGCTATACCTCGATATAAATATTGATGATTCTGGTTATCCATTTGCTTACCATGAATGATCAGTTGATTGTCGTCAAGCGCGATACTGAGATTATTGACTTTAAACCCAGCAACAGCCAAAGTTATGCGTATATGATTGGTATCATCATTTTTGTGTAAACGTTCAATATTATAGGCTGGATAAGACTCATCGGACTTACCAATACGTTGTAATATTTTCTCTACTGTTTCAAATCCTAAAAGAAAGGGATTGGAGAAAGGCGTCACATGTGTCATTGTGATGATCCTCTTCAAAGCGGCTTTATTTAACAAAACTTAAAAAAATCGTTTGTTGCATATTTCTCATATGGCGAGCGTAAGTGATAACTTCAAGAGAGAAGATTAAGAGAGTTCAATGACTCAAAGAATAATAAAATTGTCAAAGACACGAAAATCTTCTGGAATAGTGTACAGTGAAGAGGAAATTGTAGAAATATTTCGTCGTTTTTCTGTTCAACGTCCTCTTCCTAAGAGTGATCTTATTTATACAAATGTTTTTACTCTTTTAGTTGCTGTTGTTCTTTCAGCTCAAGCTACAGATGTGAGCGTTAATAAAGCAACGGGGGAATTATTTCGTCTCGCTGATAGGCCAGAAAAAATGGTTGTATTAGGAGAAGAAGGGATTGCCCATTATATTCGTACAATTGGTCTTTGGCGTGCAAAAGCACGTAATATTTACGCGCTTTGTAATTTTTTAATTGAGCGGTATGGGGGACAAGTTCCTGATAATCGTGAAGCTCTTATGACACTTCCTGGAGTGGGACGTAAAACAGCGAATGTTGTTTTAAATGTTGCTTTTGGACATCCTACATTAGCGGTAGATACGCATATTTTTCGCTTAAGTAATCGTCTCGGTTTAGCACCTGGCAAAACACCAGAAATTGTTGAAGAAAAGCTGCTAAGGATTATACCGGTTCGTTATCTTCGTCACGCACATCATTGGCTTATTTTACATGGTCGTTATATTTGTCAAGCCCGTAAAGCACAATGCACACGGTGTATTATTGCTGATTTGTGTAAAGCAGCAATCAAGACGAATGCAATTCCAGCACCTTTGGTTGAAGTTCAAGGAAATGGTGCACCCATTTTTTTTTAATATGCTCTTGCTATTTTATGTGTACTAGCTTATGAAAAGTCTTTGTAGAGCCGCCCGGCAGGGCATGCCGTGGCTGTTTAAATGCTTATTTAGGCGTTGGTCCGCTTGAATGAACAAGTTCACTTAAATGAATGAAATGTATGGAGTAGCAAAATGCCCAAGATGAAGACCAAATCATCCGCTAAAAAGCGGTTTAAAATCACTGCGTCAGGCAAAGTTAAAGTAGCAGCTGCGGGTAAGCGTCATGGCATGATTAAGCGTTCGAATAAATTTATTCGTGATGCACGTGGAACGATGGTTTTGTGCGAACAAGATGCTAAAAAAGTTATCCAGCATTATTTGCCAAATGGTTTTTAAACCTCACGCTTTTGATTTTTAGGAGAATATTACATGGCACGTGTAAAAAGAGGTGTGACAGCACACGCTAAACACAAAAAAGTTCTGAAACAGGCTGAGGGTTTTTATGGTCGGCGTAAAAATACCATTCGTGCAGCCAAAGCAGCAGTTGATCGTTCAAAGCAGTACGCTTATCGTGATCGCAAAAATAGAAAGCGTACTTTCCGTGCTTTATGGATCCAGAGAATTAACGCAGCTGTTCGCGCAGAAGGTTTAACTTATGGACGCTTTATTGATGGTTTATCAAAAGCAGGTGTAGAGGTTGACCGTAAAGTTCTTTCAGATATAGCGATTCACGAAAAGGCAGCGTTTTCTGCTCTTGTTGCTTCTGCAAAGAAGGCTTTGGAATATTTAAAGGATACGACGCCTAATGCTTTTGAAGGCGCTGTCAAATAAGCCAGTCGTGTTCTCTTAAAGCATTTATTTATTCGGGATCCCGTACTGGTTGTTACTAGTACGGGTTTTTTCTATTCAAAAAATAGGCAAAAACATGAGCGACATTGAGCGTTTGGAACAAGACATTTGTTTAGCTTTAGAAGCAGCGAGAGATGAACAGGCACTTGAAGGGGTGCGTATTGCAGCATTAGGCAAAAAAGGCAGTATCTCTGAAAAATTAAAAGAATTAGGAAAGATGGATGCTGAAGAGCGTCGTAAAGTTGGACCTGTTCTTAATGGGTTAAAAAATCGTGTTTTAGAATTATGGGCGCAAAGACGTGATTTTCTTAAGAGTCAGGAAATGGATGCGCGCCTTTCTTGCGAAACGATTGATGTCACTTTGCCTGTACGTTCTTCGCCCATAGAACGGGGGCGTATTCATCCTATTTCGCAGGTGATTGAGGAAATTATAGCCATTTATACAAAAATGGGTTTTTCTCTTGCAGAGGGACCAGATATTGAAACAGATTATTATAATTTTACGGCGCTGAACTTTCCTGAAGGTCATCCAGCGCGGGAAATGCATGATACTTTCTTTTTTGATCTTGATAACATGAGAGAGCGGAAATTATTACGCACCCATACATCCCCTGTACAAATTCGTACGATGGAAAAGCAAAAAGCACCGATACGTATCATTATTCCTGGAAAAACTTACCGTATGGATTCGGATGCAACGCATTCACCTATGTTTCATCAGGTAGAAGGCCTTGTAATTGATAAAACCTCTAATATTGCACATATGATGTGGCTTCATGAGAATTTTTGTAAAGCTTTTTTTGAGGTTCCTTCAGTGAAGATGCGTTTTCGTCCTTCTTTTTTTCCTTTTACAGAGCCGTCTATGGAAGTGGATATTCAGTGTGATCGTTCTGGTTCAGAAGTAAAATTTGGGGAAGGGCAGGATTGGTTGGAAATTTTAGGATGTGGAATGGTGCATCCTCATGTGCTCAAGAATGTTGGTTTTGATCCCGATGAATATCAGGGTTTTGCGTGGGGTATGGGTATTGATCGTATTGCCATGTTGAAATACGGAATGCCTGATTTACGTGCCTTTTTTGATGCTGATCTGCGTTGGCTAGATCATTATGGTTTTCGCTTCTTTGATATGCCTGCTTTTTTCTCGGCTTAAACAATGTGTGATCTTAACATGGTTTTCAGATGAGGTTTTAAAATGAAATTTACATTGTCTTGGATAAAAGATCACTTAGAAACAGATGCATCTTTAGATGAAATTTGCGATAAACTAACGGCTATAGGCCTTGAAGTTGATCATGTTGATGATCGTTCTTCTTTAAAAGGTTTTGTGATTGCAAAAGTTTTGACAGCCACAAAGCATCCTGATGCAGATAAACTTCAGATTTTGTCAGTAGATATGGGAGATGATACGCCTAAGCAAATTGTTTGTGGAGCTCCAAATGCACGTGCTGGGCTTGTTGGTGTCCTTGCTTTACCGGGGACTTATGTGCCTGGGCTTGATGTAACACTGTCTGTAGGCAAAATTCGCGGTATTGAAAGTTTTGGAATGATGTGTTCACAAGCGGAGCTTGAATTATCGAATGAACATGATGGGATTATTGAGCTTCCTGAAGATGCTCCTATAGGAGGTTCATTTGCAGCTTATGCAGGTTTAGATGATCCGGTCATTGATGTTGGTTTAACACCTAATCGTTCTGATTGCACGGGTGTTCGTGGTATTGCGCGTGATCTTGCTGCTGCTGGAATTGGGCGATTAAAAGAATTGTCTTTGCCACAATTCGATATTTCTTTTGAAACACCGCTTAATGTTTCGTTAGATTTTTTGCAAAGTACATCGTTATGTTTAGGTTTTGCTTGGCGTGAAATACGCAATGTTCAAAATGGTGCAGCGCCACAGTGGATGCAACAGCGTTTAAGTGCGATAGGTTTAAGACCAATTAATGCATTGGTTGATATGACCAATTACATAAGTTTTGATCTTGGTCGCCCACTGCATGTTTTTGATGCAGATAAGATTAAAGGGAACTTGAGTGTACGATATGCGCGTGAAGGTGAACAGCTTCAAGCACTTAATGGAAAAATTTATAATTTAGGGGTTAAAGATTGTATTATTGCAGATGAGGAAGGTGTTGTTTCGATAGCTGGTATTATGGGGGGTGAAAGAACAAGCTGTGATGAAACAACACGCCATGTTATTATTGAATCGGCACTTTGGGATGCGCAGAGCATAGCGCAGACGGGGCGTGCATTAGGGCTTATTACTGATGCCCGTTATCGGTTTGAACGTGGTGTTGATCCGGCTTTTATGGAAATGGGGCTTGATATTGCAACATCATTAACTCTGCGTCTTTGTGGTGGTGAAAATTCAAAGATGAAGATTGTTGGTTATCATCAGCTAGCAATGAGACAGATAACTTTTCCTTTTTCTGAAATTAAACGTTTAACAAATTTGGAAATAGAGCCTGCACAAGTTGTCTCTATTTTGTCGCGGCTTGGATTTGACATTGAAGGGGAAGGAGATGTCATAACAGTTAAAGTGCCAACATGGCGCTCTGATATTGTGGGCAAAGCTGATTTAGTAGAAGAGGTTATGAGGATTTATGGGTTGGATAAAATTAAGCCCATTCCGTTAGCAAATTTTACAGAGGAAAGAGGTCCAGTTTTGACCTGTGCACAAATTCGCTCACGCATTGCGCGTTTGGCTTTAGTTCAGCGTGGTATGAAAGAGGCGGTGACATGGTCTTTTATTTCTGAAAGTCAGGCACTTGCTTTTGGAGGGGGACAAAAACAGCTTAAATTAGTTAATCCTATTTCTGCTGATATGTCAGTGATGCGTCCTTCTCTTTTGCCTGGTTTGCTTATGGCATCACAACGAAATGCTGACCGTGGTTTTTCAGATCTTGCATTATTTGAAGTTTCCAGCATCTATGAAGGTGATACACCTGATAAGCAACAATGTGTTGTTGGTGGGATTCGTCGCGGAACAGAACAATTTGAAGGGGTTGGGCGTTTTTGGAATGGGAATGCAGCAGCTGTTGATGCTTTTGATGCAAAAGCAGATGCATTGGCTGTTTTAGAAGCATGTGGTATGGATATTAGCAAAGTTCAAATTGAAGTTGGAGCACCTAATTGGTATCATCCTGGTCGTTCAGGGGTTATGAAGCTTGGATCAAAGATTATTCTTGGTTTTTTTGGTGTTCTTCATCCTGCGACAATAGAAAAGTTGGATATCAGTGGCCCTTTATGTGGTTTTGAAATTTTTCTCGAGCGTATTCCAGAGTCAAAGAAAAAAGCAACAAAAAGCCGTTCTCCATTGAAATTATCACCGTTTCAAATGGTGCGGCGTGATTTTGCGTTTGTTGTTGATGCGACTGTCACATCTTCTATGATTGTTCGTGCCGCAAGTGGAGCGGATAAAAAGCTTATTCATTCGGTACAAGTTTTTGATATTTTCGAAGACTCAGGTTTTGGAGAAAATAAAAAATCTGTTGCAATTGAAATTTCTATTCAGCCTATTGAACGAACTTTGACGGATGAAGATCTAGAAGAACTTGCTTTGAAGGTTGTAGAAAATGTTACTAAGATGACAGGCGCATATTTGCGTTGTTGAATATATTTCTTTTTTACTGAATTATTTTATGAAAAGGGAGTGCTTCTGAGTGCTCCTTTATTTTTAGATATTTAAGATCTGTCATGTTTTTTGAAATAAATTATTGTGCCAAATATATTCTTTTTAAATTATCAGTTTTTCAAAGGTAAAAAGGGAATTTAAAAATAACTAGAAAAGTTATTTTTTTGTAAGAATTCCTCGTTGTAAAAGTAAAAAATAATTGTTATTAATAAATGGTAATGCAAATCATTAGCAATAATATTGGGCTATGAACGAAAGAGAAGATCCATGAACATGAAAACATTTTTTACCATAGTTTTGGGGGCTGTTATTTTTTTCACACCCAATTTTGCTTTGTGTGCTGGTAAATTTAAAGCTGTTACAACATTTACCATCATTGCTGATATGGCGCGAAATGTTGCAGGTGATGTTGCTGAAGTTGAATCAATCACAAAACCAGGTGCTGAAATTCATGAATATCAACCTACACCTCGCGATCTCATGCGTGCGCAGGGAGCAAATCTTATTTTGTGGAATGGATTAGAGTTAGAGCTTTGGTTTGAAAAGTTTTTTCAAAACATCAAGGATGTTCCAAGTGTTGTTGTTTCAGAAGGTATTATACCCATTGAAATTGGTGAGGGTCCCTTTAGTGGTAAACCTAACCCGCATGCTTGGATGTCACCAACTTCTGCTTTGATTTACGTTGATAATATTCGCGACGCTTTTGTAAAATACGATCCTGAGCATGCTGCTATTTATAAAGAAAATGCTGAAATTTATAAACAGAAGATTCGTGCAACAATTGATCCAATAAGAGCTAAATTAGACGTGGTTCCTCAAGACAAGCGTTGGCTTGTAACGAGTGAAGGCGCATTTAGCTATTTGGCGCATGATTTTGATCTGAAAGAACTTTATTTATGGCCCATTAACTCTGATCAACAAGGAACACCGCAGCAAGTTAAGCATGTTATTGATATGGTTCGTAAATACAATATCAATGTAGTTTTTTCTGAAAGCACTATTTCTTCTGCACCTGCCAAACAAGTTGCTAGAGAAACGGGAGCTAAATACGGTGGTGTTCTTTATGTTGACTCTTTGAGTGAAAAAAATGGTGAGGTGCCAACCTATATTGATTTATTACGTGTTACCAGTGGGCGCATTAGCGATGCCTTGTTAGAGGGAGTAAAGGGCCAATGACAGGATCTGGAATATTTGCTCAAGGAATAACAGTTACTTATCGTAATGGACATACAGCTTTGTGGGACGTAAATTTTGAGAGTCCAATAGGTTCCATTACGGCGTTGGTTGGTGTCAATGGATCAGGTAAATCAACATTATTTAAATCTATAATGGGATTTGTATACCCTTCAAAAGGAAAAATTCGCATTTTTGATTTGCCCGTTGATACGGCTTTGAAAAAGAATCTTATCGCTTATGTTCCTCAGAGTGAAGATGTTGATTGGAATTTTCCTGTTCTTGTTGAAGATGTTGTTTTGATGGGGCGGTATGGTCACATGAATTTCTTTCGCTATGCACGGGCACGAGATTATGAAGCTGTCCGTGTTGCATTAGAACGTGTCGATATGCTGGCATTTGCTAAGCGACAAATTGGAGAACTTTCTGGTGGTCAGAAAAAGCGTGTTTTTTTAGCGCGTGCTCTTGCACAGCAGGCAAAAGCAATTTTATTAGATGAACCATTTACAGGGGTTGATGTCACAACAGAAGATAAAATTATTGCTTTATTACAAGATCTTCGTAAAGAAGGAGCTGTGATATTGGTTTCTACGCATAATTTGGGTTCTGTTCGGGAATTTTGTGATCACACAGTTTTAATAAAGGGGACAGTTTTAGCTTCTGGGTTAACAGAAATTATCTTTACAAAGGAAAATCTTGAGAAAACTTTTGGTGGTGTTTTGCATCATCATATTTTTGATCTTCAAGATTCTAAAAGAGATGAAGTTTGTACAGGGGATAAACAATCTCTCATTCATGAAAATACTCATAATATGGGGCACGTGGCATGATTTCTTGGTTACTTGAACCACTGAGTTATCAATATATGGTTAATGCGATGTGGGTTTCGGGATTGGTTGGTTGTGTTTGTGCCTTTCTTTCTGCTTTTTTGATGTTAAAAGGTTGGTCGCTTATTGGTGATGCACTTTCACATTCGATTGTACCTGGCGTAGCAGGTGCTTATCTTTTAGGTTTACCTTTTTCACTTGGGGCTTTTTTTTCTGGTGGTCTTGCAGCAGCAGCGATGTTATTTTTTAATAACAGGACAAAGTTAAAAGAAGATACCATTATTGGTCTTATTTTTTCTTCCTTTTTCGCTTTTGGGTTATTTCTCAAATCGTTAAAACCGATGGCAGTTAATATTGATACGATTGTTTTGGGAAATATTTTGGCGGTTAGTTCATCAGATATTTTACAATTGGCCTTTATTGGTTTTTTTTCTTTGTTTATATTGCTTTTGAAATGGAAAGATCTTCTTGTTTCTTTATTCGATGAAACGCATGCGCGTGCTATCGGATTAAATGTAAAGTTTTTAAAGTTTCTTTTTTTCACGCTACTTGCTGCTTGTACTGTTGCTGCTATGCAAACGGTTGGAGCATTCTTGGTTATTTGCCTTGTTGTGACGCCTGGGGCAACAGCTTATCTTTTAAGTGATCGTTTTGTAAATATTTTGGTTATTGCTGTTGTGATTGGAACATTCACAAGCATATTAGGTGTTTATGTGAGTTATTTTTTAAATGCGCAAACAGGTGGTGTTGTTGTGCTTTTTCAAGCATTCTTATTTATTCTAGCTTTTATTTTTGCTCCTAAACATGGTTTTATTGCTGCGCGCTTACGTATCAATGCGGCAAAAAAAGGTATGATGCTATCATGATTGATCAATTACTCCTTCCTTTTCAGTTTTCTTTTATGCTGAAAGGTATGCTTATTGTCATGATTCTTTCTATCCCCATGGCGATGCTTTCTTGTTTTCTTATTTTGAAAGGGTGGGCGCTTTTAGGCGATGCAATTTCCCATGCTGTTTTTCCTGGTGTTGTTCTTGGTTATATGGCAACACCATGGGTGATAACATTTTTGACTTCTTTGCCATTTGTTTGGTTTCAGCAGATGCATCCTGCTAATGTGACGATGACTTTGATTGCTTGTGGTGCCTTTATTGCGGGTATGGTTTGTTCTATCTTGACGGGTTTTTTAGAGAGCAATAGCCGTATTAAGCAGGATACAGTGATGGGTGTCGTTTTTTCATCAATGTTTGGTTTAGGGCTTGTTTTGGCAACATCTATTTATAGTAGCTTAGATTTAAATCATATTCTATTCGGCAATCTCTTAGGGGTTAACTGGCTTGATATTACGCAGACAGTAATCATTTCTGCTATTGTTACTTTTATTATAGTCGCAAAATGGCGTGATTTTATGCTGTATATTTTTGATTCAGTTCAGGGGCGTGCAGTGGGATTACGGATATCGATGCTCCATTATACCCTTTTAACGATGATTTCTCTCACGATTGTTGCGGCTTTAAAAGCTGTTGGTATTGTTCTTGTTATTTCTTTCTTGATAGCACCTGGAGCGATTGCTTATCTCATTACGAAACGATTTTCTCTCATGTTGGTGATTGCTGTATTTGTTGCGGCTTTTTCTGGTTTTTTAGGAATTTATTTAAGCTTATTCATTGGTTCAGATTCTGCTTCCACAATTGTGCTTATTTTAACACTGATTTTTATTGCTATTTTTACATCAATGTTTTTACGTCATGTTCGTGTTCAAGAAATTTAAGTGTAATATAATTTACACATGTCAGCTATGCATTTTTGTGTGTTGTCTCATATAATTGTTTTAACTAAACAGCAGAGCGCTAGATTTTTTTCCTCCTAATATCTAGCAAATGGGTGCAGTATTTCTTCCCCCCAAGACTGCATTCGTGATTAAAAGGCTGCATTGATTTATTCTGCAGCCTTTTTATTTTACTTTTCTCTAAAGATTTATGCTGATTTCTTGAAAATTTTTAAATGATCATCATATCTCGTGAACTGCTTTATGTTTTAGAGGATATTATCACAAGAAATATATTTATGAATAAGGTGGTATTGGAAGTAATTGTGTTCAAGAGCGCTTGAAAAGCAGGAAGAAAAAGGTCTTTATAGAGAAAAATAGTATTAAAGAATGAAAAAAGATTTTAAAATGTCTCGCTCTGTGCGTATTTGCACTTTTATAGTGGGATGGGTAATGGTTGTATTGGGTATTATTGGTATTATGTTACCTATTATGCCAACAGTGCCATTTTTATTAATTGCTTCATGGTGTTTTGCTCGTTCGTCACCGCGTTTTCATCATTGGTTGAATAATCACCGTATTTTTGGTCCACCTATTAAACAATGGGAAGAAAGGGGAGCCATTTCTACACTTGTTAAAGTTTTTGCGGTAGTAAGTATGGCAGGTGGTTTTTTATCATTTTTAGTGATGGTGCATCCTACCTTGTGGTTTGCCTTATTCGTTGCGGTTATTTTACTATTTATTTCTATTTATGTCGTGACGCGTCCATCTTCATAATGACAAAAATAAAAGGTTTTACAAATCGAATACTTTTTTACTCTGTTCATTAAGAGAGTTTTTCATATCAAAATATCAAAGAATTGGTTCATAACGATAATTTTTTGTTGCGTAGCATATTGAATCAAAGGCTCGAATATTGTGTGATTCATTCACTTCAAATCTGTTCATTTTGAAGCAATCAAAATCACTCTCTTTCGCGTCACAAGCGGGGTTGGTATGTGGATAAATGGCTGCTGTAAAAAAGATTAAAACGTCTCTTATGAGCTATCTTAATGCGTGGTTTGTTGGCAACATCATGAGCTGGCAAATATACGATGGCGCTGGTTTGTACCTTTACAAGTGTAAAGATGGTGGTTCTCAATGGGAAATAACATTCATGTATTAAGCGGTGTATAGGGTATTAAGTGGTGTATAGGATCATAAGTTTTTTGAGAATGTGGTATGAGAGAGGTTTATGAAACAATTTTACACGTGGAAAGTATTTTGCATGAACAGTTGAACACAAATATTTGTAAAGCTACTTTGATGAATAATGACGGGTTATATAGAGAGAAGGAATGCTCTTTTTATTCAATGCTTAAGAAATCGCATTGGCTTATGAGTTATCATTCATTAGAAACTTTATAAGCATTTATCTTTACGTTTTATGGAAATGGACTTACAATCAGATCTTTACGGGTCTTGCAACACGTTTTTCATTACCAAAAAAATTGAGATAACGTTGTATTTCTCGCTGTTCTCCGATAGTTTTCTCAGGGTTATCTGAAAGTTTTACAGCGGGTTTACCATTGGCGTGGGTGACTTTACAAACAAGAGAAAGAGCACCGAAGGTTGCTATGTCTTGTGGTGCACAACCTGCAAAATCATTCGTAAGGTCTGTTCCCCAGCCAAAGCTCGTGCGTACTCTTCCATGAAAATGATGATAAGTTTTTTCAATTGTTTCAATATCGAGCGCATCAGAAAAAATCAATAATTTTTCACGTGGATCTTTTCCTTTTTCTTCCCACCATTGGAGGATGCGTTCACCGCCTTCAATGGGGGGAGCACTGTCAGGTCTAAAACCTGTCCAATCAGCGACCCAATCTGGAGCATTGTGTAAAAATGCTTCTGTACCAAAGGTATCAGGCAAAACAATGAGAAGATTTCCACCATAATAACGGTTCCAATCTTGCAGGACTTTATAAGGGGCTTTATGCAATTCGTCATCATTATTGGCAAGAGCGGCAATAACCATTGGTAATTCATGTGCATTAGTACCAAGAGCTTCTAAATCTGTATCCATGGCGAGAAGAACATTGGAAGTTCCAGTAAAGGAATCGCCAATACCTTCCTTCAATGCTTCAACACACCAGCGTTGCCATAAGAAAGAATGACGACGCCTCGTGCCGAAGTCAGATATTTTAATATCAGGCAATTTTTTGAGACGTTCAACTTTACTCCACATTTTTGCTTTAGCGCGTGCGTAAAGTACATCGAGAGCAAAACGATCCAATTTTTTCATAGCAGCACGTGAACGTAATTCACAGATAATAGCGAGGGCGGGGATTTCCCACATGGAGCTATGGGGCCACGGGCCATGAAAATGGAGTATATATTGTCCATCTTTACGGGCGAGTTCATATTCAGGGAGTTGAAAATTTTCAAGCCAATGAAGAAAATCTGGCTCGAAAATTTGTTTACGTCCATAAAATGTATTACCAGCAAGCCAGATCATTTCTTTTTTCGTAAATCGCAAACTAAGAGCGTGATCAAGTTGTGCACGCAATTCACCTTCATCAATTTCATCAGCAAGATGTATTGTTTGGGTACGGTTTATAAGGGAAAAAGTAACATTAACATTGGGGTAAAGTCCCCAAATCATCTGTACCATAAGAAGTTTGTAAAAATCCGTATCGAGAAGTGAACGGATAATGGGATCAAGTTTCCAAGTATGATTGTAAACACGCCTAGCAATATCAGGATGGTTCATAACCCTCTTTCTTTCAGTCTCGTAGCCTCTAAAATGACTATGTATTAACAAAAATCAATATAAGGACGGGAGAGACTATAACAACTCTAAGGTTTTGAGCAAGAATAAAAAAGCCTTTTATTTTTTCTGTTTTTAAGACTTAATTATATGTATGATTTCATGTTTTCCTGTCTTTTGTAACTCTATTCCTGCATGAATTTCGGTATGTTTTTTTCCATTCACACTGAGCATATTTTCAGATCCCCGTTGTACTTTAATGGTATAAACAGCATCATGAAATTTCATTTTTGCTTCATATTTTGGCCATGAGGAAGGCAAGTGTGGATGTAGAAATAACAGGTTATCTTGACGATTAATGCCAAGAATAGCTTGTGTTGCAGCGCGATAAAACCACCCTGCTGAGCCTGTATACCATGTCCAACCGCCTTGTCCATGATGTGGTTTAAGAGCATAAATATCTGCAGCTATCACATAAGGCTCAACACGATAAATTTCAGGGTTTTCTCCATGTGTAATTGGATTGATCATAGAAAATAAAGCATAGGCTTTATCGTTTTCATTCATTTCTGCAAGTGCCAAAATGCTCCAAATAGCACCATGGGTGTATTGACCGCCATTTTCTCTAATTCCTGGAGGGTAACCTTTTATATAACCGGGTTCAAGAGTTGTTTTATTAAAAGGTGGCCAGAAAAGACGTATAAGACCGCCTTTTTCATCGCACAGATGTTCAAGCATTGAGGTCATTGCTTGTTTTTGGCGCTTGAGAGGTGCCATTTGAGAAATAACAGCCCAAGATTGTGCAATAGTATCAATTTGGCATTCATCATTTATTTTAGAGCCAAGAGGTGTTCCGTCATCAAAATAACCACGTCGATACCAAGCACCATCCCAGCCGTTTTTTTCGAGGGATTTTTTCAAACGCTCAAGATAGGAACTCCATGCTTTCACATGATTGTTATCATCACGTTTTTGGGCGAGGGGAATAAATGTTTGTAGCGTGGTGCCTAGAAACCATCCTAACCAAATGCTTTCACCTTTTCCTTCAATACCCACTAAATTCATACCATCATTCCAGTCTCCGCCGAGAATAAGGGGGAGTCCATGTGGTCCACAGCGTTTGATAGCAAGATTGAGAGCTAAGGCACAATGCTCATAAACTGTGGCACTTTTTGAGGATTGCGTGGGTTGAAAATAAGCATCATGCTGTTGTTCGGTAAGAGAGATACCTTCAATAAAAGGCGTTAAGGTATCAAGAAATGCGTAGTCGCCGGTTGTATTAACATAAATGGCTGTTCCATAGGCAAGCCAAACAATATCATCAGAAATGCGTGTGCGAACACCCGCATTGGTATCAGGTAACCACCAATGCTGTACATCACCTTCAAGAAACTGATGCTTCGTAGCGTTTAATAATTGTTCACGTGCTAGTTGTGGTTTCAATAATAACAAGGATAAGCTATCTTGTAATTGGTCGCGGAAGCCAAATGCGCCGCTGGCTTGATAAAAAGCGGCACGTGCCATCATACGGCAAGCATAGGTTTGATAAGGAAGCCAATGATTGACCATAATATCAAAAGAGGGATCAGGTGTTTTTACTTGGAGAGGAGAAACAAAATCACACCATTGTTGTTTTTGTTGCGTGAGAAGAACTTCAAAGTCATATTGACGCACTTGATCCAATAGTTTTTCAGCTTCCTGTCTGTTTTCAGCACTGCCAAGATAGAAGATGATTTCTTTTGTTTGTCCTGGCAACAAATCAATATCATACGTGAATGCTGAACAAGGATCACATCCAGCTTCAACAGTATTTGAAAGGGTACCAGCTTTGCGGATAGCGTGTGGGTGCATAACTGTTCCCGTTAAACCAATAAATTCGGTACGATCAGCAGTAGTGCTGGTTGGCATTTCAGATGCTGATAAAAATGTTACTTGTTGATATTTTTCGATGTGATAAGGATTTTGAATGAAATGTGCACCACGGTTGGAATCATAAGAAGGGAGTATAAAGGGGGCATATTTTGTGCGGACATTGCCCAAAACCCATTCAACATAATTATAAAGGCGTAAGCTGCGTAATTTTTTTCCTTCATTTTTGAGGATGAGACGCGAGAGACGAACAGGCTTTTCTTGATCAATCGTATGGGTAAGCTCCAGAGTGATTCCTGAATGTGTGGATTTAAAGGTTGAGAATCCAAAACCATGGCAAGCTTCATAAACAACACTTTCATCACATTCAACAGCAGAAACGGGTGAGAAACATTTTAAAGACAAGCGATCCACGAGATAAAGTGCTTCCCCTGGACGGTTAGAAATAGGATCATTGCTCCAAGGGGTTAATTGATAATCACGGCTATTGTTCGTCCATGTAAAGAGTGCACCTTCAGCAGAGACATGAAAGCCAAAGTTTTTGTTAGCAATGACGTTAATCCACGGATGTGGTGTCCTAGTGTGTCCATGAAGACGTATCACATAATAGTTATGGTGATTAAAACCGCCATAACCATTCCAATATTGTAGATCTTCTCCATTAACAAAGAGAGTAGGTGATTTTTGTTGATTAATAGTACCAATAGAGCCAGAGAAGCTTTGTTCTGTTTGAGTTAAACTTTGCCTTCTTTCATGATGCTTTTCGTAATTTACTTTATAGCGAGATTCTTGACAACTACTACGAATTTCTGCCTCAAAATCCTTCTCATCAAGCCGTTTGAGTTGTTCAGATAAAGAGCCATTTTGAGCATGAAGGATAATGCGGGCTGTTGCAAGAAGTGTCTTAAAACTTTGTTCATTCATCTGATCACGCTGTAGCGTGAAAATATGTTGATGTTTGTTCATTTCATCGGCACGATGTCGGTAAGATTCGCATACCCATTCAATGGCGCGTTGTGTATCCTGTATATAGGAAAATGCGTGTTCGTTAAGAATAACCAGATCAACAATAAGTCCGCGCATACGCCAATATTCGTGCGCTTTAAGAAGTTCACGCAGTACAGCAATACCTCCTTCATTATCTAATCGGAGAAGAAAGATAGGGATATCTCCTGAAATGGACATTGGCCAGAGATCAGATTGTTTTCCAAGAGTTTTTGCTAATATTGGGGAAGGAAGACGCCACGTTCGATCAGGATAGATAAGTGGTGTTGCGTATTTTTGAAAAGTAATAGCTTCTCTAAGGTCAATACCTTTTTGATACAATGAAACTTGTGAGCGTGTCCATGCCATTGAAAATTCTTGCTGGAATATATTAGATTGTCGATAATGTTTAATATGACTATGCAATGTTTCTTTTGTATGCGCAGCAAAAGTCCAAAAAATGAGTTCAGCTTTTTCATATGCTGGAATTTTTATATAGCATCGCAGTGAGATAATTGGGTCCAGAACACAACCCTGACTATTGCTAAAACGAGCATTTTGATCAAATGCAGCCGGCCGATGAATGGATCGTCCACGACCAATAAACAAGGAGCGATCAGTTTCCGCTTCTGTTTTTTGGAGAGATCCTGTGGGATCAGTGACAAAATGAGCAATACAGATTTCAGGGTCATTGGGAGAACGTTTACGTCTTGTGGCAAAAATTGTTGTTCCTTTCTCTGCAATTTCTGTTTCTATAAACATGCGAGAAAAAACAGGATGTGCACAATCATTCTCTATAGTTTCTAGCGCTAGTTCACCATAAGAGGTAACTTCAATAAGGCGGTCTTTGTTTGTTGTATTCATAAGTTGAATACGTCTGCCTTCACCGCATCCTTCAGACGCAATAAGACATTCAAGTGTTGATTTTATGCCATCAACTGTTTTCGTATATTCAGCTTTTTCATCTGTAAAAATGCAAGTTGTTTCTTCTTCGATAATGCGTGTTGGTTCACTCGTAACAGACCACCAGCGTCCATTATGCATATCACGTAGGAAGAATAGAGTACCTTGTTGATCTTCTGTCGTATCAGGTATAAAGCGCGTGATAGCATAGTCGTGCCAACGGCTGTAACCAGATCCGTTTGCTGTCAGCATTGTAGAATAAAAACCATTGGATAAGAGCAAAGTTGCACGTGGTTTGAGTAACGGGTTTGTAATAATGCGTAAGGGGACCTCATCCCATTCTTGAGAATTATGACTTATGGGATTAATAGCTTTAGTATGAATAATAGGAATTTGATGCGGGGCTCTTTCTTGTAAGAGAAATTGTACGGATTCAATGGCTGGATCACGGTGAAAACGATCGCGCATCCGTCCTTGAAAAATAACATTGTTGACAGCAAGAATAGACATACCATGATGGTGCGCATAATAATTGCGCACAACAGCGTATTTTTCTCCTGTTTTTACGCGTGAAGGGGTAAAATCGACGGAGTCATAATAACCATATGTTCCTAGAGCTCCAAGATCACGCAGTCGTTTTAAATTGGTAACAGCTTGGTTTGGTACATATTGTGCTGCTAAAAAGTTGGCGTAGGGGGCAATAACCGTATTGCGTGAGAGTCCACGTTGGAGCCCGATGCTTGGAACGCCAAAATTGGCGTATTGGTAATTCATTAAGTGATCGCGAGCATTAAATGCAGCTTCTGAAATACCCCATGGCAATCCTCGTTTATGAGCATATTCTATTTGATGACGAATAATCAGCCGATTTGTTTGGTCCATGAGAGACCCCAATGGCTCACGCATGACAAGAGATGGCATAAGATATTCGAACATGGAGCCAGACCATGATAAGAGAGCGCCTTTCCAACCGATAGGAACATGAAGTCGACCAAGGTGAAACCAATATTTAACTTTTATATCTCTTTTTGCTATAGTAAAAAGAGTTGCAAGGCGCGCTTCTGAAGCGAGTAGATCGTAACAATTTTCATCAAGTTTATTTTCTTGAACACGATATCCAATAGACAAAAGGTGTCGTTCAGGCTGTGCTAAAAAATCAAATTGCATATCAAAGGCTATTTGCCGTGCTTTCATAGCCAAACTGTTTAATGTTTTTCGTAATTTTTCGTTATCATAGTCATTCGTAACATTGTGATGGTGAACTTCACAGGTTTCTAAAAGGCGTTTCGCCCAAGATAATGCATTAGTGGATTCTATAGTTTGGATTTTTTGATTGAGTTTCTCTGCTAAATGCACAATATCATAAGCGGTAAGTGAAAGATCTGTGATATGGCAGACAGCCATATCTGGTTTTTCTATGAAAGCATTAATAGAGTGATGAAAATGAGTGATGCGCTCTTCGATTTGTTGGCGTAAGGGTCGTAAAGCTGCTTGATTATCTTGAATTTCTTTTACAGTTTCTTCAAGAATAGTATTGACATCAGATAAGCCTGCTCTATCAGTTTGTAATAAAATATCAGGTGTTTCAGCCCATTCACTCAAAGCTGAGGAGAGGGTTACCAAATGTCCAGCAAGATTTCCTGAATCAACAGTTGATACATAAGTCGGCAAGAGAGGTTTGAGTGTGTCCGTTTCATACCAATTATAAAGGTGACCACGGAACTTTTCCATTTTTGTAAGAGTGTTTAGCGTGTGTTCGATGCGTGTAAGAGCATCTTTAAAATGAATCCAACCAAAATCCCGTGCAGCAATAACAGAGAGAAGATAAACTCCAATATTTGTAGGGGATGTACGTTGAGCAAGAAGAGGTTCTGGATCTTCTTGGAAATTATCAGGTGGCAAATGGTTGTTTTTGGCATTAACAAAGGTTGCATAATAAAGCCATGTCCGCCGTGCGATGCTCCGTAGTGTTTTTGTATCCTCTGAAGAGAGATGAAGGCCATCTTCAAATGTTGATGGTTTACTGACAATCCAAGCAATCAAAGGTGAAAAAAACCATGCTAGTCCAAAGGGAAAAGCAATAAAGCTCGTAAGATTATGAGAGGATAGAGGCATTGCTAAGGCAATAATCCCAATAAGTGATGCTGGCCACATTGTAAGGGCATAGAAGCTTAAACTATTTGGAATAGCTTTTGTTGCGGCGGAGGTTTTCCATTCAAGCAAATATTGTTTTGAAATCTTCATGCGATAGAGTGTGCGGATAATTGCATCAGTCATAAAATAAGCTGAATGGGCAAGAAATGTCGTTTTGAGTAAGATATTTGCTCCCACGAGGGCTGTTTTATGCGAAATTAATTGGATTTTTTCGCGCAAAGAATCATCATTATTGGATGGAATAAGAGTTTGTAACACGTCTAAAATTGGTGAAACAAAGAGACTACATAGCAAGAATATTTGCCAAATAATTGCTATTTGTAACGGTAAAAGAGACCATCCTGCAATAGCTGCGATTAACCACATAAGTGGTGTGAGAGAACGACGCAAGTTATCTTGCATTTTCCAACGTGTCGTGGAATTGATTTTATGGCAAGAGAAGAGATAAGGTAAAAGTTGCCAATCACCGCGTACCCAGCGATGATGGCGCACAACGTCAACGTTATAAGCTATCGGGTAATCCTCAATCACTTCTACACTACTTACCAACGCTGCACGTGCATATCCTCCTTCTAGAAGATCATGACTGAGAACGGTATTTTCTTTTATTTTACCATTAAGCGCTTGTTCAAATGCATCGATATGATAAAGACCTTTGCCTATAAAGGTTCCTTCTCCCAAAAGATCTTGATAGGTATCAGAAACAGCAAAAGCATAAGGATCAATGCCACGATTGGTAGAAAAAACGCGTTGCAGGATTGAAGTTTCTTTTCCTGTTGTCAGAGAAGGTGTAACGCGGGGTTGCAAAATGCTGTAGCCTTTTACAACTTTTTTGTTTTGTGGATCGAAAATGGGGTGGTTGAGTGGATGATTCAGTTTTCCAACAAGTTTTGTAACACTTTCAGGGGTAAGCTTTGTGTCTGCATCAAGAGTCATCACAAAACGACAATCCATAGGAAGGTGAGGATGTGTTGGGTAAAAACTTGTGTTTTTATCGCCTCTTAATAACAGATTTAGTTCATGGAGTTTGCCACGCTTTCTTTCCCATCCCATCCAGCATTTTTCACTGGTATTATAAAGGCGGCGACGATGTAAAAGGAAAAAGAGCGGGATATCATCACGATGATAACGGTGGTTAAGTTTATCGATAGCTTTTTGTGCATAATGCAACAGGTCAAGATCATCTTGCTTTTCTTTTAAGGGAGCATCACTCCAATCTGTAATGAGTGAAAAATGAATGGCACCTTTAGGGTTAGAAAGATAGTGCACTTCAAGATTGCGTACTTGCTCATCAATATCATCGCGTGATGTGATTAAAGTAGGCACAACAACCATTGTACGCGCATGGTTGGGAATACCCTCTTTATATTCATAACCAATGAGCTGTTTTGATGGGATAAGCCATGAAACAACAGTGTTAAAGAACGCAAAAGCAGCGTCCATAGCAGGAAAAAGTGCTAATGCGGTAAAAAGAAAGGACATCCATGGTGTTATACCACTTGTCTGTAAAAGAGCATGGACTACAAGCAGAAAAACAAGCGTTAAAAAAGAAACAGGAATTGCAATGATTCTTATCTTTGAGCAACAAAGAACTCTCGCCAATCTTGTAAAAAGAGGTGGAGTGTAATCACAGGCTTTTTCAAAGGCACAACGCCCTTCATCGGTAAGATACCACCCAATAGAGGATTTTTTATGATGAGATGTCTCTTGAGATGAAGAGTGTGCCATCTCTATAGCTTTTTGTGCAATTTCCAACTCACTGAAAGGTGAAAAACACGCAATTTTTTCAATTACTTGTCGATAGATATCACGTGAATGAGAATCGATATCGGAAAAATCACTATTTTTGCGTAAAATAGAGTCTACAGAACTGACAGTTTCAAACCATGCTGTCCAATCAACGTCTTCAATAATGTTGAAGGAGCGGATAATATTGCCCATAGTTATGCCATCTGCGGCTTGGCAATCATGTTCATTGGCTGTTATAGTTTCTAGGTTACTGCTTTGTTTCTGTAATTGCTTTTCAAGCCAAGTTAATGCGGTGGTTGAATCAACAGATGCACTACGCAGATGATAAAATAAGCGTGCTGAAAAGGTTGTATCAACGGTGAATGACTCATACTGAGTAAAAAGAGCGTGTAATTTTGTTTCGTTATCTGCACGAGAAATTTTATCAGCTGCTTGATGAGCAAGATAGTGCATATGCTTTCTTTGTTCAATCCGCAGTGAGAGACGACAGACATTTTCAATGAGGAGCATCTGTATAGCAGAAGGCAGAGCCCATAATTCACCAATTGTAAGGACACAAATTTCTTGGAATCCATTGATCATAGCTGTAAGTGTTTTTTGTGAAAATCTACTATCTGTATGAGCAATATAAAGCCAAGCTAAAGCAAAGATACGTGGTATTCCTGCCTGTTGCTGATAAAGAGAAAGTTTCTTAATGAAGGCTTTGGATAAATTACGGCGTAGCTGTTGTATCGTTTTGTCAATGGTATAATGGTTATCAATAAGCCATTGAGCAGATGGTGAAATAGTTTCGTCATTTCGAGCAGCAGCATCACAGATATGAAAAACATGAAGAATAAGTTTAGCATTTTCATTCAATTGCTTATAAAAATCTTTTTCTCCTTTATATTCAGGAAGGAGGATTTCTTTGCTTGATGCTATATTATAGCCTAATTTATAAAATTCATCCTGTGATTTATAAGTTGAACGAATAGGAAAGTAAGATTTAGTAAAATAAGAGCTTTTTGTTTTTCTAGAAAAAAAATACTTTATAAATGATGATGTTGTGAGTGCCATAATATTCTATTGTTATTTAATTCCATAGTTTCTTCATGTTTAAAAGGTTGTGAGTACTTTATCCTAATAGTGAGCAGTTTATAGAAAAAAAACAAATTTTTTGTTTTTATTTGAGAAATATTTGTAATTTTTGAAAAGTTTGTTGAACAAACAAACAGACAATTATTTTGAAATATAAAAAAGGTCGCTAAAAAGATAAGCGACCTTAATTTCAATATCTATTTTAAAATTTACAACTATTCTTGTTCTTGTTTTTTCAAGGCTGCACCAAGAATATCACCAAGAGAAGCACCTGAGTCTGTAGAACCATATTGTGCAACGGCTTCTTTTTCTTCTGCAATTTCTAAAGCTTTTATAGATACAGAAAGTTTACGTGTTTTTTTATCAAAAGCAGTAATGCGGGCATCAACTTTTTGACCAATTGCGAAGCGTTCAGGACGCTGCTCATCACGATCACGTGCCAAGTCAGCACGGCGAATGGTTGTTTCAAGATTGTGGTCAATCAATTTGACTTCAATGCCATTATCATTAACAGCGATAACTTCACATGTTACGACAGCTCCTTTGCGAAGTTCGCCAGAGGCTGCTGCTTCTCCAACTTTATCGCTAGAAAGTTGCTTAATTCCAAGAGAGATACGCTCTTTTTCAACGTCAACATCAAGGACCACAGCTTGAACGACATCACCTTTTTTGTAGGTATCAATAACTTGTTCACCAGGACGGTTCCAGTCAAGATCGGAGAGGTGAACCATGCCGTCAACATCGCCTTCAAGACCAATAAAGAGACCAAATTCTGTTTTGTTTTTAACCTCTCCTTCGATTTGTGAATTAACAGGGAATTTATTAGCAAAAGCAACCCATGGATTTTCAAATGTTTGTTTTAAGCCAAGGGAAATACGCCGTTTAGAAGGATCAATTTCAAGAACAACCACTTCTACTTCTTGTGAAGTAGAGAGGATTTTTCCTGGGTGAACATTTTTCTTTGTCCAACTCATTTCGGAAACGTGAATGAGGCCTTCGATTCCTGGTTCAATTTCAACAAAACCACCGTAATCTGTAATATTTGTAACAGCTCCGGTAATTTTTTTACCAATTGGATATCGAGCACTGATACTTTCCCAAGGATCACTTTCGAGCTGTTTCATGCCAAGAGAGATACGGTGTGTATCTTGATTAATGCGAATGATTTGAACTTTAATCGTTTGACCAATTGTGAGGACTTCAGATGGGTGATTTACACGTCGCCAAGCCATATCTGTGACGTGCAAGAGGCCATCAATTCCTCCAAGGTCAACAAAGGCACCATAATCGGTGATGTTTTTCACAACACCTTCAACGATCTGGTTTTCTTCAAGATTTTGTACAATTTCTGAACGCTGTTCAGCACGGCTTTCCTCTAAGACAGTACGACGTGAAACAACAATATTTCCACGGCGACGATCCATTTTTAAAATTTCAAAGGATTGTGAATTGTGCATGAGAGGCGAAACATCGCGAATAGGGCGAATATCAACTTGGCTGCGAGGCAAGAAAGCAACAGCACCATCGAGATCGACTGTAAAGCCACCTTTTACTTGGCTAAAGATAACTCCATCGACGCGTACACCGGCATTAAATTTTTCCTCTAAACGGATCCAGCTTTCTTCACGGCGTGCTTTTTCACGCGAGAGGACGGCTTCTCCCATCGCATTTTCAATGCGCTCAATGTAAACTTCAACTTCATCTCCAATTTGTAAGGAACCATCTTTTCCTTTAGCTCCAAATTCCTTGAGTGGAATGCGTCCTTCGACTTTAAGTCCAGCATCAATAATGGCCATGTCTTTTTCTATTGCAATGATACGGCCTTTAACAACTGATCCTTCGTTAAGGTCATTAGTTTGGAAGGATTCCATGAGAAGAGCTTCGAAATCCGCTGTTGTGGGATTGTATTGTGACATAAGAACTCCTGATACATACCTTATAAAGGTATAAGCGCTAGGTTAGTGTTGACACTGGGTAACTTCCTGCTTTTTTCCTTAATACAGGAAGAAAAATTAGCGCTCAGCCGGAAATCACCTTGACGACTTTATCCAATTATACGCTCTTTTATGATTGGATCAATAAAAGTGCATGCAATTGCGAATGTTGCTTCTATACTCAATTCTGATGTATCAAGCAAGTGGGCGTTTGGGGCTGGTTTTAGTGGGCTTTGTTTACGGGTTATATCGCGACTGTCACGTTGTTCAAGATTTTCAAGAATTTTATGATAATCTGCTTGAACTCCTTTTTTTAAAATTTCCTGATAGCGACGTTTTGCACGCGTTTGAACATTGGCTAGAACATAAAACTTAATATCTGCATCGGGGCAGACAACAGTGCCAATATCTCGACCATCAAGCACACTGCCAGGCAAAATTTTTGCAAAGTGACGTTGTTTGGCGACAAGCACTTTACGTACAGCAGGCATAAGCGCTATTTTTGAAGCGGCTTCTCCAAGTTCATGAGAAGAGAGTAGAGTTGAATTTAAAGTATTAAAATCAAGTTCTGTGGCATAAGCAAGAGCCTTTTTTTCATCATCGAGAGCTAATGCTTGTTGTAAAAGTGCATATGCAACACCGCGATAAGAGAGACCAGTGTCAAGATGGCGAAGATGATAATGCGCAGCAATTTTTCGTGCTAATGTCCCTTTTCCAGAGGCTGCTGGTCCGTCAATTGCAATAACAAAAGGTTTCAAAAGATTTTCCCTCCAAGTTGTTGTATAAAAGGGATAAACTCTGGAAAGCTGGTAGCAATCATTCGTTTATCATCAATCGTAACAGGTTTTTCTGAGACAAGCCCGAAAATCAGAAAACACATAGCAATTCTATGATCAAGATGTGTGATAACGCTTCCACCTCCCAATCCTTTTGCAGAGTTTTTCCCATGAACAATGAGAAAGCTTTGACCTTCTTCACATTCTACATGATTCATTTTGAGCCCTTGAGCAAGTGCAGATAGTCGATCTGATTCTTTAACACGCAACTCTTCAATTCCGAGCATAACTGTTTTTCCTTCCGCAAAGCTTGCAGCTATTGCTAGAGAAGGGTATTCATCAATCATTGATGGGGCGCGTTCTGTGGGTACAGTGATACCTTTTAGCGTTGATGATTGGACTCGCAGGTCAGCAACAGTCTCTCCACCTGTTTGTCTTTGATTCAAAAGCGTAATTTTGGCTCCCATTTCCCATAATGTTTCAATAAGCCCCATTCGAGAATTACTTATAAGAACATTTTCAATGGTGATGTCAGAATCTTCTACGAGAAGAGCTGCAATAAGTGGAAAAGCTGCAGAAGAGGGATCTCCTGGAATATCAATTCTTTGTCCAGTAAGGTGTGGTTGACCATGGAGATGAATAAAACGCATTCCTTTTGCATCTGTTTCTATCTCAAGTTGAGCACCGAACTCTTTTAACATTTTTTCTGTATGATCTCGTGTAGGAATTGGTTCAACAACTGTTGTGGTGCCGGCAGTATTAAGCCCAGCAAGTAGGAGTGCTGACTTAACTTGAGCAGAAGCCATGGGAATGCGGTAGCAAATTGGGTTAGCCATTTTGGGGCCATAAAGTGTTAAAGGGAGAAGATCGCCATGGGTTGCTTCAACTTCAATACCCATTAACCGCAATGGGGCGAGGATGCGTCCCATCGGGCGTTTAGAGAGAGAAGCATCACCAATAAAGGTTGTTTTCATATGATAAGGACCAACCATTCCCATGATAAGGCGGGCACCTGTTCCAGCATTACCAAAATCTAAAGGATTTTGCGCAGCTAAAAGGCAGCCATTTCCAGTTCCATGTACAATCCAGAGATCATTTTCCTTACGAATACAGGCTCCCATAGCTTGCATGGCAGTTGCTGTCTTTAAAACATCATCGCTTTCAAGCAATCCATGAATATATGTTTTACCGCTCGCTAATCCTCCTAATATAAGAGATCGGTGAGAAATTGATTTATCTCCAGGGATCTTAATTTTTCCAGAAAGACTAGCAGATTTATAGGCAGTTATGGGTATTGATTTTTGCATGAAAGTTCTATTTAATTCTATCTACATTTTATGAATTAGGTATTCTTTAGCATATGCTTTGAAAGGCGTCATGAGGAAATCTATGTGTATGATGTATTTATCTTTGACAAAGACACTATTTTTTGATTAAGCACCATAAAATTCATTTTTTCAGTGGAATTATAGTTAACTAAAGAGGCACGGTTCATGGCAAAACAAGAACTTGGAACTAAGCGTGTTGATCCGGAAACGGGAAAGAAATTTTATGATCTGAATCGCGATCCTATTGTGTCGCCTTATACAGGGATTTCTTATCCACGTTCTTATTTTGAGGTTGCAGCAGCTGAAGCAAATAGTGAAGAAGATATTGATACTGAAGAGCTTGATACAGCACTTGAAAAATCTGCATTTATGCTTCTTGAAGAGGATGGTGATGATTCTAAAGATGATGATCTTCCTGATTTAGAGGATAGTGATGTTGATCTTGGTGATGATGATGATGCTTTCTTATCTCATGATGAAGATGATGATGATGATGTATCTGACATTCTCGGAGGGGGTGTTTCTAACGATGATGACTCTTAAAGAAGAAGCGGAAAGCTGTTCGTTCTGGTAGAATGCAAATTCTTCTTGATCTTCGATTTTTCTCGTTTTAAAAAAATCCTTCTAAGATTATCATATCTTTAGGGAAGATTTTTTCTTATGTGGGGCTATAGCTCAGCTGGGAGAGCGCTTGCATGGCATGCAAGAGGTCAGCGGTTCGATCCCGCTTAGCTCCACCAAAAAGGTAATTTCTTATATAAAGTACTGGCTGTATAAAAGAGCCTTTGGAAAGGTATTCTGCTTTTCATAGCAGTTGTTTCGACAGTAATGTTTCCTCATATTTCTCAGTGAGCTTATAGTGCGTTGGTTTACAATTGTCCGCTATGCACTTTTATGAGTTTATAAGCTTTTTCTGTAATGAATAAGGAATGAAGAAGTGGCAGGTGATATTTTGCAATGCCTATGAAACGCGTGAATTATTGGCCATTTATGATGTACATATTTATAATGTACATATTGCTCTACAGTTTTTGTTATCACCTCTTTAATAGGGACATATTTCTCACAAAGTATAGAATGCAATTGCGTTGCTCATTTACGGAGTTCTTTAATATGCTGCGTAGTTTTTAAAGAGACATTTCTCATTGTTCAATAAGTCTATTTTGCAACAGTACCGTAAAGAGAATAATGTAAAATATATCGTGCGTTACCATTTCGATTGCAAGGCACAAATCGGCACTATTATTCTAGTTACTAGCTTCCAGTTTATCTTCTAACTTTCAATATTATAGCAATTCTTGCATTAATATGGTGCATAAGAAATGTTTTTAGTCTTTTCTAAAGCAAACATAACAATTCCATTTATGGTGTGTGGATAGGAATGGTTTTGGTTGATTCATCATAAAAAATTTGAAATAAAAGAAGTTCGCGACATTCAGGGCTATTATTCAATATACGAAGGAATAAGTTATTATAAATCAATATATTAACTTAATCCAGAAGAGATTCTCTCATCAATGAGAACTATCCATTTTAAGCCAGAGGGGTATCTTGAAACCATTGAGGAACATAAATATTCCTCAGTGAAACATTTAAAACAAATATTTTTGCTCATATTATCGATGCTATCAGTTTGTTTAAGCTCAAAATAGGAGTATCTTAGTAAAGGCAAAAAATCGTGAATGCATGGTATAGTTTTTTAAAGTAAAAAATTGATCTTAAGCTTTATACATTAATTACTATATTAGCTGTTCTAAAGTAGTAAAGATAAATCAACGTATCAAAAGGATAAAAGAGTATTTGCATAAAGAAGTATTACCGATAAGTTTAGCTTTCATGATAAAGTGCCAACCATGATCTCTATAATTCAAGTGAATGCTTATTCTAAACTTCTCTCAAGTCAATGTTATCTAAGTTTAGCTATTATCGATTTCGCAAATGGTTCAAAGAACATTGTGTAAAAAAATATTTAGTTATGAGAGAAACCTATTGAGCTACGCACAATAGCTGTTGAATGGAGCTTATAGATGGTTTCAAAGTTTTATGATTTAAATGCCTCAATAGAGGTATTTTTCTTATTTTAATACACGACCTCTTGTTTTTGGATTTGCTTACAGTGCAAAAGAGAAAGTGGAATTATTTAAGGGGAAAAAGTAATGCCTTCTTACCGTTCAAGGACGTCAACTCATGGGCGCAATATGGCAGGAGCTCGCGGGCTTTGGCGTGCAACAGGAATGAAAGATACTGATTTTGGTAAACCTATTATTGCCATTGCAAACTCTTTTACACAATTTGTACCAGGACATATTCATTTAAAAGACCTTGGACAATTGGTAGCACAAGAAATAATTGCTGCTGGTGGGGTTGCGAAAGAATTTAACACGATCGCTGTGGATGATGGAATCGCAATGGGACATGATGGAATGCTTTATTCCTTGCCCTCGCGTGAAATTATTGCTGACTCTGTTGAATACATGGTCAATGCCCATTGTGCTGATGCAATTGTATGTATTTCCAATTGTGACAAAATTACACCTGGCATGTTAATGGCTGCGTTACGCTTGAATATTCCAACAATCTTTGTTTCAGGTGGTCCTATGGAAGCAGGTAAGATTAAATGGAAAAATCAAGATCTTACCGTTGATTTAGTTGATGCAATGGTTGCGGCAGCTTCTCAAGAGAATACAGAAGAAGAAATTGTTGAAATAGAGCGTGCTGCTTGTCCTACCTGTGGTTCATGTTCAGGAATGTTTACGGCTAATTCTATGAATTGTTTGATTGAGGCATTAGGGCTTGCTCTTCCTGGAAATGGGTCAGTGCTAGCAACGCATGCAGATCGTCGGATTCTTTTTAAAGAAGCTGGACGACAGATCATAACATTGGTCAAACGTTATTATGAAGAAGATGATAAGACAGTTTTGCCGCGTTCTATCGCTTCACGTAAGGCTTTTGAAAATGCAATGACTATGGATATCGCCATGGGAGGATCAACCAATACTGTATTGCATATTTTAGCAGCCGCACAAGAAGGTGAGGTGGATTTTACCATAAAGGATATTGATCGTCTTTCACGTCGTGTTCCTGTTTTGTGTAAGGTTGCGCCTTCTGTTGTTAATGTGCATATGGAAGATGTGCATCGTGCTGGTGGTATTATGGGTCTTTTAGGTGAATTGGATTCAGCTGGGCTCATCGATACATCCACTTATACGGTTCATGCAAAAACAATGAAAGAAGCTCTTGGGCACTGGGATGTGAAACAAACCCATGAAACAACAGTTCATGAATTTTATCGCGCTGCTCCAGGTGGGATTCCAACACAAACGGCCTTTAGCCAATTTTGTCGCTATGAAACCCTTGATCTTGATCGTGAAAATGGTGTGATTCGTGATAGCGAACATGCATATTCGCAAGATGGCGGATTAGCTGTTCTGTATGGAAATCTTGCAAAAGATGGCTGCATTGTGAAAACAGCAGGTGTTGATCAATCAATTCTGACTTTTAAAGGTCCGGCAAGAATTTTTGAAAGTCAAGATGCAGCTGTTTCAGCAATCTTGACTGATAAAATTAAATCAGGTGATATTGTTTTAATTCGTTATGAAGGTCCACGCGGTGGACCTGGAATGCAAGAAATGCTCTATCCAACGAGTTACCTCAAATCCAAAGGATTAGGAAAGGTTTGTGCACTTATCACAGATGGTCGTTTTTCAGGGGGATCATCAGGTCTTTCTATCGGACATATTTCTCCAGAGGCTGCGGAAGGAGGGGAAATTGCTTTGGTAGAAGAAGGTGATATCATAGAAATAGATATTCCTAATCGTACTATTCAGATGTTGGTCAATGATGCTGAAATAATGCGTCGTCGTGCCAAAATGGAAGCAAAAGGAACTGTAGCTTGGAAACCTGCTGAGGAGCGTAAACGGAAAGTTTCAAAGGCTCTTAGAGCATACGCAGCACTAACGACTTCTGCTGCAAAAGGCGCAGTTCGTAGCATTTGATTGCATAAAAAATCCAGTTTGTAGAAGATGAAAAGCTTGGTGAAAATTTGATCAATGTTATGCTAACAAAGGTTTTTTTGTTCCGGTTGTTTGAGGCGATAAAATGCCTCTGCTAATCTTTTATGATACAAAATAGTGGTATGATGTACCTACTTGTGGTGATGTTTACATTGTTACGTAGGAAAATGACAGTTCTCTATGAGGCTATTTTGCAATGGGAAAAATTCAATGAGGAAAGCACGCTAGATTTTATCGTTGTGCCTGTAGGTAGAGTGAGTCTGTTTTTGAAAAAAGAAAAATGTGATGAGAGGATTATTGAGTGTTACAAATTTCTTTTTTGTATAAAAATAAATCATTGGTTTCAGAAATTGTTGTATACTTGCCTTCTTGGTATCGGTTTTAATGCTTTTTAAGACATATTGTGTAAAGACGATACGAGATTGCAGCAGTGTCCACGAAGGCGTCAATGTTCAAGAGCTAAATGTAAAAGCAGGCAGAGCATGTCTAGATCTCTTCTTAAAGTAAGATTTGCTAATACAATAAATGATCCGTGTGGATGAGAATAATAAAGAAAGAAGTCCGTTCTTTTTCATTCAAAGGGTTTTATTTATTCCAGTTGTTTGAGGCGATAAAGTGCTTCTAACGCTTCTTTAGGAGAAAGTTCATCAGGGTGGATATTTTCTAAAGCTTCATGCAGTGCGCAATGTTTTTGTGTTTTTTCATTCACAGGCGATACTGCTTTAAGGGAAAAGAGCGGTAAATCATCAATTAATTTATGTCCTTTTCCAGTCATTTCACCTTGTTCTAATTGATAGAGAACATCTGTAGCACGTGTAATAACTGCCTCGGGAAGTCCAGCAAGCTTTGCAACTTGTACGCCATAAGAGCGGTCTGCGGCTCCTGGTGCAACCTCGTGAAGAAAAACTACATCTCCATCCCAATTTTTGACTTTCATTGTTACATTATGAAGACGGTTAAGTTTTTCGGTCAGGGCTGTCATTTCATGAAAGTGCGTGGCAAGAATTGCGCGACAGTGATTAACTTCATGAAGATATTCAACAGCTGCCCAAGCAATTGAAAGTCCATCAAATGTTGAGGTTCCTCGTCCAATTTCGTCAAGAATAACAAGGGAATGGCTACTTGCATGATTAAGGATTGTTGCTGTTTCAATCATTTCCATCATAAAGGTTGAGCGTCCCCGTGCAAGATCATCGGAAGCACCAACACGACTAAATAAACGATCAACAACGCCAATATGGGCTGAAGTTGCTGGAACAAATGATCCCATTTGTGCCATAATAGCAATGAGAGCATTTTGTCGTAAAAAAGTTGATTTTCCTCCCATATTGGGGCCTGTCAAAAGCCAAATTGCTGCATATTGATGATTATTTTGTACAGAGAGATCGCAGTTATTGGCAACAAAGGGTTCTGCTGCTTGCTTGCGTAATGCTTGTTCTACCACAGGATGGCGTCCTGCTGTGATATGAAAAGTAAGTGATTGATCAATTTTAGGACGACAATATTCTTGTTCTTCAGCAAGTTGTGCTAATGCGACGGATACATCTAAAATAGCAAGTGCTTCAGCAGCTTTACGAATGAAATCAACTTGTTCGATAATTTCATGAACAAGAGTATCAAAGATCTCTAGTTCAAGCATCATGGCATGGTTAGCAGCATGGGCAATGCGGCTTTCAAGATCGGCAAGTTCTGTAGTGGTAAAGCGCATAGCATTTGCCATTGTTTGTCGGTGAATAAAACGTGCTTTAGCTTGTAGACTATTTGTGAGTGCTGATGCTTGTATATTTGTGACTTCAATAAAGTATCCTAGAATATTATTATGCTTGATTTTAAGAGTTTTAATATCTGTTTCTTGAGCATATTGTGCTTGAAGTTCAGCAATGATACGGCGAGATTCATCGCGTAAAGCGCGCATTTCATCGAGCTCTTGATGATATTGAGGACGGATAAAACCACCATCACGTTTAAGCAGAGGGAGATCATCAGCTAAGGCTTTTTCTAAATGACAATGTAAAGCCGTAGGCAGATGTGAGAAAACCTGTTGTACGTCACTTATTTCTTGTGGCAGTAATTCATTGTTAAGAAGTTGATGAAGTTCACGAATGATGTCAAAACCACGTTGAATTGCAGCGATATCACGAGGACCTCCACGTCCAAGAGCCAAACGTGAAACTGCACGGGGCATATCGGGTCCTCCCTTTAAAATGAGCTTTATAGCTTCTGCGAGAGAGGTATTTCGTAAAAAAAAGGAAATCGAATCGAGACGATGATCAATAACAGAAGGTGTGGTGAGGGGAGCAATGAGTCGATCAACAAGAAGGCGTGATCCACCTCCTGTTACGGTACGATCAATAGCTTTGAGTAAGCTTCCATCACGTTGTCCTGATGTGGTTCGAACAAGCTCAAGACTCTGTCTTGTTGCAGCATCGATGAAAAGGGTATCGCTTTCATTTTGGCGTTCAGGGCGCATGAGAGGAGGGCGATGCGTGATTTGTGTTTTTTCGATATAGCGAATGGCAGACGCAATTGCGGAAAGTTCTGATCGTGAATAATCAGCAACACCTTCAAGGGTTGAGAGTTTAAAATAACCGCAAATATCACGTTCAGCGGTGACCACGTCAAAAAGACTAGCAGGTTGAGGCGAAACAATGCGATCGAGAACATTAAAAAGTGGCTTGTGGGTTTTGTCATGAAAAAAGGAATCAGAAACAATGAGTTCTTGTGGGTCCACACGCATAATGTCTGTCAAGAGTTTGTCATGGCGGCTTTCTGTTACACGAAATATACCTGTTGAGATATCAATCCAGGAAAGGGCAAATTCTTCTCCATCGCTGGTTTTGATGCGAGAAAGTGTCATCAGATAATTTGCACATGTCGGATCAAGGAGTTTTTCTTCTGTTATCGTTCCAGGTGTCACAAGGCGGACAACATCACGCCGAACGACCGATTTTGATCCACGTTTTTTCGCTTCTATAGGATCTTCTGTTTGTTCACACACAGCAACGCGATAACCGCGTGCAATAAGCTTTTGTAAATAATCATCAGCAGCATGAACAGGGACTCCACACATAGGAATATCTTCACCCAAATGTTTGCCACGTGTTGTTAGTGTGATTCCTAAAGCTTGAGCTGCTTCAATTGCATCATTAAAAAATAATTCATAGAAGTCGCCCATTCGGTAAAAGAGCAGGGAATCATTATTCACTGCTTTGATCTCTATATATTGCTCCATCATAGGTGTGGGGCGTTGTTGATGGGGAGCAGATGAAGAATCAGGCTGTATCATTAAATTATTCTTGTGGTTGATCTTCTTATCCATTTTGATGTGTCTGTTTTCTTCAATTGAGCTTTTAATATCCTTTTTTATTTACTTCAACATTCGTCTTCATTATCTCTCAATTGAAACGTACGATCAGGTCTGTTAGAGTAAGCATAGCGATTTCTCATATATTAATCAAATTTTAAAATTGAGTAATGAGATGTACTGTAGAACAGAACTTACACTGTTTTTGGAGAAAATTGAGTGAAATGAAAAAAAGTGAACAGGATCAGAAAACACCTCAAACGATTTATAGTGCTGGTGAACGAGAAGCTCTTGATTTTCATAGGCGAGGTCGTCCTGGAAAGCTTGAAATTGTTGCAACAAAATCCATGGCAACGCAGCATGATTTATCACTTGCTTATTCACCAGGTGTTGCTGTTCCGGTTAAAGCAATTGCTCAAAATCCAGCGCTAGCTTATGATTATACGGCAAAGGGCAATCTTGTGGCTGTTATATCAAATGGAACAGCTATTTTGGGTTTAGGCAATTTAGGTGCGCTTGCATCTAAGCCAGTAATGGAAGGCAAAGCTGTGCTTTTTAAACGCTTTGCGGATGTTGATTCAATCGATCTAGAAATTGATACAAATGATACAGAAAGTTTTATCAATTTAGTGCGTTATTTAGAGCCGTCTTTTGGAGGAATCAATCTTGAAGACATTAAAGCACCAGAATGTTTTATGATTGAAAGTCGCTTACGAGAAATTATGAATATTCCTGTTTTTCATGACGATCAACATGGCACAGCAATCATTGTTGCTGCTGGTGTGTTGAATGCCTTACATTTAACGGGGCGCGATATGCAAAATACACGGTTGGTTTGTAATGGTGCGGGGGCTGCTGGAATTGCGTGTATTGAATTGATGAAGGCAATGGGATTTCGATCTGAAAATATCATATTATGTGATACAAAGGGTGTCGTTTATAAAGGGCGTGAAGAGGGGATGAATCAATGGAAGTCTGCTCATGCTATTCAAACGGATAAACGCACTCTTGCTGAAGCAATGGAAGGCGCTGATATATTTTTTGGGGTTTCTGCTAAAGGTACCATTACCCCAGAAATGGTAAAGTCAATGGCACCTCAGCCGATCATTTTTGCTATGGCCAATCCCGATCCAGAAATTACGCCAGAAGAGGTGATGAAAGTACGCGATGATGCTATTATAGCAACAGGTCGTTCGGATTATCCAAATCAGATTAACAATGTTCTTTGTTTTCCTTATATATTTCGTGGTGCGCTTGATGTGCGTGCGACAGTTATCAATGAAGACATGAAAATCGCTGCAGCAAGGGCTCTTGCAGATTTAGCGCATGAGGAAGTGCCTGACAGTGTTGCAGAAGCCTATAGTGGAAAACGATTGAAATTCGGACCAAATTATATCATCCCTGTTCCTTTTGATCCGCGTTTGTTCACGGTCGTTTCAATGGCAGTGGCAAAAGCAGCGATGGAAAGTGGTGTTGCTCAAAAGAACATTGATAATTTAGAAGTTTATGAGCGTGATTTAAATGCAAGACGTGATCCCATTTCTTCTATGATGCGTGGTATCTATAATCATGTTCGTCAAGCGCCAAAACAAATTGTTTTTGCAGAAGGTGAAGAAGAGCCGGTAATGCGCGCTGCAGTTTCTTATGTTCGTCAAAAATTAGGACAAGCAATTTTGATTGGTCGTGAAGAGCAAGTGAGAGAAACCGCCGCAGCAGCAGGTATTGATCTTAAGCGTGAAGGTATTTCGATTATGAATGCTAAGCTTTCCTGTCATACGGAGGCTTATGCGAATTATCTTTATAAAAAGATGCAGCGTCAAGGCTGGTTATTGCGTGATTGTCACCGTCGTATCAATAATGATCGCAATTATTTTGCTGCTTGTATGGTGGCATTAGGGGATGCAGATGCCATGGTTACAGGGGTGACACGCAATTATGAAACAGCCCTGATTGATATACGCCGAGTGATTGGTGAAAATCCAAAAGAACGTTTGATTGGGATCTCAATGGCTATTTGTCGTGGACGAACTGTGTTTATCGCAGATACAGCTATTTACGAGAATCCGAATGCTGAAGAGCTTGCTGATATAGCAGAACAAACAGCTTCTTTTGTTTATGGGTTGGGATATCAACCACGGGTAGCGTTTGTAGCATTTTCTACTTTTGGCTATATGAAAGGACCGATTACACAACATATTCAGGATGCTATTAATATTTTACATGAACGCAAGGTTAGTTTTGAATTTGATGGAGAAATGAGTGCTGATGTGGCGCTGAATTTGAAATTGATGCAGCAATATCCCTTTATGGGATTAACGGAGCCTGCGAACATTTTAGTAATGCCTGGATATCATGCCTCTTCTATTGCGAGCAAAATGCTACAAGAGCTTGGTGAAGCAACTATTATTGGTCCTATTTTGATTGGATTGGAAAAATCCGTGCAAATTGTGCCGTTTAGCGGAAATGATACTGACGTCGTCAATATTGCGATGTTAGCCGCCTATCATGCGAAAAAGTTATAAAAATAAAGGCCTCTGATATTTCAGGGCCTTTTTAATCATTAAAGAATAAATTCTTAGGATGGTTGAGTCTGACTTTCATTGTTCTTTTGTTCTTCAGCGATACGTTTCTGGAAGAGCGCTGCAAAATCGATCGGATCAATCCACAAAGGTGGAAAACCACCATTTTGGGTAGCGTCAGATACAATTTGTCGAACAAATGGAAATAAAAGACGAGGGCATTCAACAAACACGAGTGGCATCACATGCTCTTGTGGGATGTTTTTGATATGGAAAACACCACCGTAAATGAGCTCTACATGAAATAAGGTTTCGGCATCATCATTGGCTTTGACGGAAAGGGATAAAACAACATCATAATTGTCATCTCCGATTGGATCAGCGTTGACATTAATGTTAATATCGATTTGTGGTGTTTTTTCACGTGGACGCAGTGAACTGGGAGCACTTGGATTCTCGAACGATAAATCTTTTAAATATTGAGTTAATACAGCAAAAATTGGCTCTCCACCACTGTTATTTATTTCACCTTCGACCATAGTACAAACCTTCTCATTATTACAATGTATTTATTTCTATCTTAGATCTAAAGACCAAGCTGGTTATCACGCCTTGCAAAAGGTTGCAAGGAAAGCTCTTCTTGTGTTCATGATTTTTTAAGTCCATTACAGATTTTTCGGTATTTCAATGATGCTCATCATTTTTACGCCATGGAGATTCTGCGGTATTGTGGATTTTGTAGTCTTCTGCTTTAAGGTCGATGGTTTTTTCAGAATTATTTCCAGAAGTGGTTTTATTTTGATCATGAGCGTTTATTTTATTTCTCAAGGATAAAAAGAAATGCCATACAACAGAACGGATTGGTTTAATAAGGAGTAGTAGTCCCAAAAGATCACTTACAAATCCAGGAAGAATAAGCAAAATGGCGCTAAAAATGATAAAGGCGTTATTTTCTAATGCTTGTTCTTGGATAAGTTCACGTTGTATATTTTTTAAAAGGCTAAGCCCTTGAATTCGCAACAAAATAACTCCAACGAGTGTTGTAAGAATAATCAAGCTCAAAGTTGCAATAATTCCAATTTCTTCTCCAACAAAGATAAAACCAGCGATTTCAATCAAGAGAATGCTGAGGAGGATAATGATAAAAAAACGAGGATTTATCGAATAAAACTTTATCACATAAAAATTTCCTTCTTAAGATTTAGGATAAAAATTATTAATTATTAAGAGACATCTTTTTTAAAAGATATGAATAAAATATTTGAATGATCAATTCCCTATTTTACATATTTATTGATAAATGATATGGACTGCAATGTTTATTACAGATCATATTAGATTTGGGGATTAACAGCACCTATGGAATTTGACGTTATACTTGTCATAGCTCTTGTTATTATGGTTGTCGTTTTTATGCAACTGCGTAATGTATTAGGAAAACGGATTGGTTTTGAAAAGCCTCCCTTTGATCCTTATTCACGTTGTTCTAAAAAACAGGTTGAAGAAGAAACGGCTGACAATATTATTTCGTTCCCTCATGAGGGTAATTCGCAAAAGAGCGATTTTAGCGAAATTGATGCTATTGCACCAAAAGGAAGTGTATTGAATGAAGGTTTGCGGGCACTTCGTAAGGTTGATTCTCGTTTTTCTCCTCAATTTTTTATAAAGGGTGCGCAGGTTGCTTATGAGATGATTGTAACAGCCTTTGCTAAAGGTGATCGCGATCAATTAAAAAGATTGCTTTCCAAAAATGTTTTTGAGAGCTTTTGTGCCGCTATTGAAAACCGTGAAAAAAATAATGAAAGGGTTCAGTTTACTTTTGTTGGGATTAATAAGATCGAGTTTGTTTCAGCAACAGTAAAAGACAAGGATGAATTTGTAACCGTGCGGATTATCAGTGAAATGATTTCTGTAACCTATAATGAGCAGGAAGAGCCTATAGAAGGGGATCCTGATACTATCGTAGAAATTAGAGATGTTTGGACTTTTGTTCGCAATAGCCTATCATCAGATCCAAATTGGAAGCTTTTTGCAACAGAAGATGAAAATTAATATTTCTGCCATCTGTGAGATCATGTAAATAAAATTTTATAAAAGATTAAAGATTGAAATGTCTACGAATGAATGGAGACAAAAAAAAGATTTACTATCTTCACAAGATCGTCTTTTATGGGATATGGTTCGTCGTACAATAAAACCACTGCATGATAAATCCCATTCTTCTATTACAAAAGATGTTGCAAATATTGACAATAAAAAACAGCAGATAATACAAGGTTTTCCGTTATCTCAGGAAGACAAACAGAGATCAGCTGTGATAAAAAAAGAAAAGGGAACTGATGCACAAGTGCATAAGCTTCATTTTTTCGATCGTGCTGCGCACCGTAAAATTGCCAAAGGTCATTATCCTATTGAGGCGCGTCTTGATCTTCATGGTTGTATGCAGGAAGAGGCTTATTTTTTCTTAAAAAATTTTTTACACTCATCTCAGAAAAATGGATTACGTTATGTGCTTGTGATTACAGGAAAAGGTCAGTCACCTGGAAGCGATGGTGCTTTGTATAAGGTTGTCCCCCATTGGTTATCAACGCCCGCTTTTCGATATTATGTTCATGCCTTTGAGCAAGCAGCTCGCCAGCATGGTGGTGGAGGTGCACTTTATGTTTTATTGCGTCGTTTTGTGTCGGGGAGGGGAACATTATAATACTGTTTGGCTATTTTTTACTATTGTTTTTATCCACTGTAGTGTTTTGTAGGACATATTATTGAAAAAAATGCAAGAAGATAGAGTTTTACGCGTAGTATTTACGCTATCGCTTTCAATTTTTACAAGCAGTGATTTTGTGCAAGCTATTTTAAAAAGGATTACTGTTATCATTTAAGAGTATTTGTGAAATAAATAATTCTGTATAAAAAATGTTTGAAGTATGACAACAGTTTTGAAATCTTCAGTTTTTAAGTCATTAGATATTTGTCTGCTAGCTTCGGTTTTGGTTATTTAGGTTTACATAAATAATGCCGTACTTGGATTTTTAGCTGTTATCAGCAATGATGTTATCAAAATCATACAATATTTTACTTTGTTTTTTGCTTCAGAGCATGCACAGTAATAAAGTTTGTGTTGGCTGTGGTAGTATGATGAACATGGTTTGCGCAGTGCAACCAACATTTTTTCGTTTGTAAGAGATATTTTTTACGTTTTATTCTCAGACAGTTCTTGTGGTTTAAAACGATACGTTGTTGAGCAAAATTCACATGTAACTGAAATATATTCATTTTTAATCATTTTTCTTTGTTCATCAGTGGGAAATCCTTCCAGCATTCCTTTAATTTTTTCTCGTGAACAAGAGCACTGATCTACAAGAGAGAAGGGATTAAAAACTCTAACACTGTGTTCATGGAAAAGACGGAATAATAACCGCTTACTGCCGACTTGGGGATCTGTCAATTCTGTATTTTCAATGGTTGCTGTGAGTGCTTTGGTTTCTTGCCATTGGTTTTCAAGTTGTTCGGTTTTTTTTATTTCATCTCGTTTTTGATTGAATTCATCTATTTTATGATGAGATGATGCGTTGGGCAAGAGTTGGGTCAAAAGTCCTCCTGCTCGCCATTTTTTCTGCGGTTTTCCATGTTTATCTCGATTGATTAATAGAGCAGCTGCCAAACGGATATCGGTGGGAATTTGTTCTGATTGATCAAAATAGATACGGGAGGCTTCTTGTAAATTTGATCCATCTAATGCAACTATCCCTTGATAGGGTTGCGTATGGGTACCTTGGTATATGGTGAAGGCTAAAGTCCCTTTTCCCAAAAGTGTTTCTGAAGATATTTGATTATTGGTCATTGCTTTTTTTAACTGTTCTTTATCAAAACGAGCATAACCGCGTAGATTGGAAGGAGGAGAAAAATCACATACTAACATGTTAACTGGTCCATCGGAATGGGTTTGTAAGATAAACTTTCCTTGAAGTTTTAAAGAAGTTCCGAGCAAAACGGTTAAAACTAAAGCTTCTGCTAAAAGGTAAGAAACCGGTTCAGGATATTGATGTCTTGTGAGAATAGAATTTAAAGTTTCTCCAAATTGTACAGCACGCCCACGGATATCAAGTTCTTCGACTTGAAAGGGAATAACAGTATCATCTTCATTTAGATAGATATTGTTGAGAGAGGTTTCTTCTGCGGTTTGTTCGCTCATATTTTTGCCTTTTATTATGGTTTGTTTTTAGAGGTTATTGTGAAGAGAAAAATGTATCTTGTAAACACCAAGAAAGAATTGCTTTTTGGGTATGAAGACGATTTTCAGCTTCGTCGAAAACAACGGAATGTGAACCATCTATCACACTATCGACAACTTCTTCACCACGATGAGCAGGAAGACAATGCATGAAAAGAGCATCTGGTTTAGCTAATTGCATTAAAGCTTCATTGACTTGATAAGGCAAAAAAATAGAATGATTGCAGGCACGAAATTCTTGTCCCATCGAAACCCATGTGTCGGTTATAATGCAGTCAGCATCTTGAGCAGCTTTTTGGGGATTATGGGTCAGGGTAATATGGGCTCCACGTTCGCGTGCCCAGCGTACAAACTTTTCTTGTGGTTCATACCCTTTTGGAGTGGCAATTCGCAGGTGAAAGTTAAAAAGAGCAGCAGCTTCAATCAGAGAATGAAGCACATTATTGCCGTCTCCCATCCACGCAAATATTTTGTTCACAACTGGTCCACGGTGTTCTTCATAGGTAAGAATATCTGCTAGAATTTGGCAGGGATGCGTATCATCTGTAAGGGCATTAATGACAGGAATTTGTGCATATTGTGCCAACTCAAGCATCCGGTCATGTATTGTTGTGCGTAATGTAATAATATCCACAAAACGTGATAGAACGCGTGCTGTGTCAGCTATGGTTTCACTATGACCAAGTTGCATTTCTGAACCTGTTAGCATGATTGTATCTCCACCAAGCTGGCGCATGCCGATATCGAATGAAATACGGGTTCGTGTTGATGGTTTTTCAAAAATCATCGCAAGCGTTTTACCAATAAAAGGTTTTGAAATATTTCCTGCTTTAAAAGATGCTTTGAGAGTTTTTGCATAATCGATAATGGTCGTGCTATTCGTGGGGTTAAAACAGATAAGTCTGTGAGGTGACACTTTATGATATTTGCTTTTTTTTGTTTGTTTGCGAAAGATAAGCAATTGCTTTTTCAATACGATGCAAGCTTTCCATTATTTCCTCTTCATTTATGATAAGAGGAGGTAATAAGCGCACAACATTGTTATTGGCACCAACACTGAGAACATATTCTTTTTCCAAAGCATTAACGACGGTATTTGAAGGCACAACACACTGAATGCCTATCATAAGGCCCGTGCCTTGAATTGCATAGATAATATCAGGATAGGTATTGAGAATATTCAAAAGTCCACTTTTTAGCTTATTTCCCATACTCTGAACGTGATCGAGAAAGCCTGGTTCTAATATGATATCAAGAATACTGTTGCCGACAGCCATCCCGAGAAGATTTCCTCCAAAGGTTGATCCATGGGTTCCCAGTGTCATGCTTTTTGCAGCTTTATCTGTTGCAAGACAAGCTCCCAACGGAAATCCTCCACCTAGTCCTTTTGCTAGGGTAAGGATATCAGGTGTGATATTACTCCATTCATAGGCAAACAGTTTTCCTGTTCGTCCAATACCTGTTTGGACTTCATCTAAAATGAATAACAGATTATTATCATCGCATATTTTGCGTAAAAATTTTAAATATTCATGAGGAACTGTTCGTATTCCTCCTTCACCTTGAATAGGTTCAATCAGAATAGCAGCGGTATTTTCATTGATAGCATTTTGTAAAGCGTTTTCATCACAAAAAGGGATTTGAGTAAATCCACCAGCTTTGGGACCAAAGCCTTCAAGATATTTTTCGTGCCCAGTAGCAGCAAGCGTTGCAAGTGTACGTCCATGAAATGCTCCTTCAAAAGTAATAATTTCAATGCGTGTTGGGTGACCAGATTCGTAATGATAACGACGAGCAGTTTTGAATGCACATTCTAGAGCTTCAGCACCAGAATTGCAGAAAAAAACCTTATCAGCAAAGCTGTTTGCGCAAAGCTGTGTGGCGAGAATCTCTTGTTCAGGTGATTGAAAAAGGTTGGAAAGATGCCAAATTTTTTCAGCTTGTCTTTTGAGGGTCTCAACTAATTGTGGATGTGCATACCCTAATGCGTTAACAGCAATACCAGATGTCAAATCAAGATAGCACTCTCCTTTATCGGAAATAAGCCATACACCATTACCTTTTTTGAAATGCAAATCACGTCGAGCAAAGCACCTGTAAAGTGGCTGTATAGCAGTAGCATTCATTATTCTTTCCTTTATGTTTGAAATTTTGCCATATGCATATAATAGACAAGACAATGTTGCATCTTTAAATATGGTGCAGTTAATTGTCACACCCATATAATAGATCATTGCATCGATTGACGAAAAGTCAATAAAGGTTCTGCGATAAGCATCTGTAAAGGAAAAGTCTAAGCAATTAGGAGAGTTGTCTTGTGCTTGATTTTCAAGTTGGGGAAAACATTCTAAATAAACTCTTCAAGAAGGAAAGACTCTTGTCATAAAGTCAATGCATATTGTAGTTTAAATCAGCAGGTAAGGAGGTGTTTCAGTTTATAAATTTTATAGGTTGAATGAGGCTTTTGTGCTTGGATGGGGAAGTGAAAGTTTTTTATTTAGCTTATTGAAAATGTAATTGGAACATGTGATCTATATCTCGATGAGATGATTGAAATGGAGTGCAGATATGAGTTGGACACATGAACGCGTTGAACTTTTAAAGAAATTTTGGAGTGAAGGTTTAAGTGCAAGTCAGATTGCAGCTCAGTTAGGTGGAGTCAGCAGGAATGCAGTTATTGGTAAAGTGCACCGATTAAAGCTACCAGGACGTGGTAAGACAGCGCAAGCAGTGTCACGTGCACAAAAGACACCTATAAGCCCATCATCTTCGCGTATACGCCGCACTACATCAACGGTAATGCCAGCAGATACCACGTCTTGCAATGTGGGAGCAACAGCATTAAAGATGGAATTTATAGAAGAGGATGTGATAGAAAATGATGTACCTACAAAATCCGATGTCATTGTGCCTATATCACGCCAGCTGAACCTTCTGCAATTGAGTGAAAATACATGTAGGTGGCCAGTTGGGGATCCTTTGTCATCTGATTTTCATTTTTGTGGCGCTGATTCCAGTGAAAATAGTCCTTATTGTACGTTTCATGCTAAAATAGCATTTCAGCCAATATCTGAAAGACGGCGGATAAGAATATAATCTCTATTGCCTTTTATACATTATCAGTGAACAGCGCATAATATGCAATGAGGGAGAAATTTGCAAAGGTGGGGCTCTTAATGAGTATAGAGGTTTTTTCTCTTGGATGATACGTTGAAGTGTTACCCTCCCATGTTATCACATCATTATATATCATTAAGGTATAAGTTTTCCATTTTTACCGTCCTTATTTTACAAATTTCCAAAGTAGCTACAGCAATGTCTTTTAAGTAATGGAAATTGTAGAGAAGCTCGTATTTTTGTTGTTTACACTCTTTCAATTGCGATATGGCTTCTTATCACTACCTTTATCTTTACGAGAGTAACTAGCATTCTCTTTTCCAGTCCCCAATATTGTTTCTTATATTGAGATAGTTCATGGCAGGTATTTATATTTTCTAATGTTGCGTTTGCTTTTGCATGAAGTGCAATAAGAAGGTATCCTGCGTTTTCCAAACAGTTTTATTCATATGTCATCTCTTTTTACGAGGTGTAAGCAAGGATTTTTATTGTTTCATTATAAAGGAAATGTAATGAGAAAATCTGATTGTTTTCTCCGTTTAATAAAGGAAAATAATGGCTTCTCTTAATGAAGCAATTCATCGTCATCTGATATTATAGCTTTTTCGATTTTTGGCAGGATTTTTTTCTGATAAATTTGCCATGTTAAAGGGCCAACATGCTTAGCAACAATAATACCGTCTTTATTCAAAAGAAAAGTTTCTGGTGGTCCATACACTCCCCAGTTAATAGCTGTATGACCTGAAATATCAATGCCAATAGCTTTAAAAGGATTTCCAAAATTGTTCAAAAATCGTTTGGCGTTTTCTTTGCTATCTTTATAATTAATGCCAATAAGATCAAAACGTTTATCTTGTGCAATCTTCATAAGAAGTGGATGCTCTTTGCGACAAGATAAGCACCAAGATCCCCAAAAATTGATCAGTGTTACGCGTCCTTTAAATTGTTCTGAATTTAGAAAATAATTTTCATTATCAAGGAGGGGAAGATTTGTTTGAGGAGCAATTTTTTCAGTAAATGTGTTCGGGAAAAGAGAAGTATTGTTGAGGTGTTTTCTATCCATAAAATAGGAGAAAATCATAATGAGAAGAAGAAATATAAAAGATCCAAAAAGACCCAAAAATACAGATAGTGATATGTGTGTTTTAGGTTTTTTAGGGATTGTTTTCATTATATTTTTCTTTCCTAAACGGTTCTTTTTTGTTTAACTGCTGTAGAATCTTCTTTTGGTATATAGCTTTACAAAGGATGTGCCCAATAAGACATAGTAGAGAAATGGCAGAAAGCATATAGCTTAAGATAACAATTTGATTGTGGTGAAGAGTACCAAGGAAAAAGTCAATTTGTTGAGAGAGATTTCCTAAAAGTCTATTGTAAATGTTATTTAGGTCGAGCATGATGAAGATTCCTGATGTTGTGCACGACAGGCTTTTTTTATCTGAAGCATTTGGATATGATGACTATTAATTTCGTTTCGCATAGCCATTAAATAGAGCACAATAAACATAAAGCTGAAACAAAAAATCATTGTGACAAGAGGCCATAGCATAGCATACTCAATTGTCGGCCCATCTGAACGCAGAATGGATGCGGATTGATGGAGCGTATTCCACCAATGAACGGAAAATTTGATAATAGGGATATTTACAAGCCCAATAAGTGTGAGAATTGCTGTAGCGCGAGCAGCTTTTTCTCGATTATCAAAAGCGCGAGCAAGCACAACAATGGCAAGATAAATAAAAAACAAGATTAAAACGGATGTCAGTCGTGCATCCCATACCCACCATGTTCCCCATGTGGGTCGTCCCCAAAGCGCACCTGTCACTAGGGCTAAGGCTGTAAAAATTGCCCCAATAGGTGCACCACATTTAAGTGCTACATCAGCAAGATAATTTCTCCAAATTAAATTTCCTAAAGCAGCAGCGCTTATTATAATATAACAGAATGTAGAAAGCCATGCGAAAGGGACATGAATATACATAATCTTAACGGTAATACCCTGTTGATAATCATCAGGAGAGCGCATAATCAAAATAAGCCCTAAGATAAGAAGGCACAATGTTATACCGGTTAACCAAGGTAAAATGGTACGGCTTATTTTCATAAAATGGGTTAAACTTGCAGAGAGTGACCCCATTTTTTGTGTGTGAGATGTTTCATTCATACGGTTTATAATAGGCAGAGTTTTGCTGTGCGGCAATCATCTTTTATTATTCTGATAAAAGCTTGAGTGTTATAGCTGTGACCAGAGAGCCAAAAAGACTCAAAAGAAGTGAAAAAGCGATAAGAAGAGCTAAGGAAGAGAGAAAAGAGACATTTGAATTTACTGGGGCTGTAGCAGCAGAAACACCAAAAATCATGATTGGAATGATCCACGGCAAGATAATGATGAAAATGAGAAGAGTATTGTGTAACAATGATGTTACAAGTGCAGCTCCTATAGCGCCAATAAAAATAATGGCAGGTGTTCCGCATAATAGGGTAAGTATTGTTGTAAAAGTTATCATGGTATCTAAATGCAGCATAAATGCCAAAATAGGAGTAGCCAAAATAAGGGGAAGCATCGTTCCTGCCCAATGGGCAAGGCATTTGGTCAGTACAATCAATGTGAAACTTTGTCTTTGTCCAGAAAGGATGAATTGGTCGAGATTTCCATCATCGTAGTCGGTTTGAAAAAGTTTATTCAGATTAAGAATTCCTGCAAGGAGAGCTCCAAGCCATAATATGCCTGGTCCTATTTGTGCAAGCATCTTAGGATCTGGTCCGAGAGTGATCGGAGTTATTATAATAACAGCGATGAAAAATAACAGCCCTGTTAACGAAGAGGTTTGTGACGATAAGGTTAATCTAAGATCGCGCCAAAACAGTGCTTTCATGTTTTTTGTTTCCTAGTGGTGAAAATTGTTCCAGAGCGATTCTATGATGTTCTGGAATGCCGAGGGAGTTATGCGTTGCAGCGATAATCATACCGCCTTGGTTTAAATGGCGTTGGAAAATATTGGCAAGGAGAGTTTGAGCACAGCTATCAACTCCCAATATGGGTTCATCTAAAATCCAAAGGGGGCGATAGGAAAGTAAAAGGCGGGCAAGAGCGACGCGTCTTTTTTGTCCGGTTGACAAAATGTTGAAGGGTAAGTTTTCAAGATCAGAAAGACCAATTTCAGTAAGGGCTTCATGCGGATAGCGTAGATGTTGTCCGTAAAATACTGACCAAAATTGTAGATTATCGATGACAGATAAGAAAGGTTTCATAGCATTTTGAGGACCAAGATAATGGCATGCGGCTGCTACAGGGTATGTTTTTTCATGATCTTCAAGGCTTATATGGCCTTTAGCAGCTTTTAAAAGACCGGTAATGATTCGTAGTAATGTGGATTTTCCGATTCCATTTGGCCCTGTTATTGTCATGAGTTGTTGTGGAAATAAACGAAAAGAAAGATCTTGAAACAGAACTTTTTCATTTCTGTGAGCTGCCAGATTTTTACCCAATAATACCATGTAATTTCCTATTTTCATTTATTTTTATAGTTTTTATTGCATTATAGGATAAAAAACACGTTTTTTATGTAATTGTACCTAGAATAGTTCTAGAAATAGTTCTATAAGCGATATGTTACATCGATGTGGTGTAAAATGGTTTTTTACGCTGATTTCCGAATTTGCCTATGAAAAGGTGAAGGGGGAAATGGATGGCGGAGGTTATTGCGTCTGCGCTCAAGCTGCGACCTTAACTCGTAGTTTGTGTTGTTCGTTCCGGGAAATTGGGTGAGTTTGTAGTATGAGGGTGGACAGTCATGACTCAAATTGATAGCTTTAATTGTCGTAGAGCTTTAGATGTTAGTGGCAAAGAATATATTTATTATAGTTTGATTGAGGCAGAGAAAAATGGGCTTGAGGGTATTTCCCGTTTGCCGTTTTCGATGAAAGTTATTCTAGAAAATTTATTACGGTTTGAAGATGGTCGTACGGTCAAGAAAGAGGACATCCTAAATGTCGCGAAGTGGTTAAACAATAAAGGTCAGGCTGGTGCAGAAATTGCCTACCGCCCTGCGCGCGTTCTCATGCAGGATTTTACAGGTGTTCCGGCAGTTGTTGATCTTTCTGCTATGCGCGATGCTATGGCCAAACTTCGAGGGAGTGCTGAAAAAATAAATCCACTCATTCCCGTTGATCTTGTCATTGATCACTCAATTATTGTTGACGATTTTGGCACTCCTATGGCTTTTAAGGAGAATGTTACGCATGAATATGAACGCAATAGTGAACGCTATCGTTTCCTTAAGTGGGGGCAGCAAGCGTTTCAAAATTTTCGCGTTGTACCTCCAGGGACGGGGATTTGTCACCAAGTTAATCTAGAATATTTAGCACAATGCGCATGGGTAAAGAATGAAGAGGGTTATCAAACGGTTTATCCTGATACTTGTGTGGGAACTGATTCGCATACGACGATGGTAAATGGTTTGGGCGTTTTAGGTTGGGGTGTTGGTGGTATTGAAGCCGAAGCGGCAATGTTAGGTCAGCCCGTTTCTATGTTGCTCCCTGAAGTGATTGGTTTCCGTCTAACAGGTAAACTTAAAGAAGGTGTGACGGCGACCGATTTAGTGTTGATGGTGACGCAAATTTTGCGCAAAAAAGGTGTCGTCGGTAAATTTGTTGAGTTTTTTGGCCCCGGTCTAGAACATATGACACTTGCTGATCGGGCGACGATTGCAAATATGGCGCCTGAATATGGAGCAACCTGTGGTTTTTTCCCAATTGATAAGGAAACCGTGCGTTATCTCAATATGACAGGACGTGATGAAAATCGTATAGCTCTGGTGGAAGCTTATTCCAAAGCGCAAGGGATGTGGCATGATGAAATGATAGCCAACCCCATTTTTAGTGATACGATGGAATTAGATATGGGTTGTGTTGTGCCTTCTATGGCAGGTCCTAAGCGTCCTGAAGGGCGCATTGCATTAGAAAGTGTTGGGCAAGGTTTTGAGAAGGCATTGGTTGAAGATTATAAGAAAACTGCTGGGCAAGATGACCGTTATCAGGTTGAGGGTGAGAAATACACGCTTGGTCACGGTGATGTAGTCATTGCTGCAATCACCTCCTGTACGAATACATCAAATCCAAGTGTTTTGATTGCTGCGGGACTTTTAGCGCGCAATGCTGTGGCAAAAGGTCTCAAAAGTAAGCCGTGGGTTAAGACTTCTCTGGCACCTGGTTCACAAGTTGTGGAAGCCTATCTTTACAATTCAGGTTTGCAAAAAGATTTGGATGCTTTAGGATTTAACTTAGTAGGGTTTGGGTGTACGACATGTATTGGGAATTCTGGTCCTTTATATCCAGCTATTTCTAAAACGATTAATCATAATAGTTTAATTGCAGCAGCGGTTCTTTCAGGAAATCGTAATTTTGAAGGGCGTGTATCCCCTGATGTGCAGGCAAATTATCTAGCTTCACCACCGTTAGTTGTCGCGCATGCTTTAGCAGGAACAGTGCGTAAAGATTTGACTAAAGAGCCTCTTGGAGTAGGTTCAGATGGTCAACCCGTTTATTTGAAAGATATTTGGCCAACTTCTAAAGAAATTCAGGAATTTATCGAAAAGAATGTCACACGTAAAATTTTTGCCGAAAAATACGCAGATGTGTTTAAGGGAGACGAAAATTGGCAAAAAGTTCAAGTCCCAACAGGGGCTACCTATTCTTGGGATGATACGTCAACGTATGTGCGCAATCCACCGTATTTTGATGGTATGCGGAAGATTCCTGATGTTTTACCAGATATTAAAGATGCACGAATCTTAGGTTTATTTGGTGATAAGATCACTACAGATCACATTTCTCCTGCTGGTTCTATTAAGGTTGATTCTCCTGCTGGAAAATATTTAATTGATCATGGGGTTAAAGTGGCTGATTTTAATCAGTATGGAACTCGTCGCGGGAATCATGAAGTGATGATGCGTGGAACTTTTGCCAATATTCGTATTCGTAACTTCATGCTAGGAGAGAATGGTCGTGAAGGAGGTTATACAATTCATTACCCATCAGGAAAAGAACAAACAATTTATGATGCAGCAATGGCATACAAACAGGAAAATGTTCCGCTTGTTGTTTTTGCTGGTATTGAATACGGCAATGGTTCATCTCGTGATTGGGCAGCGAAGGGCACCAATCTTCTTGGTGTAAAAGCGGTAATTGCTCAGTCTTTTGAGCGAATTCACCGTTCTAATCTTGTTGGTATGGGAATTGTTCCTTTTGTGTTTGAAGCAGGTGCAAGCTGGAAGTCATTGGGTTTAAAGGGTGATGAAAAAGTAACGATTGAAGGAATACATAATTTGAAGCCCCGTCAGAAGACTGTAGCTACAATTACTTTTTCTGACGGAACAGTAAAAGCTGTTCCATTGTTGTGCCGTGTCGATACTGAAGATGAGTTGGATTATTTGCATCATGGCGGAATTTTGCAGTATGTTTTGCGTCATCTTGCGATTTAAATTATATTTATTTGAGGGGAAAAACTCTTAAAGCAGTTATTGAGAAATTGAGCATTGTTTTTTTATGTCCATCTTTGAGAATTTGATTGACGTTGCCTTTAGGGTTGCGCTATAAGTTGTGCCGTTATAAGCAGCTTTATAGCTTTGCTGGGCTGAGTTTTTTGTATTGGTAGAGATGTTTTTTAGATTCATTCTATCCGATGTGTTGAAAGAGAGTTAATTTATGGCGAATACACCTTCCGCTCAAAAGGCGGTGCGCAAAGTTGCTGCACGCACGCAGATTAATAGGGCCCGCCGTTCACGTGTTCGTACCTTCATACGTAAGTTTGATGATGCTTTAGCTTCTGGTGATAGAGTATCTGCAGAAATAGCGTTTAAGGATTTTGAACCTGAAATTATGCGTGCAGTTTCCAAAGGCGTTTTTCATAAAAACACCGCGGCGCGGAAAGTGTCGCGTTTGGCAAAACGTTTGAGAGCTCTTAGCGTTTAAATTTTTTCCATTTTATTGAGAATCAGACCAGCATCCTTATGGAAGCTGGTTTTTTTATTTTTGGGCAATTTAAAATCCTTTAAAGGTAAGACTTTGGATTGATTCTTTCCATGAATGAGTAAAGAGAATTTATACGGTTATCCACAAGCTTTGTGGTTTTTTTACAGAGTCTTTTTTGTCAAGCATTTTAATTTTTTTTTTTTAGTCTGAGAAGATTCTTTAATTATTGGTAAATTCAGAGAAAAAAAATGAATTGAATTAATAATTTTTCTCATTCCCTGTGTATAGAAGCAGGTTTATAGCTGCTTTTTATGAGCTTTTGATTTGATTTTGACCTCTTGCATTTTGCCTCTGCTGTTTTGTATGGTCCTTGTTGAAAGCTAAAAGCAAGCAGGGTTCACATGAGCGAATTATCTTGGTTATGTTGAGCATTAAGATGCTGTTGTTTAGGCTATTATAGGCTCTCATATTGGAAGAGTTTTCTGGCGTGTTTTTTAGTTTTTTGATTGGTATGTTTGCCATTTTAGAAAATTGGGTCATATCGTGAATGCAAGCAAATCTCATTGGTCATCTTTGTTTGTGGGGTTGTAATGAAACTATCCTAGGGGGAGATGAATAATTTTATTTGGGGTATGGTGTTTTGCTAAATTGGTTTTTAGCTTTTTGGCGAGACAGATTTTTATTTTTATCAGGATGAAAGATGGTGGATAAATTGAACTCTAAAGCTAGCTCCTTTAAAAGGGTTTCGGTGGATATCCTATCGGCAAAAGAAATAATAAAAAGTCAGATAGTGGATAGTGGAGAGTCGGTTAGGAGAAATGCTTCTGTGGAGCATCCTATTATTTCAGAGGAGGAAGGTGCAGCAGCTTTTACACGTGTTATGGCCCAATTAAAGGCGCAGGTTGGTATTGAAGCTTATACAAGTTGGTTTGGTCGCTTAAAACTCGACGAATATAGCCGCAATTTTATAAAGCTTTCTGTTCCTACAGCATTTTTGCGTTCATGGATTAATAATCACTATGGTTCTCTTTTGACAAATTTATGGAAACAGGAGAATTCAGCGATTCTTCGCGTTGAGATTATTGTTCGTGGTATGAATCGTGTTTCCAAGGGTATTGTCTGTAAAACAAATGAAGCTCCTGTTGTTCTGGAAGATCAGTCAGCTTCGTCTTTTGTTGAAAATTATACAGAGCATTCAGTAAAGAATATTCAAACAGGTGTTTTTGGTTCACCACTTGATTCTCGCTATACTTTCGAAAGTTTTGTGGAGGGTTCTTCTAATCGTGTTGCTTTAGCTGCAGCACGTTCGATTGCAGAAGGACATAAAAGTGCTTTAAGATTTAATCCTCTTTTTATTCATGCATCTGTCGGTTTGGGAAAAACACATTTGCTTCAAGCTATTGCTGCTGCTACGCTAAAGCGTTTAACACCTACGCGGGTTATTTATTTGACCGCTGAATATTTCATGTGGCGTTTTGCAACGGCTATTCGCGATAATAACGCTCTTTCTTTTAAAGAGCAGCTTCGTGATATTGATCTTCTTATTATTGATGATATGCAATTTTTGCAGGGAAAATCAATACAGCACGAATTTTGTCATTTGCTAAATATGTTGCTTGATAGCGCAAAACAAGTTGTTGTGGCTGCAGACCGTCCACCAGCGGAATTAGAATCACTTGATCTTAGAGTTCGCTCTCGTCTTCAGGGAGGCGTTGCCCTTGAAATTGAAGCACCAGATTATGAAATGCGTTTAAAAATGCTGCGTCAGCGTTTAGAGGCAGCACAACAAGATGATAATATGATCACGATTTCTGATGATATTCTAGAGTATATCGCGAAAACAGTTTTAGGATCAGGGCGTGATCTTGAAGGAGCGTTTAATCAATTATTGTTCCGCCAGTCATTTGAGTCTGATTTATCTTTAGAACGAATTGATGAGTTATTAGGTCATTTGATGCGTTCTGGTGAACCTAAGCGTATCCGGATCGAAGAGATCCAACGTGCGGTTGCACGTCATTATAATGTTTCTAAGCAAGATTTGTTGTCTAATCGTCGAACACGTACAGTGGTGAAGCCACGACAGGTTGCGATGTATTTGGCAAAAATGTTGACACCTCGCTCTTTGCCAGAAATCGGGCGTCGTTTTGGTGGGCGTGATCATACGACAGTTTTACATGCTGTTCGTAAAATTGAAGATTTGGTTTGTGGTGATCAGACATTAGCCAAAGAACTTGAATTGCTTAAACGATTGATTGGCGAGCAGGCTGTATAGTGTTTGTAATTTTCTGCTTTTTTAAAATTATCGTATAGGGTTTAATAAGGAGAGTTTTTTGCTTATACAGGAGTTGCTTGCCATTTGAAAAGATGTTGAATAAAATTCGGTAAGTGATTCCTAAGGGGATAAGCTATTTAAATCTAAAGAGTTTCTATAATTTTTGTAAATTACAATGGGTATTTTATGCGTATTACAGTCGATCGCAGTCAGTTTCTTAAATCTCTGGGCCGAGTTCACCGTGTGGTAGAGCGCCGTAATACTGTTCCTATTTTATCAAATGTACTGATTGATGCAGATAATGGTCGTGTACAATTAAAGGCAACAGATCTTGATCTAGAGGTTATGGAATCTTTTACAGTCAATGTTGAGCAAACTGGAGCAATAACTGTTCCAGCTCATTTGCTATACGACATAGTTCGAAAATTTCCTGATGGCAGTGAGGTTGCTTTATCCGTTGATGAGAATCAAGCGGGCACGATGTCGGTTGTTTCGGGTTGTGCACATTTTCAGCTTCAGTGTCTTCCGAAGGTAGACTTTCCAGAGTCACTTCCTGGTCAGTTTGGTTATCGTTTTTCTCTATCCGCGTCAGGGTTAAAACATTTACTTGATTGCACGCAATTTGCTATTTCTACCGAAGAAACTCGTTATTATCTTAATGGTATTTATTTTCATGTTGTTAATGACGGTGTTCTAAAGTTGCGTTTAGTTGCCACCGATGGTCATCGTTTGGCACAGGTTGATATGCAGGCACCTTCTGGTGTTGATGGTATGCCAGGTGTTATTATTCCTCGTAAAACGGTGGGAGAGTTACAAAAGCTTCTTTCAGAAGAAATTGAAAGTGAAGTATGTGTAGAGCTTTCAGAAACGAAGATTCGTTTTTCTGTGGGTTCTGTTATTTTTACCTCAAAATTGATTGATGGAACATTTCCAGATTATCAGCGTGTTATTCCTCTTGAAAATGATAAAAAATTGGTTGTCAATAGGCAGGACTTTTCTTCTTCAGTTGATCGAGTTTCGACAATTTCGAGTGATCGTGGGCGTGCGGTAAAATTAACGATCGAGCAGGGGCTGTTGAAGCTTGTTGTTAACAATCCTGATTCAGGAAGCGCAGAAGATCAATTGGTAGCAACTTATACATCAGATCCGCTTGAGATAGGGTTTAATTCTCGTTATCTTTTGGATATTGCTGGACAACTTTCAAGTGATGAGATGATTTTTATGCTAGCTGAAGCTGGGGCTCCGGCTTTGATTCGTGATAATGATGATGCGGATGCGCTTTACGTGCTGATGCCCATTCGCGTTTGAGAGTAGTTGCTTTGCGGTGCATGGATGGTCATGTGCATAAAGTGGCAGTAAGGCAACTACGATTAGCGCATTATCGTAATTATTCTTCTTTTAATATTCATTTTTCAGGTCAACATGTCGTTTTTACTGGTCATAATGGTGCTGGTAAAACGAATCTTTTAGAAGCCCTGTCTTTTCTTTCTCCTGGTCGTGGTTTACGGCGTGCAGCTTATTCTGATGTCAGTTTTGCAAATGGTGGAGGTGAAGGATTTGTTGTTTTTGCACGTCTTGAATGTGCTCTTTATGGCGAAGTGAATATTGGTACAGCTTTGGACGTGAATGATAACAGTCGGAAAGTACATATTAATGGTGTGAATGAGACAGGTGATTGCTTAACAGATTACTGTCACATGAGTGTGTTGACTCCTAGTATGGATGGACTTTTTCTAGGTTCTTCATTTGAACGCCGTCGTTTTTTGGATCGTATGGTCTTAGCGATAGATTCTTTACATGGTCGCCGCATAGCGGATTATGACAAAGTTATGCGTGCGCGGAATCGTTTATTTTTAGATGGGAGTGACGATCGAGCTTGGTTTGATGCTTTAGAAAAGCAGATGGCAGAGCTTGCAACGGCTATTGCTGCCGCGCGTATAGAGGTTGTTCGGCTTTTGAATGATATGTTTGTGCAAACGCCACCTCAGATACTTTTTCCACGGGCTTTTTTACAAGTTGATGGTTTTTTAGAAACGGCTTTGAGTAAACTATCAGCAGTTGAAGTTGAAGAGCAATTTTGTCGTTTGTTGTGTCATAATCGTACAATAGATCGTGCTGCTGGGCGGACATTAGAAGGACCGCATCGCACAGATTTGCAAGTTTTTTATGCTGATAAAAATATGCCTGCCACCTCTTGTTCAACAGGTGAGCAAAAAGCTCTCTTGACAGGTCTGGTTTTGTGTCATGCACGTTTAACAGGACTAATGTCGGATAAGGCTCCTATTCTTCTTCTTGATGAAATGGCAGCACATCTCGATTCTCATCGACGTGCTGCTTTATTTGATATTCTTGATGAGTTAGGTGGGCAAACATTTATGACAGGAACAGATCGCATTTTATTTGATGCTTTAAAAGGACGAGCAGAGTTTTTTGAAATTAAGGATGGAGCTTTATTACAGTAAAAAATTGCTCAATTTTTTATAGGATAAAGGTCGAAACGAAGAGGTTTTCTATGTCTACAATTATAACTGTTTTAAATGGTCCTAATTTGAATTTTCTTGGTAGACGTGAACCAGAAATTTACGGAACTGAAACTCTAGAGGATATTGAGAAATTTTGCAGAGAATGGGCAACAAAACTTGGTGTGATGGTGCATTTTCATCAAAGTAACAGTGAGGGTCAATTGATAGAATGGATACAGGCAGCAATTGGGATGAGTGCTGGATTGATCGTCAATCTAGCGGCTTACAGTCATACATCTCTTGCGCTTCTTGATGCTTTAAAAATGTTTTCAGGACCAAAAGTAGAGGTTCATTTGTCTAATATTTATCAGCGTGAATCTTTTCGTCATAACTCTTATACATCTAGAGCTGTAGATGCGGTTATTGCTGGCTGTGGGCGTGATGGATATTGGTTTGCGCTTGAATATATTACTAATAGGCTTAAATGAGATATAGAGAGATCAAAAATTGTATAATGTTAATAGGGATATTTGAATTTACTTGATAATTCTTTTTAAATAAGTAAACGTATCATTAAAGTTTCGTCATTTTTTTATGGCAACTTTTAGTGTGTATGATGGGGTAGGTGAAATGAGAAGCTTTGTTAGACGAATGAAGGTACTCGTTATTTTAGGGATTACGTTTCTTTTATCTGGTTGTAAATTTGATGTTCTTCAACCTTCAGGTTATGTAGCACGTCAACAGCTTATTTTGATCATCGTCTGCGTTGCTGTTATGCTTTGCGTTGTGATCCCAGTGATGGTGAGTGTGGTATTTTTAGCCATTAAATATCGTGCGTCGAATACAGCAAAGGAGTATTTACCTGAGTGGGGGCATTCGAATAAAATTGAAGCTTTTATGTGGGGCATACCTGTTATTATTGTGATTGTTTTAGGTTCGTTGACAGCTTATTATACCTATAAGCTTGAGCCAGAGAAACCTCTTCCGGTGGAAGTTGTTGGTGAAGGTAAGCCATTACAAATTGATGTTGTGGCTCTGGATTGGAAATGGCTCTTTATTTATCCTGAGTATAATATTGCATCAATTAATGAAATTTATGCGCCTAAAGGGCGTCAGGTTTTGTTACAGATAACATCTGAAAATTCTCTTAATGCCTTTTGGGTGCCCAAATTGGGTACAGTTCTTTATGCTATGCCGCAGATGAATTCTAAGTTGCATTTAGTGGCTGAAGAACAAGGAGTGTTCAAAGGAAGCTCGGCAAATTATAGCGGTGATGGTTTTGCAAGTATGCGGTTTCAATGGCATTCTGTATCTTCGCAGGATTTTGATGGTTGGATTGCTAAAGCACGGGCTCATGGCCAAATGCTTGATCGTGCATCTTATCGTCAGCTTTCTGTTGCGCCTCGTATGGGTGATATTGCTGCGAAGGAAAAGGATGCTAGAGTGCGCTATTTTGCACCTGTTGAGAAGCGGCTTTACTACCATATTGTTAATCGATGTGTCGATGACAAGGCGGTATGTAATGAAGACTTGATGAAGCGTGCTGCAGCTCAGACACTTTGGGGTGCACTTTGTTCAGTTTTTGATCCTGGCGTTATTTAAATATCGCTAGGTAATTTAAAATATCGATTAAGAAAGATCCTTTTAAAAATGAGGTTTCTTTTAAGCTCGAATTCATTTGATATGGGTTAAGACAATGTTTGGAAGACTTACAGATCCTACTGCTGGTGCTTTTCATGCACTTGCACATGAGCCGATCGTTTTATACACATGTATTGCGATTGTTGTGGGTGGTTTAATTGCTGTTATTGCTTTGACAGTACTTGGGTGGTGGGGAGTTCTATGGCGAAATTGGATTACAACAGTTGACCATAAACGCATTGGCATTATGTACATCATCCTTGGTATTATCATGCTTGTTCGTGGTTTTGCGGATGCGATTATGATGCGAACGCATCAAGCTTTAGCTCTTGGGAGTGAAACGGCAGGTTATTTACCTCCTGAGCATTTTGATCAGATTTTTTCGGCTCATGGCACCATAATGATCTTTTTCATGGCTACGCCGATTTTATTTGGTCTTTTCAATTATCTTATACCTCTTCAAATTGGCGCTCGTGATGTTGCCTTTCCCTTTGCTAATAATTTGGGATTTTGGATTACAGCTGCAGGAGCAATATTGATTAATATATCACTAGGTGTTGGTAATTTTGGTCGTGGTGGTTGGTTGATGTATCCACCTTTCACAGAGTTGCAAATGAGTCCAGATACAGGGGTGGATTATTATTTATGGTCGCTTCAGCTTTCTGGTATTGCGACAACGATGGGTTCAATCAATTTTGTTGCGACTATCATTAAAATGCGTGCTCCTGGGATGACAATGATGAGAATGCCTATTTTTTGTTGGAGCGCCTTTGTCAGCAATGTTCTGATTTTAGTTATTTATCCTGTTTTAACTGTAGCGTTTGCGCTCTTGGCATGTGATCGTTACTTGGGTATGAATTTTTTTACCAATGTTGGTGGCGGAAATCCAATGGTATGGATTAATTATGTCTGGGTTTTTGGGCATCCTGAAGTTTATGTTTTGGTTATTCCTGCTTTTGGAATTGTTTCTGAAGTTGTATCAACTTTTTCTTCAAAACGCCTCTTTGGTTATACTTCAATGATATGGGCAATGTTGGTCATTTTGATTCTTTCGCTTCTTGTTTGGGGGCACCATTTCTTCACAATGGGTGGGGGTGAGGCTGTAAATACCTTCTTTGGTATTGCAACGATGATTATCGCAATTCCAACCGGTGTTAAAGTCTTTAATTGGTTGCTGACTATGTATAAAGGTCGAATTCGTTTTGAGCCTCCAATGCTATGGTGCATGGGAATGATCTTCACTTTCGTTGGTGGTGGATTAACGGGTGTTTTATTGTCTATTGTGCCTGCTGATTGGCAGTTTCATAATTCGCTCTTTTTAATAGCCCATTTTCATCATACAATTATTGGAGGTGTTGTTTTTGCATACTTAGCTGGACTTGCTTTTTGGTTTCCAAAAGTTTTTGGTTATAAACCGAATCGGGCATTAGGCATAGCATCTTTCTGGTGTTGGTTCGTTGGTTTTTATCTTGCCTTTTTCCCACTTTATGCGCTTGGATTAATGGGTGCAACGCGCCGTCTTCAACATTACATGGAATCTAGCTGGCAGCCAATGTTTATAATTGCCGCATTGGGCGCTTGTATTATCTTACTTGGTATTCTTTGTTTTGTACTACAGGTTCTTTTGGCGATTTGGTACGGTATCAAGCATAAAGGATGCTTACCAGTAACAGTAAATGATTCTTGGGGTGATACACGGACGCTTGAATGGTCTATCTCTTCTCCTCCACCTTCTTATAATTTTGCAATGCTTCCAGAGATTCGGTCTGATGATGCTTATTGGTATATGAAGAAAAATGGTTATCAACGTCCAACCAGTGGATTTACAAAAATTCATATGCCATCAAATACGTCGGCTGGAATTATTGCAGGGTTTTTCTCGTTAGTCGTTGGTTTTGCGCTTGTCTGGCATATTTGGTGGCTTGTTTCGGTTGGACTAATTGGCTTTGTTGCAACGATTGTGTGTCATTCGTTAAAGGGTGATCACCATGGTTATTATATTTCAGCGGAAGAAGTGCAAAAAACTGAAGATGTTTTTACAGCTGTTCTTAAAGAACAAGGAGCAACAGTATGAGTACGACAGCAATGAGTAATGCTCACGTTGATGAGCATCATCACGATAGTAGCTCAACAATGACATTTGGCTTTTGGATCTATATTCTTTCGGATTTGATCCTATTTGCGACACTTTTTTCAAGTTTTGCTGTTTTTTCTGCTTCTTATGGGGGAGGAAAAGCGGGTAATGAGTTTATTGATTTACACTTTGTTTTGGTTGAGACTGCGATTTTGTTGCTGTCATCGATTACTTATGGATTTGTAATGGTACAAGTGCATAAAGGCAACATCAGTGGTGTACGTTTATGGATGGCGATCACTTTTGCACTCGGATGTTGCTTTATTGGAATGGAACTTTATGAATTTCATGAGCTTTTGGGCGAGGTATTTTATTACGATCCTGGTGCTTATGCGGGTATTGATCCTGAAACAGGGGTACAGCTTTTCGGGCGAGAAGTACTTTCTGCTTATTGGTCAGCGTTTTTTGTTTTGGTTGGCACCCATGGCCTTCACGTGAGTGTTGGTCTTCTTTGGATGGTTGTCATGTTTTGTCATCTGCGTCGTAGTGGCTTAGATCAGGATAATAAAACGCGTTTAGCGTGTCTTTCAATTTTTTGGCATTTGCTTGACATTGTATGGGTTGGTGTTTTCACCATGGTTTATTTGTTAGGAGCACTATAATGAGCATGCAAAACGAAACACACGGCCCTAGTACAGGTTCCTATTTAGTTGGCTTTATTTTGGCTGTATTATTTACTTTGGGTTCTTTTTTTCCTGTGATGTATGGGATGATGGAAAGTTGGGCAATTAGCACAAAGGTTGCATATCTTATTGGGATGGCGATTATCCAGATTATGGTGCAAATTGTTTTCTTTTTGCATTTGAATTCTGGTCCAGATGCTAAATGGAACTTAGCTTCTTTGTGGTTTGTAGTTATTTGCGTTTTTATTATTGTTGGAGGCACTTGGTGGGCTATTTCCCATTTGAATTATAATATGATGGGTGGTTCAGGACGTATTGTTGAGCCAGAAATATCAAAAGAAGATAGTTCCGTATTGGAGGAGAAATTATTAGATACTCAGGTGCCTGCAGGACGAGTTCCAGATATACAGTCTCCCATGGAGAAGGTGCAAGGTACAGAAATACCTACGGGACAGGCACCAAACACACATGATTCCATGGAGTAATAAATACTAGAGGTAGAAGTTCCTGTAGAACAAGCGCAAAATACGCAGGTTTTATAAGGTAGTTGCTTAGAGTGAAAATATCAGAAGAGCCAATGCATTCAGCATTGGCTCTTTTGGTAGGTATTGGTCACAAAAAAGTTGTAAGATATATGGGGCTGATAAGTGCAGGAGTGATCATGGGGTGATTATAATTTTAAATGTGCTTTTATTTTAAATAAGGGAATTTATAGATAATTGAGTGCAGCCTTAATTTTAATTTGAGATAAACAGTCATTTATAGAATGTACAAGAGATGTATTTATACAGTTCAGATAAAGGCATGAGGGGTTTGAAAAGGTTTTATGTTGTGTTAGAATGAAGTCACCGAGGAGTGTTATTTTCAAATCTGTTGAATATTTATATGAAATAATATTTCATGGGGTGTTTACAATAACAATACACAATTGAAACAAAGAATTTGGAAAATAGTCAAAAAACTTAATGAATGCCATTTCAATGACAGTTATTGGTGCCGGTTCTTTTGGGACAGTATTAGCCGTTGTTCTTGCTCGTAATGGCCATCGTGTTTTACTATGGGGACATAATTCTCAACATATCAAAGAATTACAGAAATATCGCTGTAATAAGGTATTTTTGCCTGATATTCGGTTTCCTGATAATCTATTGCTTGAAGATTCACTGGAGACTGCAATAACAGCAAGTCGCAATATATTGATCGCTGTTCCAAGCTATGCATTTCATCAGGTATTGTGCAATATTCAGCCTTATTTGAATCAACATTCGCGTGTTGTTTGGGCTACAAAAGGTCTAGAGCGTGGTACAGGACGTCTTTTGCAAGAAGTTGCGCGTGAGATTTTAGGTGATAAGATTCCTTTAGCTGTCTTGTCGGGACCATCTTTTGCTAAAGAAATTGCTATCGGTTTGCCTACTGCAATTACAGTAGCGGCTTCTGATGCTGGATTTAGTGAAGAATTACAGAAACTTTTCCATTGTGGAAAAAGTTTTAGAGTTTATAAAAATTCAGATATGGTCGGTGTTCAATTAGGTGGAGCAGTTAAAAATGTTATTGCTATTGGTGCAGGAATATCCGATGGCATGGGATTTGGAGCGAATGCTCGAATAGCCCTCATTACACGGGGACTAGCTGAAATTAGTCGTTTGGGAATCGCTATGGGAGCTGAATTTTTCACATTTATGGGTATGACAGGTTTGGGCGATTTGGTTTTGACATGTACTGATAACCAGTCACGTAATCGCCGTTTTGGAATGCTGCTTGGTCAAGGAATAGATGTAAGAGAAGCAGAAAAACAACTTGGACAAGTTGTTGAAGGTTATTTCAACACTAAAGAAGTGCGTACATTAGCACAACGTATTGGAATAGAAATGCCAATTACAGAGCAAATTTATCAAATTTTATTTTGTAGTAAAAACGTAGTTGAAGCAGCCAATACATTACTAAGTCGAACACTCAAAGATGAAATGTATGATACGGCATGTTTTTAAATTATTCAAACATGTGAAAAATGTGGTGATAATGCAGCAGTAATTTGAGACAAAGGTTAGAGTAGTACTTTATAAGTCATTTCAGCTTTGTATACTGGGTTGGAGTGAATGTGTTGCGTATTTATGTTTAGATAATTTCTAAAATAGACATGTAGTCTTGTTTAGGGAAGAATATAAAGACATAAAGGTAAAAAATTAATTTCTAGTCTTATCATTACTTTTTAATTCAGCTTTTGACACTTAAAGTATTTACAGCCATATTTTAAAAATAATGGAAATTACGCATCACCTTACGTTTTTTATTGTATTCTTTAATATGCTTGTACTTCTCATCCACAAAGGAGCGTTATTGAACTGTAGGATATCATTGTGCAGTCCATCTAGAAATTTACCTTTAAAAAACGTTTTTTGAAGCTTTCAAGCTTATTTCAGAATAATTTTTATGAAGGGTATAATGCAAAATACATTGCGTACAACCGATCTTTACCTTTGTGAAGGTAAACATGGCATCATTACTTATTTGTCGGCTTCTAACCGTTCCTGACAACTCTTGTCTTGAGGTGGTTCATGAGAGGTATTTTTAGCTTTTATCTCAAGCGATGTTTATCTCTTGAATTTATTGCAACATAGAAGGGAATGATTATCATATCAAGAGTTTGAAATGAGAAAATCTTACGATATTCAATGGCTCTCATTCAATATGCAAAACGGTGAATTATTATTATAAACCAAATATATTGCTATACGAATTTTGAAATAGGTCACACGGACCTATGAGACGAAAGCAGCAATACTTTGAAAATTGTAAGCTCATACGAAGCACAGTTTCTCATAAAATATATCTTAGAAATGAGAAATTCGATCATTATCCAAGTTATACTTTTGAATACAAACCATCATTTTCTAATGATAGATATTATACATTAAAGAGAGCATTCAATATATTTTAAAAGCGGTATATGCAAACGAGCATTCTTTGCATTTTAAGAGAGCCACAAGTAATTATTCTCCTCGAGTTTCTTCACTTTGTTTTAATTCTTCCAGTGTTGGCATCGACATGATGTTGTAGCCTGAATCAACATAATGAATTTCACCTGTAACGCCTGATGATAAATCAGAGAGCAAGTAAAGAGCAGATTTTCCTATTTCGTTGATGTTTACGGTACGACGCAAAGGTGCATTACGGCGTTGATACGAAAAAATTGCGCGTGCAGCAGCAATTCCATTACCAGCTAGGGTTCTAACAGGACCAGCGGAAATTGCATTCACGCGGATATTTTGAGGACCAAAATCTGCGGCTAAATAGCGCACCATAGCTTCTAAGGCTGCTTTAGCGACACCCATAATATTGTAATTAGGGACCACTTGCTGTGAAGCTCCATAGGTAAGTGTTAGAAGCGCACCTCCATTGGGCATAAGCTTACCAGCTCGTTGTGCAATTTCAGTAAAGGAGTAAGCTGAAATAACCATTGTACGTTTAAAGTTTTCACGTGTTGTGACGTCAACGTAACGTCCTTTTAGCTGAGCCTTATCCGAAAAGCCAATTGCGTGAACAACAAAGTCAATAGTTTTCCATTCCTTTTCAAGATGTTCAAAGATGCGATCGACATTTTCAATTTGTTCTACATCACATTCAAGCAACAATTTGCAGCCGAGTTTTTCTGCTAATGGTTGCACTCGTTTTCCGAAAGCATCTCCTTGATAGGTAAATGCTAATTCAGCACCTGCTTTTGCTAGTTGACACGCAATGCCCCAAGCAATTGAATGGTCATTTGCAACCCCCATAATAAGGCCGCGTTTGCCCTCCATCAAACCTTTCATATTATTCTCCGTAAGACCGTTCTTTTTCAACCAGCTAAGAATTCCTATTCATGCATAACGTTGGAAGATAAGCGTTGCATTGGTACCGCCAAAACCAAATGTATTTGACAATACAGTATTAAGTTGTTGATGTTCACGACGTTCACGAACAATGGGCATATCGGCAAAAGCTGGATCGAGTTCTTCGATATGTGCGCTTTCGCAAATAAAATTGTGATTCATCATTAATAATGTATAGATTGCTTCTTGAACGCCTGCCGCTCCTAAAGAATGACCAGTTAGAGATTTTGTGGCAGAAATTGGTGGGCATTGATCCCCTGTTCCAAAGATACGTCTTATTGCTTCTATTTCAGAGGGATCACCAACAGGTGTTGCTGTTGCATGAGGGTTAATGTAATCAATTTTATTATTTACGGTTGCAAGAGCCATACGCATACACCTTTCTGCTCCCTCACCAGATGGAGCAACCATATCGTGTCCATCGGATGTAGCACCATATCCAACAATTTCTCCGTAAATTTTTGCACCGCGTGCTTTAGCGAGTTCTAATTCTTCAAGAACGAGAACACCAGCTCCACCAGCAATAACAAATCCATCACGGTTGAGGTCATAGGCACGTGAAGCTTTTTCCGGTACATCATTATATTTGCTAGACATAGCACCCATGGCATCGAATAAAACAGATAATGTCCAATCCAAATCTTCACAACCACCGGCAAAAATACGATCTTGCCTACCATATTGGATCAATTCATAAGCATTCCCAATACAATGATTAGAAGTGGCACAAGCCGAAGAAATTGAATAGTTCACGCCTTTAATTTTAAAAAAAGTTGCAAGCGTTGCGGATGCTGTAGAACTCATTGCTTTGGGAACAATAAAAGGACCAACGCGCTTTGGACCCTTTTGGCGTGTAATATCAGCAGCTTCAACAATTGATTGTGTTGAAGCACCTCCAGAACCCATAATGATACCTGTGCGTTCGTTTGAGACTTCATGAAGTTCTAAACCTGCATCAACAATTGCTTGATCCATGGCGATGTGATTCCAAGCAGTTCCACGCCCATGAAAACGCAAAGCACGTCGATCAACAAGTTCTTCTATATTGATATCAGGTTTGCCATAAACTCTGCTACGAAAGCCTAATTCAGCATATTGGGGTGCATAAGAAATTCCGGACTTTGCTTCATACAAGCTGGTTCGAACGGTTTGAGGATCATTTCCAATTGCGGAGACAATTCCTATTCCAGTTACAACAACGCGACGCATTCATACCTCCTTATTTCATACAGAATAACAAAATGTCTCGTTTAATAGAAATGGCTTCAACCTTCTTTAAATAAAGCAACACGTAAATCGCTTGCTTTATAAATGGCTTCTCCATCTGCTTTCACCCATCCATCGGCTATTCCTAAGACCAAGTTTCCGCGTCGGATACGTTTAAAATCGATTCCATATTCAAGAATTTTGGTTTGCGGGGTTACCATACCGGACAATTTGACTTCACCTGTCGATATAGCTCTTCCTTTTCCTTGTTCACCTAGCCAACCAAGAAAAAAACCTGTTAACTGCCACATACCATCTAACCCAAGACATCCTGGCATGACCGGATCACCTAAAAAGTGACAGTCAAAAAACCATTGGTTTGGAGTAATATCAAATTCAGCACGAACCATTCCTTTATTGTATTCACCGCCAGTTTCACTAATTTGAGTGATTCGATGAATCATCAACATCGGTGGTGCAGGTAATTGCGCATTGCCCTTACCAAACATTGCGCCGCGAGCACAGCTTAGAAGTTCTTCATAAGTGTAGCGAGACTTTTGTTCAGCCATTGTTACTCCATTTATTTGCGTATATTTTGACTTCTGTGCTTTTCCCCCACCTACTTTTAGAGCAAATTTTAAGAAGAGGGAAATGATTTTATATCATTTTTAATGACACTCCCCCTTTTTTATGTATTTTGCATAGTAGATTATTTAAAAATGGAATAAAAAATTATAGCGTATTATCCTCATTTTTTGTATTTTATCCCTATTGGAAAAGAAAATTATGGTTCGTAGTATGTCGGTGAGCACAGAAAATTTAGCTTTGAATGAGGAAAAACAGTCTACGCAAGATTGTGAGAAGATTGTGCGTCATCGTTCTGTATCTATGTTAGAAAAACATTTACGTCAAAATGGGTTGCGTCCAACACGTCAGCGGTTAGAGCTTGCTAATATGATTTTCTTTCAAGGTAACCGTCATATTGCTGCTGAAGAGCTTTATGAAGAAGCAGTTAGATTAGGCGTTCCTGTATCTTTAGCGACTGTTTATAATACACTTCACCAATTTACAGAAGCAGGATTATTGCGGATTATTGCTGTAGAAGGTTCGAAAACTTGGTTTGATACCAATACGTCTGATCACTACCATTTTTATATCGAAGGCGAAAATCGTATTCTTGATATTCCTTGTAATTTAGGAGAAGCTCCTATTATTGGGAATTTGCCTAAACCACCAGAAGGTATGGAAATATCACATGTTGATTTGATAGTTCGGTTAAAACCGAAAAGATGATCCTATAGAATATAGAAAATTCAGTAAAAAACAAACTTGATTGATTTAAAGGTTCATTAGCCTTTAATTTTTTCATCAGGATAAATTCCCCATAACTGGGGTTGGTGAAGCCATCCTCGGATATTATTAATGCTTAACTCGCACCAGTTTCCATCGCATTGGTGAATGTTACCAATGACATTAGATTCTACTTCTGCAACAAGTTTTGCGTTGTCTGAAGGGCTTTTGCGTAGCAGCAACCTTTTTGTTTTATCTTTTTGCCATGGAATAGTGATAGCAGTTCGCTTTCCTGATAAAAGCGATTGATATACCCATCCTTCATCACCTTCTGCATCACGAATTTTACGCCATTGATCATATTCTTGAATGATTTCGATAGGTAAGCCCTGTTTTGTATAGGTAAAGATGATAGAATAATTGCTTCCTGGTCCGACACGTACATTAACACGAGTAGGCTTAATAGAAGCAAACCGTGGAAGTGGTAAACCACTTGGTCCTAAATTTTGATAAGATGTCTGTGCGTACGAAAAGTGAGATGAATGAAATACAGCGATTCCTACTATGAAGATGCATAATGCGGGTGTTGAAAATCTAAACCAACTAGAATACTGCACACTTAAACCTTTTATCTCTTCATTTCTGCATATCGATAATCTACAATCTGAAAGATAGTATTAAAAAAATATAGCACACTGCTAGTTAAAGATATCTAAACAACGAGAGAATTATTATAAGAATACGGAATAAATGAAACAAAAGTTTGCATCTCTTAATGCTTATGAGAGTATACTTTTAAAGCAGCATCCGATCCTCATATAATTGTCTATTTTAGATGAATATCGAAACGATTGAATATCTTACGCGTTGGGTTAGCTTTTTCATGACATACAAAGATTACACATTGTATCTACTTTTTTCAAAACAGAAAGAGTCAACTATATTCATATTATGAGCAAAAAATTATTTAATCACATGTTAATAATGCAATTGGTATGCGATTTTAAAAGCAGTTTTAATGCGGATACAGCTATAACTCATGAACTGTTTAATGCGGGATTGTGGGCAGCATTGGGGGAAAACAAGATATGATGGTCTGGCTTATGACGTTATCAATATAAAAAAGACAACGACTCCTAGTTTGCAACGTTTCTTACAAACCTTGCAGTTTTATTTTAGGATAATATCATCTCATTTATTGCTCATTCCAATGATATACTAAGCAGAGAATTTGGACTATATAGGCATCTATGAATTCCGGATTATTATACAATAATAGGCATTATAGAGTTTCTTAATAAATGAGAAAAAGAGAGTACTTTGATATCATGCCTTGCACGTTTGTTATGTGCAAGCGAATGGTTTTGTTTAATTCAACATAGACAGATTTGAATGAAAGAATCTACGTTATTTGGGATTCTTAATTCAATATGCAAAGCAGTGAATTATTATTATAAATCAATGTTTTGTATGCTTATGGAGAAGCAAGCCGGCACTATCATTATATTTGCTAGTTCCCAATGTTGTAACAGACCTTGCATTAAGAAGGTTCAGAAGAGCCATTTTAAAATCCTTTCTTATACAGTTTTTACTCATACGCCAGCTCCGCTTATGACGTGCAAAGGAATGTTTTCGATTGATTCAACATAGACAGATTTGAAATGAGAGAATCTTACGATATTTGGGATTCTTAATTCAATATGCAAATCAGTGATTTATGATTATAAATCAATGCTTTGACCGCCTATGATGATGCCTTATCGACTCAATGTCTATAGTGGTAATTAATTCCATTTCATAATTTGCACTGATTTATAGGATAAAGATACTGAATACTTAATATCAGATAAGTAAAATTATTATGGGGTTTGTGAGCAAAGAGAAAATATTAAGGGACAGACAAAAAAATTTACATGTAATGCGTATTTCACACAGCAATAAACACTTTGAATAACGTTAAAGAACAATGTGTTCGATTTTTTCTATTTGAGATGATTAAAAGCCCAGAAAAATTCACTAACTTACAAAAAGCAAAAAACTACATTTTAAATAAAGCAGATAATGAATAACATCAGACAAATAAAACGAAAGAAAAAAACAAAACTCACATTGAGAAAAAGTCTAATCTCAGTACCACAACACTACCCCTACATCACAACTAATGTAACTGTAAGACATCAAAATATCAGAAAAACACACTACCATCACACCTCACTATTTTAGTGAGACATTCATTTTTAGTGTGATAACTCTCTATCTTAATGCAGCAGCTCGACCGTTGCTAACAAGGCCTTCTCTTTGTGCGCGCTTACGAGCAAGTTTACGCGTACGACGAACAGCCTCAGCTTTCTCACGAGCGCGCTTTTCCGATGGTTTTTCATAATATCCGCGCATCTTCATTTCACGGAAAATGCCTTCACGCTGCATCTTTTTTTTCAGCGCACGCAGCGCTTGATCAACATTATTATCACGAACGAGTACTTGCACGGTCTATCCTGCTTTTTTTAGTGTCATAAATAATAGGCAAAAAACCTATCCCTTTTAAAATATATTAAAAGGAAATACGTTATGAGGTATATATCATACATATAAGGCATTTGTCTACATTGCTTTTTAAGATTCTATTTTTTTGCTATAAGCAATTTTTTATGAGTGATGATTGAATGTGCGAACACAGTTTTATGAAAGCCCTTGAATTTCATCATTTTCGTCGAGTTGAATTTTTTCAGCGGCAGGATGATGTGGTAAGCCAGGCATGGTCATAATATTTCCACAAATGACAACAATGAAGCCAGCACCTGCTGAGAGACGAACTTCTCGTACAGGAATTTCAAAATCAGTAGGGGCACCGTATTGTGTGGGATCAGAAGAAAAGGAATAGGGTGTTTTTGCCATACAAATAGGGTATGTGCCAAAACCTTCTTTTTCCCAAGATTCAAGCTGTTTGAGAATAGGGGTTGGGATAATAGCACGACATCCACCATAGAGTTTTTTTATAATGCAGTTAATTTTCTGAACAAGTGGAAGATCATCTTGATAAAGAACTTTAAAATGGGAATCTTTTTCTTCAATTAAGGTAATAAGTTCTTGTGCAAGTTCTATAGCGCCTTTTCCACCTCGTTTCCAATGTTGGCAGAGAATAGCTTTGCATCCAGTTGTCGCAACTATTTTTTGTAATGTGCTTATTTCAGCATCGCTATCGGAATCAAAATGATTGATAGCTACAACACAAGGGATACCATAGTATTCCATGTTTTTTATGTGCCTTAAAAGATTATCTGCTCCTTTTTGTAAAGCAGTGATATTTTCTTCTGCTAGATTATCTTTATCTACACCACCATTCATTTTTAATGCTCGAATTGTTGCTACAATTACTGTAGCATTTGGTCTAATTCCCGCTTGTCGACATTTAATGTTAAAAAATTTCTCTGCTCCAAGATCGGCTCCAAATCCGGCTTCTGTGACAACATAATCGGCGAGTTTTAAAGCGGTTTTTGTTGCTATAACGGAATTACAGCCATGAGCAATATTAGCAAAAGGCCCTCCGTGAACAAAAACGGGGTTATTTTCAATTGTTTGTACGAGATTGGGTTGTATGGCATCTTTAAGGAGAACTGTCATTGCACCTTCTGCATTAAGATCAGCGACAGTGACGGGTGTTTTATCATAACGATAGGCAACAATAATTTTTTTGAGTCTTTGCGTAAGATTTTCTAAATTTTCAGCGAGACAAAAAATAGCCATAATTTCTGATGCAACAGTAATATCAAAACCTGTTTGTCGTGGAAAACCGTTGGTAACTCCACCCAATGAAATAATGATATCACGCAATGCACGATCATTCATATCAAGGACTCGCTTCCAAACAATGCGGCGTGGATCAATGTTTAGGGAATTCCCCCAGTAGATATGGTTATCTATCATTGCTGCAAGAAGGTTATGGGCAGCCGTGATAGCATGAAAATCGCCAGTAAAATGCAGATTAAGGTCATCCATCGGTATGATTTGGGCATAACCACCTCCAGCAGCCCCACCTTTTATCCCAAAACAAGGACCTAATGATGGTTCTCTTAAGACTGCGATTGTTTTTTTTTCAATGAGATTGAGTGCATCATTCAAACCAACGGTTGTTGTTGTTTTTCCTTCTCCCGCAGGCGTTGGGTTGATCGCTGTGACAAGGATAAGTTTCCCATCAGGATTTTTATGGAGTGATCTTATGTATGCAGAAGAAATTTTAGCTTTATCATGTCCATAAGGAATCAAATTTTCATGTGCGATACCAATTTTTTGCGCAATTTCAGTGATGGGTTGTTTTTGAGCAGTGCGAGCAATTTCAATATCTGTTTTAGGCATGGGAAAATTCTTTAAACTTATTTTTGGGGTATTGAGGAGGGGCATTCTAGCCTGACAAGAAAGTTTATAGCACATAGAGACAAGATAAAATACTATTTAAAAGGTTAATAACGTATTATGTGAGTAGAAATGTTAGATGAGAACAAAAAGAATTTTAATAGTTTTTTAGAAAAAAGTGCCACAATTTTAGTTTTGATAAGCTTTAGAATCAATGGGAGCTTTGGAAAAAATTACTTTAAATATTAAGATTTAAATTTTTCATAAAAGTATCTTATAGCGCGTTTAATTCTCTAAATGGTTTATGTGCAAGGTTCTTTTATGTGTGCCCAAAGAAGGGATATTATAGCTCTGAAAATTTTGTGGAAGATAGTTTTATTAAAATGGTAAAAATCCTTCAGAAGAGAATATTTTTGTTTTGCGTTTTAAGTAAAATTGGGTGCAAATAAAATTGCTTGAGATAAGAATCAAAAATGTATTTTCAGAATTTTCTCGATGTATGTAAAAATTGTCATAGCATTGGGAACGTGTTGTAGTATGAGCGAGAGCTTTTTGACATGAGAGATACATGTTTGTGACATTAGATAGCTATCAGGTATTAGAAGGCTCTATTGAGAGCTAACAAATATAATAGATGAGGAAACTAGTTTATAGTAGACTGATGCGCCTGAATTGAAAAAATATTCTCTTAATTTTTATAGTTATTGTTTTCCATAACAGGGATACGAGGTGAAGATCGGTGTTCAGGGTATGGACATTGCGGTCATGGAAAATGCAGATACCATTATTGAGATTAATGAAGATATCTACATCATCAAAATAAATACGGTGCTAGTAAGGTTCATCGCCATTCACAACGGCACCTGTGTGTGGTGTAGCATAAGATCCATTGAGCACCACCATCTTTACGATTATGAAAGTACAAGTCAGCGCCATTATTCTATTTGCTAGTTTATAGGTTGCAATAACTTTACTTTTAGATGGTTTATAAGAGGCACATTAATCCTTATCTCAAGTGATTTTTATTCATATAGCTATCCTGTTTATGAAGCGCGAGGAAACGGTTTTGATTGATTTGCCATAAAAAGGATTTGAAATAGGAGAGTCTGATTATATTTGAGTTTCATACTCTATATGCAGATCGATTAATTATATTTATGAATCAATATGTTATGTTTAATTGGCATGTAAGATCATACAGCGCATATGAGCAAATATCAAAGTTTGAGTTTTTTATGAATAAAACATGAATTGCACTCGTGTTAGAGAATGCTAGTCATTTTTGATGGTTTATCAAAAGTATTAGGCAGATTTTTCTGATTAATTTCACTATCGTAAGGATATCATGACATATTTTTTTGAAATTTTTAGGGATCTTTTATTTTATATTTAGCAAAGAAATCAGCAAATTCTTAATCATGTATGAGGCATATTTCATTAGTTATGCTCTTCAGAATCCATATGAATAACTGTACCAGTCTCATTCTCATTGGAATGAGAGTTTTTGCGACGATGCAAGGTTTGCACGATTTCTTTTCTTAAGACTGAATCTGCTTCACTTAAGCGGTGAATACTGAGTTCCAATTCAAGAGATAAAGCCAAATCCACGCACAATTTAAGCTCTTTTCCAATATCAAAACCGCGTTGATAATCATCATAAAGACCAACAAGTGTATCGGATAATTCTTTATCGCATAAAGAGGTCATGCTCACTCCTCCACGTTGCGGCTTTCCCATGTGGCTTTAATGTGCTGAATCATCATCCCACTGTTATCACCAAGAGTTGCCATGTATAGCAACATCATGGTTTTGTCAATTTGGTGAAAAGTATCAACTTTTGAACCAATTCCTATCAGAAAACTTATTGCTCCATGATTTTCAATTTTCCCTTCATGAATGAAGTTCGGTAACATTTCTACTGTAGAGTTTACCGCATTTAAGATATATTGCCAAATGGCTTTTACAAAAACTTTTTGAGAACAATGAGGAACAGAGATTATACACGAAATATATAATTTGTGTATAAGATGGATTATTGTGATGATAAACAAAATACCATAAAATTATGTTATTGTTCATCAAAGCTAAACCAGTGCTATTGATATCAATCATAATCACATAAGAAAGCACGATTTGAAAGTATTCAGGCTTTGAATGAGAGGTAATAGTCTCATTTTTTATAGAACATGCGTTATCTTGCTTATTTTGTATTGGCTTTTAGACATTGATAAATCTCGTATCATTAAAAACTATAGAAAATACGTTTGCACACATCCTTGTCGCCGAAATTCAAGCAATGCTATCACATGATGAGAATGGATAAGAAAAAGACGTATTGGACTATCTTTCTGCTTTGAAGAGATGATTGTGGTTTTTTGGATAGCAGTTTGCGAGGATCTGTTTTATGAGCAAACTGACAAAAATGGCAATGTTTAGTCTTTCTGGATTGTGCCCAAATGTTTTTGATACTGGTAGCGGTCTTTAATGTGCTTTTGCTGATTCCACTAAGGCTATATTACAGCAGTGTAGCTGCTTTGAATATAATAACGATTTCATTCATATGTGATGATTATAATTTTCTCTCCTGCTTAAACGGATGCTGTGACATTCGTTCGTTGTGGAGTCCTATCAATAATAATTGTCCAACATAAAGGGTGATAATGATAGATATAAATCAATCATTATATTGATTTTAGAGTAATTTTTTGCACTTCCAGAAGCAGAGTGTAAAACCAAGCTAGCAAAACGTTCGTGAATTATGCCGTATCCTTAATTTTATGAAGCGCAAACAATTTACTAAAGACTTATTTAACCTTATTGCTTCTCAGTAATCAGATATCGAAGCTAAAATTCATGATGTCGATGCAGTTGCATTGTGGTTAGTTAAAAAACTGAACATTTTGGTGTTATCGTCGCAGAAAATATGTTTTGCGATATTTTGTTAGGTTTAGCCACAGAAACATGGGGAGCTTAGGAGAGTTGCCCTTAGCACCAATATTGGCAATCATATTGCTTATTTCGAGCCAGTATACGGCAGTGCATTTCACATTGCAGGTTAAGGTGAAGCCAATCCTTGCATTATGTTCTATACTATCATATTTTTGTGAGGGTATTTAGGTTTCTCCCAGCCAGCACAAAAAAATAGCCAAATAATTGATGATGTTATCCGTACTGGGAAAACTCTTACATATGATTTAAGTGGTATAAACTCTACTCAAGAAATAGAAAAAGCTATTATGAATGCGATCGAGCTTGTAAGGTCGTCACGAGCTTCAGTGATAATAATCGGCGATGAGCTTGTTTCTGGACAGTATCAAGATACAAATCTACAGGAAATAAGTCAGATTCTTAAGAATAGCGGTGTTAAATCTTCATAACAATTTGTATATTCCAAGAATCTAAGACAAATTTCAGAAACAATTATTCAGTGTATTGGTCAAACAGAGTTTATTATCGTTAGTGGTGATTTGGGACTGACATCAGATGATAAGACCAGAGATGTTGTCACTGTCTAAAAATCACTTTTTTAATGAGGAGGCTTGGAAGACAGCGCAGCAACAACTTTGTTGAAGATAATTTTTATAAAAATAGTGAGATTTCTTAAAGGTATTCAAGGAAAATTTGTCTTGAGTCTCAATGATTGCGATATAGTTCGAGAGATCTTTAAGGATTTTGATTGTTTAAAATTAGAGATTATTTGAGCATCAGGTTTTGCTAAAAAAATATCCCGAAAAGAATTCTTGATTCGCAATCATTGGAGCAAATCTTAAAGAGCTAATTAATGAAGCAAAAAAAGAGAAAAGTACTACCATCTTACAGGAGTAAAAAAAATCTTATTCCCGAAATTTTATTTTACTATCCCGCACCCTAAAAAAGATTAATAAAATAAATATGTTACATAAAGTAAAAATTTGAATGGCGGAGAGAGAGGGATTCGAACCCTCGATATGGTTTCCCCATATACACGCGTTCCAGGCGTGCGCCTTCAACCACTCGGCCACCTCTCCAGAAGTTTTGCACTATACCCAGAAAGAAATAACGTGCAAGCCTAAATTATACACTTAAAACCCAAAAAATAACTTTATTTATCAAAAGATGTAATACTTATTGAATAACAAACACATCTTCTTTCTTTAAAAGATCATTTTTCCGTGAATAATCATAAAAACGCAATAATTGGATCATCGTAAATCAGAAATTTTTATGCCTGCTTTGATATCCTCTCGCTCATAGATAAATATTATCTTAAAATTGATATGCTGCTCATGTTTTTTTTAAATTAGATCATTAACATTGCTATTAATCCGTTACTATTCATTGTATTTAGTCATCAGAAATACAAATGGCTACACTTATTTCTGGATCTTCAAAATTGAAATGTAATTCACGCGGATAATAAACTTCACTTCAATAAAAGTGATTTATAATATAACGACTTGACAAAATTGCAGAATTGACAAACCATCTTTAAAGTTTCTGTATCAGATTATATTATTGCTAAGCGCGCGTACATCTTGTGCAGTTTCACACTGTAATGCTTTTTTTGCTAAAATTTTCATATCTTCAAAACTATGACCTTGTAAACAGGCTTTTACTGAAGAAATGTCACAGGATATCATGGAAAGTTCATGAATCCCCAATCCAGTTAAAATCATGGCTGCAAAAGGATCTCCAGCCATACTACCACATACACTAACCCAACATTTGTGTTTTTCCGCGCCCTGAATAGTCTGATGGATCATGCGTAAAACTGCAGGATCAAGACTATCAGCTTCAGAAACAAGATAAGGATTTTGCCGATCAACAGCCATAGTATACTGCGTTAAGTCATTGGTTCCAATTGAGAAAAAATCAACATAAGCACTCAAAATATCTGCCATAACAGCTGCTGCTGGAACTTCAATCATAATACCAAGCTTTAATTTTGGTGCATCGATATCATTGCGGATTTCTTCTGTAATCTTTTTTATAGCAAAAATCTCTGAAACAGACATAACCATTGGAAACAGAATCCATAGATCTCCGCCTTCTTTTGCTGCTCGATACAGAGCACGCAACTGAGGAATTAAAAGATCACGCCGACGCAATAAAAGCCGCGTTCCTCGAATACCTAAAAAAGGATTATTTTCTTTAGATAAATGTAAATGTGTAACCTGCTTGTCTCCACCAATATCGAGTACACGAATAATTAATGGTTTATCTCCTACCTTCTCAATTATTGCTCGGTACACATTAAATTGTGCTTCTTCATTTGGAATATGTGGACTATCCAAAAATAAAAATTCTGTCCGCATAAGTCCCACGCCTTCAGCTCCTAAATTTAGCGCAACAGGGATTTGGTTCGCATCATTGACATTAGCCATAATACGAATTTTTTGACCATCTATCGTTTGCATTGGTGTTTTACACCCGCGGATTTCACGATCACGCTTTTGCACAATAATACTCATGTGCTTTTGAACATCTTCAACATCTTCGGGAGTAGGATCAGGATAAACGAATCCATTATCGCCATCAATAATAGCTTGAATATTACACTTAACGGTTAAAATATTAGCTCCTGCAGCAACAACCATTGGAATACCAAGAGTGCGTGCCAAAATGGCAGTATGAGACAATGGTCCGCCCCACGCGGTTGCCAATCCTTGAACTTTTGTACAATCAAGCTGCGCTAAATCAGAAGGAGATAGATCATCTGTAATGAGGATAATACCACACGGAATATCATCTAAAAAGAATGATCGATATGATGGATTAATTTCTCCTAAAACACGACGACCGACATCAATTAAATTCACAGCCTGCGCTGCTAATAAAGGATTATCTACCTTAGAAAACATATCTGCAAATTGCCGAACCGCTCTGTCCCAAGACCAAGCAACACCATGACCTTCTGCCATAAAACGACAAGTTTGTGCTATCAGGTTTTCATCTTCAAGCAAAACCATTTGCGGAGAAAAAATTGCAGCAGAATCTGCTCCCATACGCGCTGTAATATTAGAAATAACAGATGCCATTTTATGTTTTGTTTTTGTAAGAGCATTTTCAAGACATGCTGCGCCAGCTGCAAAATCTATTGGTTGGTCTATTATGGAAACAGTATTTTGTCGTAAAACAAAGATTTTGCCAGAGGCTAGCCCTGAACTTGCACCAACTCCAGAAATGCCTTTTTGTCTGGAACGCGGATACCAACCATGAAAAGCCTTTGTTTGAGATTCTATTTCTCGCACCATACATTTTTCACTTATGCTTATTTTCTTTACGACAGAAATCGCATCCTTAAGAAGTTGTGCGCCTTCTACAGCATCCGTAGAAAAAATGAGAACATCGCCGTTTTTTACTCCTAATTGCAATAAACCAACTAAATTTTTCATTTCAACGGCATATTGACCATGGCGAATTCTGATAGAGCTTGAAATTTTTTTTGCAAAGTCAACCCAAAGAGAGGCTGGTCGTGCATGAAGACCACTTGGATAATCTAGAGTCCATTCCTGGTATACTGGAAGATCGCCTCTGAAAGCCTTTTCCATCTTCATGTTATGATCAAAAAGGGTTGTAATAATTTGTTGTTTATCTGCTGTTGTCAAAAGTGCTTCAAGCCGTCTTTTATCAAATAAAAGACACGTCAATTTTTTGCAAATTTCTATGTAGCGATCTGGAGACGCTGCAATGGCAATGACCAAACGGGCTTTATTTCCATTCCACCATTCAACACCAGCAGGAATCTGTATAACAGCAATAGCGTCTCTGATAATCAAATCACAGCTTTCAACCATTCCATGGGGAATCGCTATACCATTTCCAAGCCAAGTATTCGTGATTGCTTCACGTTTGAGCATGCTTTCTAGGTAACATTTATCAATCGCACCAACTTGTACAAGCAATTCAGCAGCAGCATGAATCGCGTCATTTTTATGGTCAAAAGAAGCTGCAAGTAGTACAGATCTTATAGATAAAATTTCTACATCATCAAAATCTGCATTCATTGCTTATACTTCCTCAGCTCTCATAATGAATTTAAATTGCTTCACATTTGAGTATGAATATGTCTGATAAATTTTATTTCAAAGTCATATTTTCCAAAATACAGAATACAAGTAACATCATGATTTTCCTTTGTTGTATGGGATATGGCTTAGTGAGATGTTTAAATAACCAAATATGATCTATCAAATGATTTCAAGTATCATCTTATTTTAAGTATATCTGCTCCCAAATTGCGTAAAATTATCATAAGAAAATATGATTTTTACTCTACTTTAAAAAGATAAATGCCCTGATTTTTACAGATTCTATTAACTGAAAAGCTATTTTAAAAAACGCTCTTACTATCTTGAGTTATTCGATATAATTTGTCATCATCTCTTATAGAAGAAAGTATCTCCCTAATAATCTGCAACTTTATTAACATTTTCACAGCTTCCTCTCCAACTAAGCAATCAGTCTTTGTTCTTTTTTGGTGTATTACACGGCCACAAATTTCCGCATGTAATTTGCTACTTAAAATTCAATGTAGCTGATATCTTATGATATAAGGTCCTCAAGGTGTAGCCTTAACTGTAGTCTTCTCTTTCTCAAACAAATATCGTGATAACAGAGTATTGTTTGTCACATACCAGAAAGGTAAAGTATCTTTTCTAAAAAACGATACTCTCAATAGCTAAAACCAAACAAAATCCCATGCATGATTTTAATTTCTAGATAATTTGAAACAAGATCAGTAAGACACTCTCATAAAAAGCGCTTTCACTCTAAATCAAGTTTTTCTCTTATACTGAAAAAGGTTATTTTATAACATCCAATAATAAATATTCCCCAAAATACTATTTATGTCATTGATTGCACGCTGTTTATTTGGGTTGCTCCAAACTATGCTAAATGTGATGTCACTCTCGATTTATTGAAATTTCCTTAAACGCGTATTACGTGCAAAAAATTTTTGATAAATGCCTCTTACTACTTATCATTTTTTTCTATACAGATAAATTTATCATAACCTTTAAAGAATATTATGAATACTACCAACGTTAAAAAAACAAGAACAATTTCACCAATATGATTGCACAGATACTCCCTAAAATCTTTTAAAAATAAATTGCTTGATATTTTTTCGTTAATAAAAAAATAAATCTTCTATACCATCACACACCGATTATCAGTAATTCCCATCATGTCAATGTTTTCAGTCCCAATGAAATATAACTTCAATCTTTTAGTTATTTAAGAAAAGCATTTTTCCAGATTCTGTTTTTTAGTTTTCTACACTTACTTCTAATTTGCATTATACCATAGATAACAAAAAAGGAAAGATAGTATCCCACCCTTCCTTTTTCGTGTTAAAGAATTCCAAGCCTGAAATTCAACAAAATACTGATTTATTGTAAAAATATTATAATTTATTTCGTTGCCTCTACTACAGGAATAACTGAAACATACGAACGGTTACTCGCTTTCTTACGAAAGGAAACGGTTCCATTTGATAGAGCAAAAAGGGTATGATCTTTTCCAATGCCAACATTATCACCAGGGTGCCAGCGTGTACCACGTTGACGGATGATAATATTCCCAGCGATAACGGCTTCACCACCAAATTTTTTAACGCCAAGACGCTTTGACTCTGAATCGCGACCGTTACGCGAGGAACCGCCAGCTTTTTTATGTGCCATGGATGTTCTCCTTTAATCTTCTTTATTCTTTGATGCTACAGTCGTTTTCTTCTGCGATGTAACTTTTTTTTCAGTGTTTTTTTTGGCTACCTTCTTAGCAGGATCAGCTGCACTAACTTTCTTTGTGGTTTCCTTTAATGCAGCATTTTCCTCTTTTTTAATTGACTTTGTCGCTGCTTTTTTAGGTTTCGAACCACCCATTAAAATTTCTAAAATACGAAGTGTCGTTACTTCTTGGCGATGTCCTCTCGTGCGCTTCGAATTTTGACGACGGCGCTTTTTAAATGCAATAACCTTACGTCCACGCGTTTGCTCTACAATCTCTGCTGTAACCAAGGCACCATCGACAAAAGGTGCACCAATAATTGCATTCCCTTCTTCCCCAACCATCAAGATGTCACTTAATTCGACAACCTCACCAGCATTACCAATAATTTTTTCAACTCTCACCTTCTGGTTAGCAACAACGCGATATTGCTTACCACCGGTTTTAATGACTGCGAACATTTTTTATCCTTTCGTTCATTCCAGCTCTTATTTAATCTCTTTCTTATAAGTTAAGAAAAAATAGGCTGCTTTTTATCAGTCGTTATAGATTGCCACAGAAGGGTAAAAATACCTTCCTAAACGAAAATATGCGCAGATTTCCCCACGCTTGCATTCTGTATATATGACGGAATTTCTATTCTCTGTCAATAAAGTCCCATAAAAAAGCAAAAAATGGTTGTATGAAAAGCAATTGAAGGTTATCTACCCGCCATGTACTGAAAAAGAGTATAAAGCTCACCGTACTTTTATAAGGAGAGATGGCTGAGTGGTTGAAAGCACCGCACTCGAAATGCGGCATAGGGGCAACTCTATCGGGGGTTCAAATCCCTCTCTCTCCGCCATTAATTCCAAACAAAAGTTCTTATGCATTAAGAGTTTCTGTTTCAAAATGTCAGTATTGGCAGCTTTTTGCTGTTTACAATTGACTTTCCTTCTATAAACACCCCGTTTTTCTAATTTTTCTCTTAATATATAACCTTTTCCTGAAAAACCGTACGTTGAAGCAAATACAGAGCTGTTAGTTATGAAAAATCAATATCTTAGCAATTGACTAGTTTATACCAGTCTATCTCTGTCATTGTTAACGCGCTAGCTAATACAGCGCATATCGGTAGCTTTGATAACGAACCGCGCTTTGAATGCTTTCTGGCATTCAGTGAAGCAAAGATATTGTTAGAGTGTAGAGTTTGTTTATCATTATTAAGATTCATAAAACTGGTATTGAATTTCTATTAGTAATTTATCAATATCGTTACATGTTGAAGTATCAGAGCCATTGTTGATAAGTGGCAGCAGCATGTATTTTTCTGAACTTAGGAAATACTTTGCTTGACTGAAAAGATGTTAGCTGAATAACTTCAGATACATGGTGCGCTTTTTGGGGGATCCAGACTTATTGAAGATTGCCAATTCATTGTTGGCGCGGTCATAAATAATTACGTTTTTTAATGGGGGCACGACCTTCACATAAAACAGAATGCCATTGGTCTGCACCTTCGTGGGCTTGTTTTAAAGAGACATTTCTTAAGGCACCCAAGCCCATTTCACGATGGCGCCTGTGAATGGCATACCGTAAAATTCATTGAGCACCATGCTTAGGAAGTAAAAGCAGGCACTATCATTATATTTGCCAGCCTCCAATTTTGCCAACAGCCCTTGCATTAAGACGGTTCATAAGAACCATTTTTAGTTTTTTTGTACAGTTTTTATCCACACGCTCATTCTGCTTGTAATGTGCAAGCGAATAGTTTTGATTGATTTAAGATAAATAGGTTTGAAATAAGAGAATCTTACGATATTAAGGACTCTCATCCAACATACAGAAAGTAAATTATCATTATAAATCAATGCTTTGTATGTATGCAATTCTGGATGGTAAAAATTGTTTTAGATTGGCTAGATTCAATCTTTTCTTCACACTTAAACGGTATGCGGTGACGGATTAGGAAAAAAGTCTTATCTTCCTCATATCCGTACTGATTGGCAGGATACAAAAGCAGTTCTGCGTTTATTGTTCAAAAACCATGCGTTCATATCAACTTTAAGTATTTTCATTTTCCAATGGCTTCTTTCGTGTCATCCCTTGTATCTTCATTGAAACATAGGGGACTATTGAGTATTTATTGCTTAGTGCTGTCCTTATTGTTTTTTGCAATCATAACTTACCACAATTTCGTAAATAAATTCAGCGTATTAGGAGGTTAGAGTGTATATATCTCTCCTTAATAAAATCAAGAAAATGAATAAGCGTAAGTTTACTTTTATATCCTTGGTTGTTGTATTTAATAATCTTGTGTTACGATGATTTTTGATATGTTTTGCTTGTTGGGTTACGATCTTTGAATTCGAAGGGATTCAATAGCACCGCCATTTATCAACAAAATCAGTTTATTATGCAAAATTTAGAGAGTTTTAAGTCTTTTGATTTGTTCAATGTTTTTTGTTTATTTCGAATATGAAACGAGAACTGTGGTTTATCAGCAAATTTTGTATAACTTATTATGAGATTTTTATAGCTTTTTTGTTAAAAAACAATTTAGAAAATCGCATTAATGATCAAAAAAATATACACAAAAATAATGAAATTTTATGCAGTCCTATCTTATATTCTCTTTCCTACAGAGTAAAAAACTGTTGTTAAATTACACTTATTCTGAACGTCTTTCTTGAATATGTGCTAACAGTCCTAATGTTGAACTGTCTCGTTTATCAGCTTTGTTTTCTCCGCGGAGTATAGGTAACAATTCATTTGCTAATTCTTTCCCAAGCTCAACACCCCATTGGTCAAATGAATTAATATTCATCAAAATACCTTCGACAAAAATACGGTGCTCATAAAGTGCAATGAGACGACCGAGCGCAAAAGGTGTCAACAAATCTTGAACCAACATAATACTGGGGCGGTTTCCCTCAAAACTTCTATGGAGTGCTAAATTATCTGCTTCACATTTACCAATTCCATTTTTTATAAGGATGCGCCGAGTATCCTCAACACTACGTCCTTTCATGAGGGCTTTTGATTGTGCTAAACAATTTGCTATCAACATGTCATGCATAGGATATAAATTTTTCTCATGTCCTTTTATAAATAAAATAAATTCTACAGGAATAATATCTGTTCCTTGATGCAAAAGCTGAAAAAAAGCATGTTGACCATTTGTTCCTGAATCTCCCCAAACAACTGGACCAGTTGAAAAAGTTAATGGCTTGCCATCCAGAGAAACTTGCTTACCATTTGATTCCATATCAAGTTGCTGCAAATAAGCTGGGAAATGCGCTAAACGCTGTGCATAAGGAATAATAGCTCGTGATGAATAACCACAAATAACACGATGCCAAAATCCTAAAAGGGCAAATCGAATAGGAATATTTTTATGTAAAGGTGCTGTTTTAAAATGTTGGTCCATATGCTGAGCACCTTTGAGAAATTGGCGAAAATTTTGTCCTCCTATTGCTAGCATAACAATAAGACCAATGGCCGACCAAATTGAATAACGTCCTCCAACCCACTCCCAAAATCCAAAAACTCTTGAAGAATCGATACCAAATTCTATCACTTTATCAAGCGCACTTGAAACAGCTACAAAATGCTTATAAACAGCCTGCTCCCCTAAATGTGAACAAATCCATTGGCGTGCAATTTGTGCATTCGCAATCGTTTCAGCTGTAGTAAAAGTTTTAGAAGCAATGACAAACAAAGTTGTTGCCGGATTCAAACCAGAAAGAGTATCAAAAATATGTGCACTATCTGCATTAGAAACAAAATGACAATGCGGACCATCATGATAAGGTTTTAAAGCACTTGTGACCATCACAGGTCCAAGATCAGAGCCACCAATACCAATATTGACAATATCATTTATTCTCTCGCCACTGTCTCCTTTATAAGTGCCATCACGAACCATTTCAGAAAATCTTTCCATATGAGCAAGGACATTCTGAATATCTTGGACAAGATCACGACCATTTAACATAAAATTTTCGCTAGCAGGTAAACGTAACGCAATATGAAGAACTGAGCGTTTTTCAGTTGTATTAATGGGTTCACCGGAAAACATTGCTTCACGCCGTTTCAATACATCTGCTGCAACAGCTAAATTATCTAAGAGTTGCAACGTTTTTAGCGTTACACCACATTTTGAAAAATCAAAAAGGAGATCGTCAAATCTCAAAGAAAAATGGGAAAAACGTTGCTTATCTTCTAGAAAATGCCTACGAATATCATTCACTCCATCCTTTGTGGCATGTTCTTTTAAAGTTTTCAAAGCTTTCTCAAAGATTTTTTCATTTCGAATCAATAAGCTATCTCCTATGATTTTGACAATACAATTTACACACAAACAATAACAAAACGAAAATCGTCTCTTTTGTTGAAATCAGTTTTGATTGTTTACATAATAAAATCAAGCGACACAAAAAGAATAAGATCTGAAAGCGACATTTTTTAAACGAAAGTACAAAACTTCAAATTTTTCCTATCAGATTAATTAACTTGGCTAAGTTCTCTTGTTAAGCGTGTAACTTCTTCTGCTTTTGGATTTATAAAACGTCCAAGAAAAAGATAAATAACTGGTGTGACATAAAGCGTAAAAATAGTTGCTAAACCCAAACCACCAACAATAACCCACCCTAAAGCGACACGTGCTTCTGCGCCAGCACCTTTGGCTAAAACTAAAGGAATTCCTCCTAAAATGGCGCAAATCATCGTCATACAAACTGGACGAAGGCGAATATTTGCTGCTTCTTCTATAGCTTCACGCACGCTTTTTCCTTGATCACGTAACTGATCGGCAAATTCAACAATGAGAATACCATTTTTAGCCATAACCCCAACCAACAAAATTAAACCAATTTGACTGTAAATATTAAGGCTAACTCCACTTAAAAGCATAGCAATTACGGCACAACCAATCCCTAATGGTACAGTAGCTATGATGATAAATCCTGAAATAAAACTTTCAAACTGCGCAGCCAAAACCAACAAAGTGATCACAAAGGCAATTCCAAAAACAATCATAAAATTGGAAGATGTTTCACCAAATGTAGCAGCTTCCCCTAAAGGAACAATATAGTTGCCTTCTGACAACAAAGGAGCAGCAATTTTCTGTACAGTTTGGTATGCACTTCCTAAAACAACATCTGGAGCAAGATTTGCGCTGATAATAACAGCACTCATGCGTTCCTCTCGTTTTAATTGAGGTGCAATGGCTTTTTCATGCAAGTTTGCTACGACTGATAAAGGAACATATTTGTTGTCTTTGGTTTTTAAAAAAATATTTTCTAAATCACTCGGATTATTAAGAGGATTCTTACGTGATGTCAGTTTAACATCATAAGAATGATCATCTACATAAATGGAGCCAATTTTTTTCCCATCCAACATTGCTTGTAATGTATCCCCCAAATTGGTAACATCAATCCCTAAATCAGAAGCTTTTTCTCTATTAATTTCAATAAAAAATTGCGGTTGTGTTGCATCAATAGTAAGCCGTGGGTGAATAAAATGCTGATCAGCTTGTAAAGCAGTAACAAGCTTATCGGCAATTGGCTGTAATTTTGTATAATCATTTCCAAGAATTGCAAATTGTAAACCTTGACCAGTTCCTCTAACTCCTAAAGAATTTCCCTGTGCCGCAAATACCAAGACTGCCGGAAACTGTCTTACTTTTGCATTAATATCTTCTACAATTTCTTGTTGACTACGCGAACGCTTGTCCCAAGATGAAAGCAATAAAATTAAAAAAGCAGTATTGGGTGAACCATTAATACCAGCGATAGAGTAACTATTAGCAATCTCTCTAGAATCACGTAAAGGTTGTAAACTCGTTTCAATTTGTTCTACTTGCTCATTTAGATATTGTGTTGAAATCCCCTGTGGTCCATTAATAACCAAAAAAACAAGAGCTCTATCCTCTGCTGGTATCAATTCTTGTTGTAATTTTGTATAGCCTCCGACACAAAGACACGCAAAAATAAGTGAAGCAAAAATAACCGTCCAAGGTTTTTCTAAACATTTATGCAAACTATAAGCATACTTTTTGCTCAAAAAAGCTCCCAATTTATTCAACAAAGTAAAATGATGTTTTTCTTTCTTATCGTTCTCAGGATGTTCTTTGAGAAGACGTGAAGCCAACATAGGACAAAGTGTTAAAGCAACAATAGAAGAAAGTAGAATAGAAATTGCCAAAACAAAGCCAAATTCCCTAAAAAGTTCTCCTACTTGCCCAGGAAGAAAAGAGATAGGCACAAACACAGCAACTAAAGTTAATGTCGTAGCTAAAACAGCAAAAAAAACTTCCCGTGTTCCTAACGCTGCTGCTGCTCGAGGACCTAATCCCATATTACGCCATCGAACAATATTCTCAAGCACAACAATCGCATCATCCACCACAAGACCTGTTGCTAAAACAAGTCCTAACAATGTGAGAATATTTAAAGAAAATCCTACAACGTAAATGGCAGCAATTGTACCGATTAAAGCAACAGGAATAGATAAGGCAGGAATAAGCGTTACACGTATATCTCTAAGAAAAAGAAAAATAACCAAGATAACACTGAGAATAGCAATAACCAATGCAACTTCAACCTCATGCAGTGCATTTTGAATAAAAAGTGCATCATCATTGATAATACTCACATGTACAGAAGCAGGAACAACATTTTTAAGATGGTCAAGAACAGTTCGAACACCTTGAGAAATATTAAGAGTATTAGATTGTGCTTTACGTATGATCCCCAATCCAATTCCGGGCTTTCCATTAACACGAAGAATAACTGTTTCTATATCAGGTGACAAAGTAACATGTGCAACATCACCAAGATGCACATGAGGTTTTAAGAGAACTTGTTCAAAAGCTTCTGCTGTTGTTAAGCGTGCAGTCGCACGTACAATTAAAGTTTGTTTAGAATTGCGTAATGACCCCACTGGTACATCTGTTGTCATATCAGCAAGAACGCGTGAAATATCTGCTACGGTTAATCCATAACTTGCAAGCTTTGCTACATCGATATCAACTTGAAAAATCTTCGTGCGTGCACTCGCAACTTGCACATCACCAACACCATCAACGGCAGAAAGTACATCAACAATTTGATCGTTTACTACCGTTGTTAAATCATCAATACTCATCGTTGGTGAGGTTACAACCAAATACATCATAGCAGCAGCATTTGAATCTGCTTTAATGATGAGAGGTGTATCGGCGTTTTTGGGTAAAGAATAAGCAATGCGAGACAGAGCATCGCGAATGTCGGATGCAGCAACATTCAAATCAACACCAACATTAAAATTGATTTCGACACGTGAACGACCAAAAGAAGATGTTGAAGAAATTGTTTTAACACCAGAAACACGAGAAACTGCATCTTCTATAATTTTCGTAACTTCACGATCAATTGTTTCTGCTGATGCTCCAGAAAAAGTTGTCATAATCGTTGTCACTGGAGTATCAACATCTGGTAGTTCACGAACTTCAATGTTCAACCATGCAGCAAATCCCGCAATGATGATCATGGCGTTCAAAACAAAGGTAAAAACCGGTCTGCGAATAAACAAGGCAATCATACCACCTTGTTCTGCTTGGGTTATAGTTTGTTTCGTATTCACTTCTTGACTCATTATATAATTTTACCCACGAGGTGCTGATAATTGTTGTTGGTCGGCGTTTGCTTCATTAATAGTCACCTTGCTGCCTGGGCGAAGCATCTGCACTCCCTGTATGACAACTTGATCACCATTTTTGAGGGGTGCTTTCACAAATATTTTATCTTCTTTATGCTGAATAATCGAAACTGGTATAGATTCTACTTTTCCTTCTTTCACACGCCAGACGAAAGATCCCTTACTGTTCCATTGAACAGCAAGAGGATGAACGACATGGAAGGAACCACCATAAAATTGCAGTGCAATAGAAAAAGACATACCAGACATAAGCGTATCTTTTTCATTTTTGATCTCAACTTGAACGTGAAGTGTGCGACTTTCTGGATCAACGACATTATCAATAGCATAAATATGGCCAACAAAGGTTTTATCTGGTTGCGCCGTTAATGTTGCGGTTACTTTATCTCCTTTATGAATATAGGATATATACCGTTCAGGAACCCATATATCGACTAAAATGCGTTCTCTATTCTCAATACGACCTATTACAGTATTAAGGGTTACAGTATTGCCTGTGTTGATGGGCAAAATGCCAACGATTCCGTTTATTGGTGCACGAATTGTTCGCCGATCGAGATCTAATTCAGCATTACGCAAAGCCAAATTAGCGTTTTCCAGCTCTAGTCGGGCAGTAATTTCCTGAACCTCTGTTGCTGTTTTGCTGGCACGTAATTTAAGAACACGTGAAAGTGTTAAGGCACTATTATCACGTTGCACTTTTGCTTTTTCAACTGCTATTTTTTCCTTTTCAGAATCAAGCTTTGCAATGACATCGCCCATTTGTACTTTTGTACCAGCTGATACAAAAATCTTATCAACAACACCTGATGACCAAGGTGTCAATGCCACCTCAGCGAATGCTTGTCCGCTTCCAAGTGTATTTAAATGTTCGTAAAAATCTTGAATTTTTACAAGATCAACAACAACATTTGTTGTCGATTTTTCTTTTGTCACTTTTGAAGCTTTATGGGATGAACTTGTTGTTTTATTTATTAAAGCAATGCGTTTCTCTGAACTGTGTTTCCCTACCCAATAAGCTACCGTCAAAATGACAATGAACAATACTAGTGGAAAAATCTTTTTAAACAATCGCATACTTCTACCTTTGCTATGTTATGAATATGCAAATTTGCCTGAAATAGTCTTCAACAGCAACATTCGAATTTCATACAAAAACGAACTGCAGGTAGCGTATCTTACTCCCCACCGCAAAAAACAGATCTCATCTTTTGCTTGACTATCTCTCGTAAGTTAAAACGTCAAGTTAACTATCGTTCATCTTAAGTTGTACTGTTAATACAAAAAGAAAATGGTTGTATTAAAATCCAGCTAAAATTAGAAATACACAGTTGCCTTTGTTAAAATATATGATCAACGAAAAGATAAAATTCTTATTTTTACCAACTTTTACTTGCAATTCATCAATGAAACGATTAGGAACCCTTTGTCTTGAGGTAATAAGGAATTAGAAATTGCACCCGTAGCTCAGCTGGATAGAGCACCAGACTACGAATCTGGGGGTCAGGAGTTCGAATCTCTTCGGGTGCGCCATTGTAAAATTTTCTTTTTTCCTTCAATATGTTATTTGAAATAGCACTATAGATTTTTTTTTGAGTTATCCTACCGTGCACTAAAGGATGCTACCAAGTAGTCCTGTCTCTTTTTTATAATTGCGAATCATAATTTTGTTTTGAGATTCTTTTCTTACTCAAGAATGTTTCATATGTTTTCATTGCTTAAAAATGAAAATCTTTAAAGATTTTTTTCTTTATCATTTAAAATGGGTAAGAAAACGATAGCGGTATTTTAAGTTATCATTCAACATATGTTTCTATAAATTATTTTTAAAAGAAAAGCGGCAATTTTTCAGAATATGGATGAACCATTTGCTTTCAATAGAAAGTTGTATGCATCTTGCTTTATTTGTGCACATCTCTAAGAGATTTAAGGTTTGTTGATGGAAAAAATCTCAAGTATTTTTTATGGGTTTCCTTAATAAAATTTGATGAGAGCTTTTTTGTTTAATATTCAAAGACAAAATCGCCCATAAACAGAATTGTGGTTAAGCCAATAAGATACAATTTTAGAAAGAGGAATGGTATTTATGGATCCGCTTCTTTAGTAATATTTGACCGCAAAAATAATGCTGACAATACTAAAAATATAACGGGTCATTTTAGAGTAAAGAGCTAAAAAACAGATTTTTTCGTTTACCAATATTCTATAAAAATTTATGCAACAGTGAAAAACAATAATCATTACAGCAATTTGATTGCCATAAATTAAAAATAAAAGATAACACACGTAAAAAGGCAGAAAAAACGAAAGAAAGTTTACAGAACTGCTCTATATTTCATGAATAGTACAGGATTAAAGCATCGAGACTTTATTAAAAAAATGCTTGATTGCGTGAAGAAATTTCTCTTTTAAAGATGTATGTATTATTCCAGAGTGAGATACTCATGATAACAGCTATCTATCACACATTATATGATTAAGTCTAAAAAAATCATAAGCTTATGTTTATAAGAACAGCGATTATAAAATGCCTCTCTTCATGTTTATGAGGAAGTATTTTTGCAAATGAATGGAAAATTATTTTCTATACTCTTGCCATTTTGCTTATGCGCTTTATCTGAAAAGTAAAATTGCTCTTGAAAAAGCCGTTTTTGTTATGAGGTGAATAGTAATATTTTTGAATGGAGATTAATGTAATACTTTTAAAGATTTTGTTTTTCTTTATTTTTTAGCTTGAATCCCTCTAGCTAAAAGGGTTGGGGACTTTTCTAGATTCAATATTGTCGCAGATATTTGAGGATGGCGCCGTAGTAAACACCGGCATCATAGGGGGTGGGTTTTATCTTTATTTATTGTTTTTTGGGGTGCGCAAACAGGATTTTGCGATGAGGGTTTTGCGCGTTGTGATGATATTGAGCTTTATAGGAGGAAGTTCTTATGAAAAAATTATATTTAACATCAAATTTAGTTAAAGTGGTTTCGTTGGGAGCTGCAATGGCAACGCTTTTATCGAGTGTTTCTCCTATTTTTGCTGCAAACCTTGCTATAACAGGTAATGTAAATCTAGGCACCGGTGCTCCGGGGGTATTATATCCTCATGGTAGCCACGGTAGTGTTGTGTTGGCTGGTGATGACGATTACTGTGGTGCAGATAATGTTGTAGGTCGTGGCGGTAAGCAGCAGCAGTCAGTTGCTGAGAACAGAAAAATAACTGCAGAGGAGCAATATCGAAGGTTTATCGAAAATCTAGCATTTAATGGGTATAATCCTTATGGCACAACTACTCAACAGGCTGTTTGGAATGGTGATAGCACGACAACCCAAAATAGTGGTTATATGGGGACTCTTACAGGGGGGATACCCAATGCTATGCCTGAAGCTTTTGGTGTTTATTCTTTTGCAACCGGTTGTGGGTCTTCTGCAACGGGGAATTATTCAACAGCATTTGGTGCAGGAGCGACAGCAAAAGCTGGAGGGGCGCAAGCTTTTGGTGTTTCTGCACTTGCAAGCGGTAAAGCAAGTGTTGCTATGGGAGTGGGATCAGAGGCATCGGGGGAATCTACAGTTGCTCTCGGTGGACTTGCGACTGCAACTGGTAAAGAGAGCATTGCTATAGGGACAAAAACAAAGGCAAAAGATAGTTATGCGGTTGCTATAGGAATAGAAGCTGAAGCAAAAGCTTCAGGTTCTATTGCAATAGGTAGTGGTTCGTCTAAGAGAAGTCCTGAGCCTAACAGAAAAGTAATAGCAGAAGCTGAAAATTCTATTGCAATAGGTACGTTTACTTTTGCTGAAAAGGACGATTCTGTTGCTATTGGTGCAAATGCACAGGCACGTGTTAGAGATGGGGTTGCTATTGGTGGGGGATCTGTCTCTCGTGTTGAAAAGGGTGTTAATGGTTATGATCCTGTGACTGATACTATATCAACAGAAGTTAGTGAGACATGGAAAAGTACTGCAGGGGCTTTTAGTGTTGGTGATACTAGTAAAGAGGTTGAAGGGTATAAAATTACACGGCAGATTACAGGGGTGGCAGCAGGAACTGAAGATACCGATGCAGTCAATGTTGCCCAGCTAAAAGCTTTGAAAGATATTGCAGCAGGAGGATGGAAACTTTCTGTCAACGGTAGTAAAGCTACAGATGTTGATCCAGGTAGCACGGTAGATTTTTCAGTAAATAAGAGCAATGTAGAGGGAGCAGAGAACTTAAAGATTGCAAAAGAAGCTAATAATAACATCAAGTTTGCTTTAAACGAGAATCTTAAGCTGACAAGTGTTACTACAGGCCGAAGCACTATGAGTGATGATGGCTTCGTGATTGCTGATGGTCCGAGAATGACTAGTGATGGTATTGATGGAGGAAATCAAAAGATTACAGGAGTGGAGAAAGGTACTGATGATAACGATGCAGTGAATTTTGCACAGTTAAAAGAAATAAAAAATGAAATAGCAGGCAACACTCTTGTTAAATGGCAAGAAGATGGTCAGCTTATCACTATTGGTAAAGAAAAAGGCGGTACGAAGATTGATATTGCAGGAAGTGGGGGCAACCGGACTATCACGGGTGTAAAAGCTGGAGAGCAAGATACCGATGCAGTAAATTATGGACAGTTTAAGACTATCAAAAGCTTGGTGGAAGAAGGATGGAAACTTTCTGTTAGCGGACAAGAAGCGACATCTGTTGCATTAGGCAGTACGGTAGATTTTTCAGTAGATAATAGCAATGTAGAGGGAGCAGAGAACTTAAAGATTGCAAAAGAAGCTAATAATAACATCAAGTTTGCTTTAAACGAGAATCTTAAGCTGACAAGTGTTACTACAGGCCGAAGCACTATGAGTGATGATGGCTTCGTGATTGCTGATGGTCCGAGAATGACTAGTGATGGTATTGATGGAGGGAATCAAAAGATTACAGGAGTGGAAGAAGGTACTGACGAGAGTGATGCAGTCAATGTTGCACAGCTGAATAAAATAAAAAATGAAATAGCAGGCAACACTCTTGTTAAGTGGCAAGAAGATGAGCAGCTTATCACTATTGGTAAAGAAAAAGGCGGTACAAAGATTGATATTGCAGGAAGTAGTGGCGATCGGACTATCAGGGGTGTAAAAGCTGGAGAGCAAGCTACTGATGCAGTGAATTTTGCACAGTTAAAAGAAATGAAAAATGAAATAGCAGGCAACACTCTTGTTAAGTGGCAAGAAGATGGTCAGCTTATCACTATTGGTAAAGAAAAAGATGGTACGAAGATTGATATTGCAAACCAATCTGGTGCAGATCGTATAATTTCTGGTGTTGCAAAGGGAAGAATTAGCGATTCTTCAAAAGAAGCAATCAACGGTAGCCAGATTAATAAAATAGCTGGAGATATTGCAAATTACTTTGGTGGTGATGCAGGATTTGTAGATGGCGCTTTTGTAGGTCCACAATATAATTTAACATTTGTTGGTGCAGATGGTGAGACGGAACAAAAAGTCTTTAAAGATGTCGGTTCTGCGTTGAGAGGGCTTGATGGGAATGTCAGAAATGTGAACAGTCGTCTAACAAATGTATCCAATGTGTTGAATCAGAGAATTGATAATTTTTCTCAAGATGCTTTATTATGGAGTGAAAATGAGCGGGCGTTTGTTGCGCTTCATGGTAATGGTGAGGGTGCAAACAGCAAAATTACATTCCTTTTGGATGGTGAAATCGCTGAAGATTCAACTGACGCTATCAACGGTAGCCAGATTAATAAAATAGCTGGAGATATTGCAAATTACTTTGGTGGTGATGCAGGATTTGTAGATGGCGCTTTTGTAGGTCCACAATATAATTTAACATTTGTTGGTGCAGATGGTGAGACGGAACAAAAAGTCTTTAAAGATGTCGGTTCTGCGTTGAGAGGGCTTGATGGGAATGTCAGAAATGTGAACAGTCGTCTAACAAATGTATCCAATGTGTTGAATCAGAGAATTGATAATTTTTCTCAAGATGCTTTATTATGGAGTGAAAATGAGCGGGCGTTTGTTGCACTTCATGGTAATGGTGAGGGTGCAAACAGCAAAATTACATTCCTTTTGGATGGTGAAATCGCTGAAGATTCAACTGACGCTATCAATGGTTCCCAGCTTTTCAAGATTGCTGAAAATACTTCAAAATTTTTTGGTGGTAGTGCCAACGTGATTAACAGTACAAACCCAGCTTTCCTTATTGATGGTGAGGCATATGATAATGTTACGGATGCATTTATTGGTGTAAATACCTTTATCAACAATATTAATAATAAGATTATTGATATGGAAAAAAATGATCTTGTGCAACAGGACGCATCAACAAATATTATCACTATCGGTAAGAAAACAGCTGGTACTGAAATTAGTATTGCAGGATATGGCAATTCACCGCGCACTATTTCTGGTGTGCGTAAGGCAGAAAACGGCGATCAAGCTGTTAATAAAGACCAACTTGATGAAAGCATAGAGAAGATTTCTCAAAATATTGAGACAGTAACTGCAGCAGCGGTTCTCTACGATAAAAAGGAAGATGGTACTGTTAATTATGGCAGTGTAACTTTAGGTGGTAAAAATAATAATAACGAACCTGTTGCTCTCCTTAATGTCAAGAATGGTAATATTTCTGAAGATTCGCATGATGCAATCAACGGTAGTCAGATTAATAAAATAGCTGGAGATATTGCAAATTACTTTGGTGGTGATACAAAATTTGAGAATGGTATTTTTAGTGCACCAACATATACTTTATCTGTCATTACTGAAGATGGTCAGGGAGAAAATGCTAAGGTTAAATATCATGATGTCGGTTCAGCTTTAAAAGGTCTTGATAGCAATATTCAGAGTGTGGACAATCGTCTAACAAATGTGGTGAATGAGTTTACTAATCAATTTGATGGTTTTTTGAATGATGCTTTATTATGGAGTGAAGAAGAGCAAGCATTTGTTGCAAAACATGGCAAAAATGGTGAAAAGACAAAGAGTAAACTTAAGTTTCTTTTGGATGGAGAAATTGCACAAGGCTCGACAGATGCCATTACGGGCAACCAGCTTTATCTTTTGAATCAGACTCTTGCAACGTATTTTGGTGGTGGTGCTAAATATGAAAATGGTCAATGGACAGCGCCTGATTTTAAGATTTCCCAATTCGATGCAAATGGCACTGCTGGTGAGAAGAAAAGCTATAATAATGTTTCTGATGCTTTTGATGGTATTAATAATGGGATGTCAAATATTAACAACCGTATTAATGATGTCATAAACAAGGTCGATTCGGATGCTTTAAAGTGGAATGAAGAGGAAAACGCCTATGATGCTGGACGCGGTGGTAAGCCGAATAGGATTACCAATGTTGCTGATGGTGAAATTGCAGAAAATTCAAAAGATGCAGTTAATGGTGGACAACTCTGGCAAACCAATGAACGTATCTCTGATGTTGAAAAAGATGTTAAGCATATTGGAGATAGAGTTGATAATATTTCAGGTGCGGTTACCGATATTGGCGAAACGGTTATTAATATTGAGAACAAAGTTGATGGTATTGCTGAAGATGCTGTTCGTTATGATAGGGATAAAAATGGCAAAAAGATCAACAAAGTTACTTTGAAAGGTGGCGATGCCAGTGAACCTGTAACGATTGATAATGTAGCGGATGGAAAGATTGAAGAGGGTTCTAAGCAAGCGATTAATGGTGGTCAGCTTCATGATTATACAAAAGAACAGATGAAGATTATTCTTGATGAATCGAAAAATTATACGGATCAACGGGTGAATAATATTGTTATTGATGCGATTGACGATGCCGTTGAACGTGCGAACAACTATACCAATATGAAGTTTGATGCTTTAAGCTACAGCATAGAAAATGTAAGAAAAGAAGCAAAACAAGCTGCAGCTATTGGATTAGCAGTATCGAACTTACGTTACAGTGACATGCCTGGAAAATTAAGCATTGGATTTGGTACTGGTTTATGGCGTAGCCAATCTGCTTTTGCCTTTGGAACTGGTTATACATCTGAGAATGGCTCTCTTCGGTCTAATGTATCGGTCAGTACTTCTGGTGGTCATTGGGGTGTAGGTGCGGGATTCAATATGATATTGAACTGATAATAAATAAAATGCATAAGAAAAATTTGTTTCACCCTCTCCTAATAAGGTGAGGGTGAATTGTTTTTTACAGACATAAACAATGTTCATATTACGACCAGATTGACAGATAATTTTAAAATCCAAATTTAGAAACGCTATAAGAAGTTATTTCACTACTGCTGTGAATAGAGATAATTTTTATTTTTTATGAAAAATGATTTGTACAAATATTGAAAAAGAATCACTTTGTTTTTGATCGTTTGTTTAAGGGCTTAATAAATGTAGAAGGTATATTAATTTAAGACTTATTTTGTTCGAGAGAGATTCTTTTTAATTATAGGAGGGCTATCTAAGAGGGAAAAATACATTTTTAAAAGTAGAGATTTTCTGGCAATATAGCATTGCAAAGGATTTTACGGATAAGATATATCCACGAGAGGGTAAGTTTGTAGCAGATGGATATTATTCTTGATAATGCGAAGTCTTATACAGATATGAAGTTTGAAATATTAAATTATGCAGTTGAGGATGTCTGTACAGAGGCAAGACAGACAGGAGCTATTGGTTTGGTGGTGGCTAACTTGCGTTATTATGATATACTGGGATCTTTAAGTCTTTCATTTGGTAGTGGTTTATGGCGTAGTCAATCTGCATTTTCTGTTGGTGCTGGTTATACCTCTGAAAATGGAAATATTCTCTCTAATATATCTGCAACGCGTTCAGGTGGTCATTGGGGAGTAGGTGCTGGAATTACTCTGAGGTTGCGATAATAATCAACAAAATATGTGAGTAAAAAAACAATCCACCCTTATCAACCAAGATGAGGGTGGATTATTTTTACAAGCATCAAGTAATGTGAAGATTTTTTTTAACAGTATTTATGTTACAAACTGATTGAAACATAATTTTTATGTACGGATTTAAAAATTGTAGAAATACACTTCGCGATCATTGTAAATAAAAACAACGTTTATTCGGTATAAACAAAGGGATTATCACAAACATTTAACAAGACTTATTTATTTAACAAGACTCATTTTGTTCTTGCTATTTTATTTAAGAGTTTATATAAGCGCGAGAAGTGATACTACAGGTAATTTATTAAGTAGTGTTATTTAAAAAATATCAAGCTTTTTGTTCAAATATCTCTCTGTTCAAGAGAGGCTTCGAAGAGGGGGGCAAGCAATGCATTATAAAAAACACACTATAGAATGCTTTTATATAATCACTACGAAAAAAACTTAAAAAAATACAAAAATTAGTTTTGAGTATTGCGACATTTCAACTTTACAATGATATCTGTAAAACCTCTGAAGTAAACACTTAGGTTAGTTAAAACAAAACAACCAATCCCTTACTTCAAGTTTCTACTACCACTTACTATCAAGCAAAGAAGCCCTTCTCAAAATACACAAACACTCTATTCAACTACAACTAACACAACAATCACTGTAACTATAAATACATTCTTAAGACATACTTTTACTTCACTACAAAAAGGATACACAGCACAAAACACTCTACCTACGATATTACCGATTCTACTAAAGGTAATCTCTAATTCTAAATCCGTTCAGATACACTCCCCGTACACTAACGTTATTCAGAATATTAAACGGTGTTAATGCCAAAATATGTCTTTTTTATGTTCAAAATTATTTTTTCATTGAGGAGTTTATTATGAAAAAAATATCTATCATATTGATGGCAAAAAAAATGAAATTTCCTTATTTTCTTCGTTATCGACCATCTTTTATTAATTGGCGTTTGGGGGCTTTGAGTGTTATATTTTTATTGAATATTTCTCCTAGTTTTTCAGCGGATTCTGATGTTAAAAATGCGTCTCTTGAAGATGTTGACAGTGTTGGTGTGTCTTATCCACAGAGTACAGCCTCTGATGGTTCTGATGATGATACGACTGCTTTAAGCGATGGAGCAGAGGCTACTGGTGTTAATGCGCTTGGTATAGGTGTTAATGCTATAGACTCGGATAATTTGGCGATTGCTTTAGGTAATAGAGCGCAAGGTTCTGGTCCATATTCGACTGTTCTAGGTTATAATGCGACGGCTACTGGTAATTTTGGGACTGTTCTAGGTTATAATGCGACGGCTACTGGTAATTTTGCGACTGCTCTAGGTTATAATGCGACGGCTTCTAATGAATACGCAATTGCTCTAGGTACTGGCGCGACGGCTTCTGCTTATGCTGCGACTGTTGTAGGTTATAATGCGCGAGCTCTTAATTCTAATGCGGCTGCTTTAGGTAATGGCGCGGCGGCTTCTGGTTATGCTTCGATTGCTTTAGGTTTGATA